>JAHCKS010000018.1 GCA_026125665.1 Rubrivivax sp.
GCCTAGGGGAGGCACGCGCCGCCGATCGACGCGGGCGCCGCCCACGCCCGCGGCAGCCCCGGGCTCGCGCTCCGCATCCGCGCTGCCGGCGACCGCCGGGCGCTGACGGGTCGCGCGGCGCGGGCGCGACAGGCCGGCGCGCGGGCGGCGGCGATGCCGCAGAATCGCCGCCCTTAGCCTCCGCCCTCAGCCGCCGCGCTCACCGGCCGCGCCCCGCGCGCGCGACCGACCGCAGGCGCCCGGCCGTGGCGCGGGGCGGCAAGGAGCCCGCCATGCAGCTGCTCGTCTCGGCCGCCGTGATCGTCGTCGTCGTGCTGTGGGGCGTGCTCGCCCCCACGAGCCTCGGCCGGGCCTTCGACACCGCGCTCGCCGTCGTCACGACGAACTTCGGCTGGCTGTACCTGTGGGTCGTGCTGGGCCTCGTCGTCCTGGCGCTGCTGCTGGCCTTCGGCCGCTACGGCAGCCTCAGGCTGGGCGGCGACGACGACGAGCCCGAGTTCTCCGTCGGCGCCTGGTTCGCGATGCTGTTCGCCGCCGGCATGGGCATCGGGCTGGTCTTCTGGGGCGTGGCCGAGCCCGTCTTCCACTACGGCGCGCCGCCGCCGGGCATCGTCGCCGGCACGCCCGAGGCGGCCGGCGCCGCGATGCGCTACGCCTTCTTCCACTGGGGGCTGCACCCGTGGGCGGTGTACGCGATCGTCGCGCTGGCCATCGCGTTCTTCCAGTTCCGCCGCGGCGGCCCGGCGCTGGCGAGCACGGCGATCGGCTCGTTGCCGTGGCCGGCGCTGCGCACGCTGGCGCCGGCGGTCAACGTGCTGGCCGTCATCGCCACGGCGTTCGGCGTCGCCGCCTCGCTGGGCATGGGCGCGCTGCAGATCAACAGCGGCCTGCACGCGCTCGCCGGGCTGCCGCTGGGGGCGGCGTCGCAGGTGGGCATCATCGCGGTGACGACGGCGCTGTTCATCGCCTCGGCCGTCACCGGCGTCACGCGCGGCATCAAGTGGCTGTCGAGCGCCAACCTGGCGGTCGCGGGCGCACTCGTGCTGGCGGTCCTCGTGCTCGGCCCGACCGTGGCGATCATCGACACCTTCACGACGACGCTCGGCAGCTACCTCAGCGAGTTCGTGCGCATGAGCCTGCGCACGACGCCGTTCCGCGACAGCGACTGGGTGGGCAGCTGGACGGTGTTCTACTGGGCGTGGTGGATCTCGTGGTCGCCGTTCGTCGGGCTGTTCATCGCGCGCGTCTCGCGCGGGCGCACGATCCGCGAGTTCGTGCTCGGCACCGTGCTCGCGCCGTCGCTGGCCGCCTTCGTCTGGTTCTCCGTCTTCGGCGGCACCGCGCTGCACCTCGAGATCATGGGCGGCGTGCCGCTGGCCGAGGCGGTGAAGGCCGACGTGTCGACGGCGCTGTTCAGGCTGTTCGACGCGCTGCCCTGGGCGCCGCTGCTGAGCGGCGCGGCGACGCTGCTCGTGCTCGTGTTCTTCGTCACCTCGGGCGACTCGGCGACGCTCGTGCTCGGCATGATGAGCACCGGCGGCGAGGAGAACCCGCCGGCGCGGGTGAAGGTCGTCTGGGGCCTGCTCGTGGCCGGCATCGCGGTCAGCCTGCTGCTGGCCGGCGGCGTGCGGGCGGTGCAGACGGGAACCATCGTCTTCGCGCTGCCGTTCACGCTCGTCATCGTGCTGCTGGCCGTGGCGCTGTGGCGCGGCGTGCGCGACGACTGGCGCGCCGAACAGCGGCGCGACCAGGTGATCAGGCGGCGCGTGCGTGCGCTCGTCGAGAACGCGCCGCCCGAGCCGCCGGCGCGCTGACGGGCGCGGCGTCATCGGGGGAGCTTCAGCGCTCGTCCCCGGCCTCGGGCACCCGGCGCGCCGCGTCGACCTGCGCTTCCTGCCCGGCTTCGCGCACGGCGGCGCGCGCCAGAAGCTGCGCGGCCACCGGCAGCGTCGCGAGCAGGAAGCCGACGATCAGCACGAGGCGCCAGGTCCATGCGGCCTGCGCCGCGAGCAGTGCCGCGCCCGTGCACACCAGCGCCAGCGCCAGCGTGCCCGCCTTCGTCGCCGCGTGCTGGCGGGCCAGCGCGTCGGGCAGCACCAGCACGCCCCAGGCGGCGACGACGAGCACCATGGCGCCCGCGGCGAGCAGCAGCTGGCCGAGCCACGTCATGGCCGGTCCTGCGCTGCCGCCCCGCCGCGGCCGTACGCCGAGCGCTCGATCAACCGGGCCCAGCCGATCGTCGCGACGAAACCGACCAGCGCGAGGCCGATCGCCACGTCGAGGAACACCGTGCGCCCGGTGGAGAGCGAGGCGGCGACGCACAGCGCCACCGCGGCGGCGAGGAAGATGTCCAGCGCGACGACGCGGTCGGCGCGCTGCGGCCCGCGCACGATGCGCACGGTGGCCAGCAACGTCGCCGCCGCGGCGCCCAGCAGCAGCACCGTCGTCACCCAGCCGGTGGCCGCGCTCAACGGGCGCGCTCCCCGAACCAGGCGAGCAGCGGCGGCTCGAACTGGCGCCGGATCGCGGCCACCGTGGCCGCGGCGGCGCGCGCGTCGAGCATGTGCACCACCATCTGCCGCGCCGGCAAGTCGATGTCGATCACGGTCGTGCCCGGCGTCAGCGAGATCATGCAGGCCAGCAGTGCCACGCCCTGCTCGTGCATCGGTGCGAAGCCGATGCGCACGAACGCCGCCGGCGGCGGCGCGCCGATGCGAAGCCCCCGCTGCAGGATGACGCCGATCGTCTGCACACCCGAAGCGAGCAGCGCCCAGGCGAAGCGCAGCGGCAGCACGACGGCGGCGGCGGGGCGGTTCATCGCACCCCCAGCGCCGCCGCGGCGGCCTGCGCATAGCCGACGAGGCCCTGCGGCGCGAGACCGATGGCCAGCGTGACGGCGGCCAGCAGCGCCGTGGCCCACCAGGCCGGCGCGAGCCGCAGCGCACCGCGCGCCGGCGCGTGGGCGGAGCCGGCGCGCGGGTGCGGCTTCCAGAACGCCTCCATCCAGATCTTCATCATCGAGTACAGCGTCAGCACGCTCACCGCGAGGCCGAGCGCGGCCCAGGTGAAGCGCCCCTGCGCGAACGCCTCCTGCAGCACCAGCAGCTTGGCCCAGAAGCCCGACAGCGGCGGCACGCCCACCAGCGACAGCGCAGGCACCGCGAACAGCAGCGCCAGCGCCGGCCGCGCCGCGGCAAGACCGCCGATGCGGCGCAGGTCGTAGCCCCCGGCCAGCGCCGCGGCGAGGCCGGCGATGAGGAACAGGTTCGCCTTCACGACGATGTGGTGCACCGTGTAGAAGAGCGCCGCGGCGTGGCCGGCCGCACCGCCCAGCGCCACCGCGAGCAGGATGTACCCGATCTGGCTGACGATGTGGAAGGCGAGGATGCGCCGCATGTCCCAGTGGTACGCGGCGCCGAGCACGCCGGCGAGCATCGTCGCCGCGGCCACCCAGCCCAGCGCCTCGGCGAGCGCGGCGCCCGCCGGCGCGAAGACGTCGCCGAGCGTGCGCAGCACGGCGTAGACCCCGACCTTGGTCAACAGCCCGGCGACGAGCGCGAGCACCGGCGCCGGCAGCGTCGGGTACGACGCCGGCAGCCAGGCGTGCAGCGGGAACGCCGCCGCCTTCAGCAGCAGCGCCATCGTCAGCACCGCCAGCAGCGCCTGCTTCAGGGCCGGCTCGACGCCCCTCGCCGCGGCGGCCAGCGCGTCGAACGCAAGGTGCCCGGTGGCCGCGAAGAGCAGCCCGACGGCGGCCAGCAGCACGAGCGTGCCGAACAGGTTCAGCCCGAGGTACTTGAACGTCGCGTCCAGCTGGTCACGCCGGCCGCCGAGCGCGAGCAGGCCGAGCGCGCAGATCAGCATCACCTCGAACCACACGTAGAGGTTGAACAGGTCCGCGGTGCTGAAGGCGCCGGCCACGCCGGCCAGCGTGCCGTGCACGAGCGGCAACAGCAGCGGGTGGCGCGGGCCGGGGTCGGCGTCGCTGGCGAGGTACAGCAGCGCAGCCACGCCCATCAGCGCCGTCACCAGCACCAGCACGCTGCCCAGGCGGTCGAGCTGGAAGCCGATGCCGAAGGGCACCGGCCAGCCGCCGAAGGCGACGGCCGAGGTGACCCCGCCGGCCGCCGACGCCACGAGCGCCAGCGCCGCGGCGAGGAACGCGAGCGCGCCGGCGAAGCTGACCGCCTGCTGCGCACGCGCATGCCCGGCGGCGAGCGCCGTCACGGCGGCGGTGGCCAGCGGCACGAACACCGGCGCGGCGGCGAGCAGGCTCACCGGCTGCCTCCTTGCGTCGGCGCACTCGTCGGCGCGCTCGTCGGCGCACGCGTCGGCGCACGCGTCGGCGCACTCGCCGGCTCGGTCACCGTTGCGCTCACCGACGCAGCCACAGTCGCGCCCGCGGGCACACCCTCGCTCTGCACCGGTTCGTCGGCCGGTTCGTCGTGCGCGCGCGGCGGCTTCACCGGATCGGTGGGTTCAGGCTCGACGAAGCGCAGCGCCAGCGCGTCGTCGGTGCCGGCGCGGCGCACCAGCTGCATCGTCAGCACGAGCGCGAAGCACATCAGCGCGAAGCCGATGACGATGGCCGTCAGCACCAGCGCCTGCGGCAGCGGGTTGGCCGCGCCCTCGAGCACGGTGCGCCCGGCCTCGACCACCGCCGGCTGCACCGGCCCCAGCCGCCCGGCGACAAGCAGCAGCAGGTTCACCGCGTTGCCCAGCAGCGCCAGCCCGACCACGCAGCGCAGCACGTCGCGCGACAGCGCGAGGTACGCGCCCGCGGCAAGCGTCACCCACATCGCGAAGGCCACCGCCCAGGTCATGGTGCCGGTTCCCCGTCTTCGTCCAGCAGGGCGATCGCGTAGCCGGCCAGCGCCCCCCACACGCACAGGTACACGCCGACGTCGAACAGCAGCACGGTCGATACCGGCAGCGCCAGCGGCCCGAGCGGCAGTGTCCACCACAGGTGCGTGAGGAACGGGCTGCCGAGCACGACCGCGGGCAGCCCCGACGCGGCGCCGACCAGCACGCCGAGCGCGGCCAGCCGCACCGGCGAGCCGAGCGGCAGCCGCCGCGCGGCAGCGGCCGCGCCGTGCGCCACCGCCCACAGTACGCTGGCGGTGACGGCCAGCAGGCCGCCGATGAAGCCGCCGCCCGGCTCGTTGTGGCCGCGCAGCAGCACCACCAGCGAGGCGGCGAGGATCAGCCAGTACAGCGGCTGCGCGACGACGTCGAGGACGAGCAGCCGGCGGTTCATCGCACCGCCTCCTGCGGGTCGTGCCCTTCGGCGCCTCGCCCGGCACGGTGCACGCCGGCGGCGCGCAGCAGCGGCACCGCGGCCAGCAGCGACAGCATCACGACGGCGATCTCGCCCAGCGTGTCGAGGGCGCGGAAGTCGACGAGGATGACGTTGACGACGTTGCGGCCCTGCGCCGCCGGCACGCTCTCGGCGGCGAACCAGCGCGCCAGCGTGTCGTCGAACGGCAGCGCCGCGGCGGCCAGCAGCAGCGCCGTCAGCGTGCTGGCCAGCGCCACCGACAGCAGAGCCGCCAGCGGCCGGCATGCCGGCTCGGCGACGCTCGTCGCGCGGCCGCGGCGCTTCAGCGCCAGCAGCACCGCGGCGACGACGATCACGAACACCGTCTCCACCGCGAACTGCGTGAACGCAACGTCCGGTGCGCCGATGAAGAGGAAAAGCACCGCGCTGCCGTAGCCGACGAGGCCGGCGCCGAGCAGCAGCGGCAGCCGCTCGCGCAGCAGCACCGCGGCGAGCGCACCGACGGCGATCAGCAGCACCGCGGCGGCCACGCCCGCCGGCGGCGGCGCCCACGCGGGCCAGGCGAACGCGCCGGGGTCGGCGGCGAGCGGCATCACGAGCGGCACCCCGGCGGCCAGCACGGCCGTCGCCGCCGCCACCGCCATGTAGCCCGGCGAGCGGCCATGCTGCAGCGCGCGCGTGGCGCGCGCGGCCAGCCGCGGTATCCAGCCGAGCGAGCGCTCGTACTGCGCCGCCAGCCCGAAGCGCGCCAGGCGCGTGGCGAACGCGTCGACGAGGCGGTGCAGCGGGTCCCACAGCACGAAGACCGTAGCGCCGAGGGCGAACGTGGCCCCGAACGACCACAGCTCGGGGCCGAGCACGCGCGCCAGCGGCGCCAGCACCGGCTCGTTGCCTGGCGTCATCGCCATGCCCACAGCCTCGACGACCGGCTGCGCCCACACCGGGAACAGCCCGAGCGCGATGCCGCAGACGGCCAGCGCGAGCGGCGGCAGCACCATCGCGAAGCCGGCCTCGTGCGCCTCGGGCGTCTCGTTGCTGCCCGGGTGGCGCCAGAACACGCGCACCGCCGCCACGCCGGCCACCGCCACCGCGATGGCCGAGAAGACGGTGTTGGCCAGCGGCGCGAAGGCGAGCACCTCGTCGGCGGCCTTGGCGTCGCCGACCAGGTCCTTCACGACATAGCCGAACGACAGCGGCAGGCCGGCCATCGACATGCCGGCCAGCAGCGCCGCCGCCGCCGTCCACGGCATCGCGTGGCGCAGCCGGCCCAGGTGGTCGATGACCCGCGTACCGGTGCCATGGTCGATGTTGCCGGCGACGAAGAACAGCGGCGCCTTGTACAGCGCATGCGCGAGCAGCAGCGCGCCGACGGCCACCGCCGCGCCCTCGCCCGGCAGGCCGACGAGCGCCACCAGCGTGCCCAGCGTCGCGACGGTGGACCAGGCGAGGATGCGCTTCAGGTCGCGCTCGCGCAGCGCGAGCACCATGCCCCAGGCGGCCGTGATCGAGCCCGCGGCCTGCAGCAGCCACTGCCACAGCACCCACGCCTCCAGGCCCGCGTCCAGGCGCGCCAGCAGGTACACGCCGAGCTTGACCATCGTCGCCGAGTGCAGGTAGGCCGAAACCGGCGTCGGCGCGGCCATCGCGTTGGGCAGCCAGAAGTGGAACGGGAACTGCGCGCTCTTCGTGAACGCGCCCACCACCACGAGCAGCAGCCCGGCGGTGAGCGCGGGTGTCAACGGCACCGAAGGCAGCCGCCGGACGATCTCGCCGATCGAACTCGTGCCCAGCACCTGCGTGACGACGACGAGGCCGGCCAGCAGCGCCAGCCCGCCGGTGCCGGTGACGAGCAGCGCCTGCTGCGCCGAACGGCGGCTCGCGGCGCGCTCGTGCTCGAAGCCGACGAGCAGGAACGACAGCACGCTCGTCGCCTCCCAGAAGAGGAACAGCACGAACAGGTCGTCGGCGGTGACGGCACCGATCATCGCCGCCATGAACAGCGTCAGCAGCACGTACAGCCGCCGCTGCCCGGCGTGCCCGGCGAGGTAGCCGCCGGCGTAGACGAACACCGCGGCGCCGACGCCGGTGATCATCACCAGCATCAGCGCCGCCAGGCCATCGATGTGCCAGGCGAGGCGGATGCCGAGCGCCGGCACCCACCCGACGGCGCCGGCCACCGGCAGGTCGAAGCGCAGCAGCAGCACCAGCACGCCGGCCAGCGCGGCCAGCGGCAGCGCGGCAAAGGCGGCGCGCGCGGCTGGCCTCATGCCGGCACGCGGGGCGCGCCTCAGGTGCGCAGCGGCGGCTTCGCGCTCGCCCCTTGCACCCAGCCGCGGATCAGCGAAAGGACCACCCCACCGGTCAGCATGCCCAGCAGGTACACGAGCACCAGCAACACCGACAGCGGCAGCGTCAGGCTGGCCGAGAGGAACTGCACGGTGACGGTCTCCAGGTTCTGGAACTTGAAGGTGAAGACCACCACCGCGGCAGCGATGAGCAGGGCGAGGTAGGCGTAGCGCATGGTCTGGCCTCTCTTGTGTCGATCCGGCCTCGCCGGTCGACTCGAACCCCGCAGGGGCGAGCCGGACAGGGCTCGGCCCCGCGAGTCCTCTCGGGACGAAGATCGGGCAGCGCCTCGCATTCTGCCGACCGCGCGACACCAGGCAACAGGGCCGGCGGCGCTCGCGCGCCGCCGGCCCTGCTCTTGCTGCCTCGCGAAGAGTGGCGCTGCCCCCTCAGGTCGGGTGCCTGGCGGCCAGCGCGGCCAGCGTCAGTTCAACCGGAACGCCGGCGGCGAGTCGGGCGCCACCTGGTCGCCCGTGTCGAAGTACAGCACGGCCTGCGCGAGCCCGCTGCGCGGCACCTCGAGCACACGCCTCACCGTGTCGGGGGCGCCGGGCAGCACGTCGGCGAACGACGCGATCACCTCGTAGCGGCCGGGCGGCAGGCTGGCCAGCAGCAGCGGCCCTTCGGTGCGGTGCTGCAGCAGCACGTCGCCTGAGTCGAGCGCGCGCACCGTCACGTCGACGTCGGCCAGGTAGGCCCCGCTGCCGCGCGCGGCCAGCACCAGCTTCAGGCTGTGCTCACTGGCCAGGCGCCTGAGTTCGGTGAACTCCTCGACGCTGGCGCCGCCGCTGCGATGCGGCACGCCCGCGGCGGCGGCAGCGGCGAACAGGACGCTCGCCGCCGCGACAGCGGCGAGCGTGAAGTGGCGGATGGGCTTGCGATGCATCGGCTCGTCCTCGTGTGGATGGGTTTGCGGAGCCAGGCACTGTACGGTCGCCGGAGATGCACAGAAAGCCGAATCTTCTTACCAGAAACAACGGAAAAAACTGCGATACGGCCGGTCGTGCGCGCCGCGTCAGACGCGACCCCCGGGCGGCGCGTGGAAGCGCAGCGTAGCCGGCGCGGTGGCGCCGCCCGTGATGACGAAGCTCATCGCCTCGTCCATCGTCCAGTCGGTGGGCGTGCACAGCTCCAGCGGCACGAGCTCGATGTACCCCGAGGTCGGGTTGGGCGACGTCGGCACATAGACGGCGGCGATCTTGGCGCCGCTCGCCACGTCGTCGAGCACGCGCGTCACGAACCCCACGGCGCGCAGCTGCGGGTTGGGGAACGGGATCAGCACCACGCGTTGCACCTCGCGCGGCGACTGCTCCACGACGCTGAGGAAACGCTTCGTGCCGCCGTAGATCGCCGCGGCCACCGGGATGCGCCTGACCAGCGCCTCGAGCAGCGCCAGCGCGCGCCGGCCGACCACGCGGCCGGCGAACCAGCCGAGCACCGCCAGCAGCACGAGCGCCAGCAGCGCCGCCAGCAGCGAGGTGAACCAGCCTTCGCGCAGCCACTGCGCCAGCGGCTCCGACCATGGCCGCAGCGTGCGCGCCAGCCCCGCGACCGCCGGCGCGCCCAGGCGCGAAAGCTGCATGAAGAGAAAGTCGAACACGACCCACGTCACCAGCAGCGGCGCCGCCGTCACCACGCCGACCAGCAGGTGGCGGCGCGTGTGGCGCAGGCGGGTCTTCGTCGAGTCCTTCATCGGTGCGGCCTCCTCGTAGCTCGGGCCGCATCGATGCCCTCGACCCCTTGCGGGGTCCGGGGCGGCGGCCGCGCGTGATGCGGCCGCTGATCGCGCGCCGCCGCGCGGCGCACGAGTATGCCGAAGGCCGCCGCCGGTGCGCCGGCGCACCGGCGCAGGGCCGCGGCGCCCCCCCTCTAGGAGGACGCTGCCACGCCTTCGTCGGGCGGCGCGGCGGCGGCGCGCAGCTGCTGGTCGGCCAGGCGCTGCAGGCGGTCGGCAGCTCGGTCGATCGTCTCGAACGGATCGGCACCGATGTCGACCACGGTGGCCGCCGGCGCGCCGCGAAGCTGTACGCGCATCAGACAGTACAGGTCGTCGACGCCGCTGCGCCGGCGCGCCGGGCCCAGGCGCACGTCGACGTGGTGCACGTACTCGCCGCGGTGGCGCAGGCGGGCCAGCAGCCGCCGCCGAGCGTGCGCGTGCAGCGGGCCGAGCAGGGCGGGTCGGCGGTCGTCGGTGCGGATGTCCATCGTCGGTCTCCTGTCGGTCGCGCCGGGCGGTGCGAGGCCACTGTAGATGCCGCATGCCTACGGATAAGATCGAATCTTCTCCATTCTCTGATCGGATAAATCTTACGGTCGAGGTCCACCAGTGAACTACAAGCATCTGCACTACTTCATGCAGGTGGCCGAGTCCGGCAGCGTCGCCGCGGCCAGCCGGCAGCTGCACCTGACGCCGCAGACGATCAGCGGCCAGATCCAGCTGCTCGGCGAGCGGCTGGGCGGCCCGCTGTTCGAGAAGGCCGGCCGCCGGCTGGTGCTCACCGAGACCGGGCAGCTCGCCCTCGGCTACGCGCAGGACATCTTCGCGCTCGGCGCCCAGCTCGAGGCCGCGGTGCGCGAGAAGCATCGGCAGGGCCGCACGATGGAGTTCCGCATCGGCGTCGCCGATGCCGTGCCGAAGGCGGTCGCCTGCCGCCTCGTGCAACCGGCGCTGACGATGCCGCAGCCGGTGCATCTGGTGTGCCGCGAGTGGCGGCTGGACCGGCTGCTCTCCGAGCTCGCCGTGCACCAGCTCGACCTCGTGCTCGCCGACGCGCCGCTGCCCCAGGGGCTGAGCGTGCGCGCGTTCAGCCACCGGCTGGGCGCCACCGCGGTGGGCGTGTTCGCGGCGAAGTCGCTGCGCCATGAGCACTCCCGGCGGCCGTTCCCGGACTGCCTGGACGGCGCGCCGCTGCTGATGCCCGGCGAGGACTCGGCCGTCGGCCAGCGCCTGCGTGCCTGGCTGCAGTCACAGGCTCTGCATCCGCGCATCGTCGGCGAGTTCGACGACAGCGCGCTGGCGCAGGAGTTCGGCCGCCAGGGACTCGGCTACTGCCTCGGGCCCGCTGTGCTCGCCGGCGAGATCGAGCAGCGCTTCGAGGTGCAGCGCGTGGGCGTCATCGACGAGGTCGAGGAGGAGTTCTTCGCCATCTCGGTCGAGCGGCGAATCAGTCACCCGTGCGTGCTGGCCATCACGCGCGCGGCGCGCGCCGAGCTGTTCCAGGTGCCCGCCGCACGCGGCCAGCGCACGCGCGTCAAACGGGCCGGTGCCACGGCGTGAGCCTTCGCCGAGCGGATGCGACGGCGGCCCGCCGGCCGGCTGCCCTGGTGACGACATCGGCCGCTGCGCTGACAGGCGGCGTTCAGAAGCTGCCGAACCAGGTACCCAGCGCGACCACCGCGACGAGCGCAGCGATCGGCACCAGCACCGCGACGACGAAGATGTCGAGGTAGCTCTGCCGGTGCGTCAGCCGGCAGATGCCCAGCAGCGTGATCACCGCGCCGTTGTGCGGCAGCGCGTCGAGCCCGCCGGTGGCGATCGCCGTCACGCGGTGCAGCAGCGCCGGCGCGATGCCCGCCGCGCGCCCCATCTCGAGCCAGGTCTCGCCCAGCGCCTGCAGCGCGATGCTCATGCCGCCGGAGGCCGAGCCGGTGATGCCGGCGAGCACGTTGACCGCGATCGACATCGACACCAGCGGGTTGCCCGGCGCGATGCCGAGCACCGCGTCGCGCACGAGCGCGAAGCCGGCCAGCGAGGCGATCACCGCGCCGTAGCCGACCTGCGAGGCGGTGTTCATCAGCGGCAGCACCGAGGCCGCGGCGCCCTGCTCGAGCGCGGCAGTGACGCCGGGCGCCTGGTCGCCGGCGCCACCGCCGTGCCCGGCGCCTACGCGGGCGCGCGCGCCGCGCCACAGCAGCATCAGCAGCACGCACGCCGCCGCCAACGCACCGATCACCGCCCACAGCCCACGCACGGCGCCGAACGTGGTGGGGCCGAAGCGCGGCTCGGCCAGGTAGCTCGTGTCCAGCGCAGGCCACAGCCAGGTGGCGAGCACGTAGTTGAGCACGATCACCAGCACCACCGGCGCCAGCGCCCAGGCGAACGGCATCGCCGCAGGTATGGCCGCCGGGCCCGCCGCCATCTCGCGCTGCGGGTGCGTGGTGGGGCCCACGGTCGCTGCGGCCGGGGCGCGCCCCGCGGGCGCGGCCCGGTCGACCGGCTCTACCTGCTCTGCTCGCCCTACCCGCTCTACCCGCTCTACCCGCTCTACCCGCTCGGCCTGATCGGCCCGACCGACCCGCTCGACCCGCTCGACGTCAGGGCCCCCCTCGGCTTCGTCGTCTCCGTAACCCTCGCCAGCGCGCCGTGCCGCCGCCACCCGACGCTGCAGCCACCATGCGCCGAGCGCCGCCATCAGCGCACCGCCGATCAGCCCCAGCCCCGGCGCCGCGAACGGCGTCGTGCCGAAGTAGGGCATCGGGATCGCGTTCTGGATCGCCGGTGTGCCCGGCAGCGCCGTCATCGTGAAGGTGAACGCGCCGAGCGCGATCGCGGCCGGGATCAGGCGCCGCGGCACCTGCGCCTCGCGGAAAAGCGCCGTGGCGATCGGCTGCACCGCGAACGCAACGACGAACAGCGACACGCCGCCGTAGGTGAGCACGGCGCAGGCGAGCACGACCGCGGGCACCGCGTGCGCGGCGCCGAGGCGCCGCACGATGGCCTGCGCGATCGCCAGCGCCGCGCCGCTGGCCTGCATCAGCTGGCCGAACACCGCGCCGAGCAGGAACAGCGGGAAGAACGAGACGACGAAGCCGCCCAGCGCCTTCATGAACACCAGCGTGTAGCTGGCGAACAGGGGCGCCTCGGGGCTGGCGAGCGCGGCCAGCAGCGCGCACAAAGGGGCCAGCACGAGCACGCTCGCGCCGCGGTAGGACAGCGCCATCAGCAGCCCCAGCGAGAGCACGATGCCGGCGATGCTGCTGACGCTGCCCATGCTGCCCATGCCGCCCATGCCCGCTCAGCCTCTCACTCGAGGAACTCGCGCGCCAGGTCCACCGTCGAGCGCCGGCCGAGCGCGCGGCTGTGCCGCCGCAGCCAGCGTTCAGCCGCCTCGCGGCCGAGGCCGTGCAGCCGCGCGAGGAAGGCGCGCGAGGTGTCGGTCTTCGTCGACGCGCCGAGCCTGGCCAGCGGCGCGCCGCCGTCGATGCGGTGCACGCGCAGGGCCTCGATGCGCCGGAACGTCGCCTCGCGGTAGTGGTGGCCCGGGCGCCCCTCGGCGGCGATGAGCTGCTTCATCAGCGCGATCGAACGCAGCTCCTTCAGCAGGCTGGTGTTGAAAGTGACCTCGTTCATGCGCTCGACGATGTCGCGCGCGCTGGTCGGCACCGCCTCGCGCAGGTGCGGGTTGATCTGCACCAGCAGCAGGTCGTCGGCCGGGCTCTCGGTGATCAGCGGCAGCAGCGACGGGTTGCCCGCGAAGCCGCCATCCCAGTACGCCTCGCCGTCGATCTCGACGGCCTGGAACAGCAGCGGCAGGCAGGCCGAGGCGAGCACGACGTCCACGCTCAGCTCGTGCTGGCGGAAGATGCGCAGCCGCCCGCTCTTCACGTGCGTGGCCGAGATGAACAGCCGCGCCTTGTCGCAGCCGCGCACGCGCTCGAAGTCGATGGTGCGCGCGAGCAGGTCGCGCAGCGGGTTCAGGTTCAGCGGATTGAGCTGGTAGGGCGAGAAGGTGCGCCCCAGCGCGTCGGCCCACCAGGCCTGCACGCCGCGCGCGAGGCGGCGCGCCGGCTCGCCGGCGTCGTGCGTCCACACCTGCGCCCAGGCATCGACCCAGGCCTGCATCCACGCCGACGCCGCGCCGGACCCCAGCGGCAGCGGCGCGGCGTCGACCTCGTGCCACGCGCCGATGCGCGCCACCTGCTGCCACAGCCGCGCCAGCACCTCGCGCGCGCCGTCGCGCCCGCCGGCCATCAGCCCGGCCGCCAGCGCCACCGCGTTCATCGCCCCGGCGCTGGTGCCGCTGACGCCGGCAATGACGAGGCCGCGTTCCTCGAGCAGGCGGTCGAGCACGCCCCAGGTGAACGCGCCATGCGATCCGCCGCCCTGCAGCGCAAGGTCGATCGGCAGGCGAGCGGCGATGGTGCCCGCCGCCGGGGCGGCGGCCGGTGTCGCGGTGCGGCGGCGGGCGGGCATCGCGCGCAAGCGTAACCGCTGCCGCGGCCGCCGCTGCAGCCCCGGCTGCACCTCCGTGCCGGCGCCGCGCCGCGCGGGCATCGATCAATGCGCCATCAGCACCGGCACGGTCATCGTCTCGATCATCGTGCGCGTCACGCCGCCGAGCATCAGCTCGCGCAGCCGCGCGTGGCCGTAGCCGCCCATGACGATGAACTGCGCCTGCGTGTCCGCGGCGTGCGACAGCAGCGCCTCGGCCACGCTGACGTCGGGCACCCAGCCGCGCCGCAGCCGTTCGCCGATCGTCGGCTCGCGCTGTGCGAGCAGCGTTGCCTTCGCGGCGACGCCGTGCCGCGCCAGGTGCGCCGACACTGCCGCCAGCGACGCCCGCGCCGCCTCGGCCGCGTCTTCGCTGGCACCGCCGAAAGTGACGACCTCCACCTCGGCGGCACGCGCCAGGAGCGGCAGCGCGTCACGCAGCGCGCGCGTGCTCTCGCGCGTGTCGGCCCACGCCACCAGCGCCCGCTGCAGCGCCTCGGCCGGCGGGGCGTCGCCACGCTCACCGCGCCAGCCGATGTGCGGCACCGTCAGCACCGGGCCGCCGGCATTGACCAGCAGCCGCCCGGCCTGGCCCGTCGAGAGCCCGCCGACGCCCTCGGGCGTGCGCTGCCCGACGAGCAGCAGGTCGGCGGTGCGGGCCTGCGCCAGCAGCGCGTCGACGACGTCCGCGGCGCGCACCTCGAGTGCGATCGCCCGCCCGGCGCCGGCGGCGACGTCGGCCACCAGGGCCTGCGCCTCCTCGCGCAGCCGCGCGCGCTCGGCATGCTCGGCCTGCTGCGCGAGGGCCGCCGCCTCCGGGCTGAGCGTCACGCCGAGCGCGGCGGGCGGCAGCACCAGCAGCGCTGCGAGCGATGCGTCGAAGCGGCCGGCCAGGGCCGCACCGAGCTCCAGCGCGTGGCGCCCGACCGGCTGGTCGTCGATGTGCACGAGGATGTGTCGCATGAGAACTCTCCCGCGGCCGCCACTGTAGACGCATGCCGGCCGGCGCAACCCTCGAAGCGTTCGAACGTTCCGGTCCTTGACGTCGCTCAATCCGAAGGCCCCGAGGCGTCCGGGCCGCGGCCCGCGCCCTACCATCCACCTCGTGATGCGCGCCGACAGCGCGCACGTTGGACCACGCCCTCTGCATGAACGATCCCCGGCGGCCGTCGGCCGCATCGGCCGCATCCGCCGCACCCGCCTCCGTCGCCGCCGACGCCGGCCCGCCCTGGCACGCGCGCGCCGCCGCCGACGCGCTGGCGGCGCTGCAGACGAACCCGCACGGCCTCGACGCCCGCGAGGCGGCGCGCCGCCTGCTGCAACACGGCCCGAACCGGCTGGCCGAGGTCGAGCCGACGGGCGTGCTGGCGCGCTTCGCGCGCCAGTTCAACAACCTGCTGCTGCTGGTGCTCGTCGGCGCCTCGGTGATCACGGCGCTGATGGGGCACTGGGTCGACAGCGGCGTCATCGCCGCGGTGGTGGTGCTCAACGCCGTCATCGGCTTCATGCAGGAGGGCAAGGCCGAACGCGCGCTGCGCGCCATCCGCCACCTGCTGGCGCCGCGTGCGGTGGTGCTGCGCGACGGCCGGCAGCACGACATCGACGCCGCCGAGCTGGTGCCGGGCGACATCGTGCTGCTCGCCTCGGGCGACAGCGTGCCCGCCGACGTGCGCATCCTGCAGGCGCGCAACCTGCACGTCGACGAGTCGGCGCTCACCGGCGAGTCGGTGCCGGTGGACAAGCGCCCCGATGCGGTGGCCGCCGACGCAGCCGTCGGCGACCGCCTCTGCATGGGCCACGCCGGCACGCTGGTGACGCAGGGCCAGGCGCGCGCCGTCGTCGTCGCCACCGGCGCCGCCACCGAGATCGGCCGCATCGGGCGCATGCTCGCCTCGGTCGAGGAAGGCACGACGCCGCTGCTGGCCCGGATGGCCGTCTTCGGCCGCCGCCTCACCTTCGTGATCATCGGCGCGGCGGCCCTGCTGTTCGCCTTCGGCACACTCGCGCGCGGCATGTCGGCCGCCGAGACCTTCATGGCCGCGGTCGGCCTCGCGGTGGCCGCGATCCCCGAAGGGCTGCCCGCCATCCTGACCATCACGCTGGCCATCGGCGTGCAGCGCATGGCGCGCCGGCACGCGGTGATCCGCCGCCTGCCGGCGGTGGAGACGCTCGGCTCGGTGACGGTGATCTGCTCGGACAAGACCGGCACGCTGACGCGCAACGAGATGACGGTGCAGCAGCTGGTCGCCGCCGGCCTCGAGGTGGAGGTCGAGGGCGCCGGCTACGCGCCGCAGGGGGCGCTGCGCAGCGGCGGCCGCGTGCTCGAGCCCGCGCGGCTGGCCGACGAGGCGCCAGTGCTCGGCCGGCTGGCCGCCGCAGCGGCGCTGTGCAACGACGCCAGCCTGCACGAGGACACGCAGGGCTGGCACCTGGCCGGCGACCCGACCGAAGGCGCGCTGCTGACGCTGGCGATGAAGGCCGGGCTGAGCCCGGCGGAGCTGCGGCTGGAGCGCGAGCGCATCGACGTGATCCCGTTCGAGTCGGAGCACCGCTGGATGGCGACGCTGCACGCCGAAGGCGACGGCGCGGTGGCCTGCGTCAAGGGCGCGCCCGAACGCGTGCTGGCGATGTGCGCGCACGAGCGCGGGCCGCGCGGCGAGGCGCGGCCGCTGGACGAAGCAACCTGGCGCGAGCGCGTCGAGGCGCAGGCGCGCGCCGGGCGGCGCGTGCTGGCCCTCGCCGAGCGCGAGCTGCCCGCCGGCACGACCGAGCTGCGACACGCCGATGTCGAGGCCGGCCTCGTGCTGCTGGGCATCGTCGGCATCATCGACCCGCCGCGCGAGGAGGCGATCGACGCGGTGGCGCGCTGCGGCGAGGCCGGCATCCGCGTCGTGATGATCACCGGCGACCACGGCGTCACCGCCAGCGCCATCGCCGGCCAGCTCGGCATGGGCGAGGCGGCGCGCGCCGTCACCGGCCCCGAGATCGAGGCCATGGACGAGGCGGCGCTGCGCGAGGCAGTGCGTGGCGCACGCGTGTTCGCGCGCGCCAGCCCCGAGCACAAGCTGCGCCTGGTGCGGGCACTGCAGGCCAACGGCGAGATCGTCGCGATGACCGGCGACGGCGTCAACGACGCGCCGGCGCTGAAGGCCGCCGATGTCGGCGTCGCGATGGGCATGAAGGGCACCGAGGCAGCCAAGCAGGCCGGCGAGATGGTGCTGGCCGACGACAACTTCGCCTCCATCGCCCACGCCGTCGAGGAGGGGCGTACGGTCTACGACAACCTGAAGAAGACCGTCACCTTCCTGCTGCCGATCAACGGTGGCGAGTCGCTGACGCTGCTCGTGGCGGTGCTGCTCGGCATCGCGCTGCCGATCCTGCCGGCGCAGGTGCTTTGGGTGAACATGGTCAGCTCGGTGGCGCTGGCGATGGTGCTCGCCTTCGAACCCACCGAGGACGACGTGATGCGCCGCCCGCCGCGGCCGGCGGGCGAGCCGCTGCTGTCGCGCTTCCTCGTCTGGCGCATCGTCTTCGTCTCGGCGCTGTTCCTGGCCGGCATCTTCGGCATGTACGAATGGGCACTGCGGCGCGGGGCCGGCGTCGAGGCGGCACGCACGGTGGCAGTGAACACGCTCGTGAGCATGGAGGTCTTCTACCTGTTCAGCGTGCGCTACCTGAAGGCGCGCTCGTTCACCTGGCAGGGCGTGCGCGGCACGCCGCGCGTGCTGGCCGCAGTCGCCGGCGTGTTCGCGCTGCAGCTGCTGTTCACCTACGCCCCGGTGATGCAGCAGCTGTTCCGCACCGAGGCGCTGCCGCTGGACTGGGGTGCACGCATCGTGGCCGCGGGCGTGGCGCTTCTCGTCGTGCTCGAAGTCGAGAAGGGGCTCGTTCGCCGCTTTGGCACGCGCGCCTGAGCGGCTGGCCGCGGACGAGTTGCCGTCCACGTGGCCGAGGCGGGCATCGCCAGAAAGCCGGCGCGGCCGGTTCACCCCTACGATCGACAGCGTCCGGATCAAGGCAGGCAATCCCATGCGCGAGCTGTGGCAGACCTTCGGCGCCCAAGAGTGGGCAGCATTGGCGCGACCCGCGCTGCACATCGTCGTCATCGTCGTGCTCGCCTGGGGGCTGCAGCGCCTGGCCGGGCGGCTGATCGGACTGGCGCGCGAGCACCTGACCCGGCGCCTCGACGACCCCGAGCAGGCCAGGCGCGTCGCCACGCTGGTGCGTGTGCTGCGCTACGTGGCCACGGTGGTCATCACGCTCGTCGCAGGCATGCTCGTGCTGCACGAGGTGGGTCTGTCGATCGCGCCGCTGCTGGCCGCCGCCGGCGTTGCCGGCATCGCCATCGGCTTCGGCGCGCAGAGCCTGGTGAAGGACTACTTCACCGGCGTCATCATGCTGCTCGAGGATCAGGCACGTGTGGGCGATGTCATCGAGGCCGGGGGCAAGGCCGGGCTCGTGGAGGCGGTGACGCTGCGCTACATCCGCCTGCGCGACTACGACGGCAACGTGCACTACGTGCCCAACGGCACCATCAGCACCGTCACCAACCGCAGCCGCGGCTTCGCCTACGCGGTGGTCGAGATCGGCATCGCCTACCGCGAGAACGTCGACGAGGCCTTCGAGGTGATGCGCGAGGTCGGGCGCGCGCTGCGCGCGGACGCCGAGCTCGGACCGAAGATCCTCGACGACCTGGAGATCGCCGGCGTCGACAGCTGGGCCGACTCGGCGGTGACCCTGCGCTGCCGCATGAAGACGCTGGCACTGCAGCAGTGGGCCGTGCGCCGCGCGTTCCTGAAGCGGCTCAAGGAAGCCTTCGACGAGCGCGGCATCGAGATTCCCTTCCCGCATCTGACGGTCTACGCCGGCCAGCCGAAGCAGGGTCCGGCGCCGCCCTTCCAGCTGCGCGGCGACTGGCCGGCCAGCCGAAGCGCCGGCCACTGAGGGCCGGGCGCGAGCCGGGGCGACCAGCGCGCCGGGGCAGGCAAGCTCAGCGCGGCACGCGGCGTGGACGGGTGGCACATGCTCAGCACGGGAGCCGGCGGCATCGGCCTGTTCCTGCTCGGCATGACGATGATGACCGACGGCCTCAAGGTGGCCGCCGGGCCGGCGCTCGAGCGAATCCTCGCCGGCGCGACGCGCACGCGCTGGCACGCGCTCGGTTCGGGGATGCTGGTGACGGCGCTGGTGCAGTCCTCCAGCGCCGTCACCGTGGCCGCGATCGGCTTCGTCAACGCCGGGCTGCTCGGCCTGGGTGGCGCGCTGTGGGTGCTGTTCGGCGCCAACGTCGGCACGACGATGACGGGCTGGATCGTCGCGCTCGTCGGGCTGAAGTTCAAGGTCGAGGCGCTGGCACTGCCGCTCGTCGGCCTGGGCGTCGTCGCGCGCCTCACCGGCGCCGGGCAGCAGCGCGGTGCGCTGGGCAGTGCGCTCGCCGGCTTCGGCCTGCTGTTCCTCGGCATCGCAATGCTGCAGGAGTCCTTCACCGGGCTCGCGCAGGAGGTACGGCTGCCGCAGGGCGAAGGCCTGCTGCCGGCGCTGGCACAGGTGGGCGCCGGCGCGCTGCTGACGGTGCTGATGCAGTCGTCGAGTGCGTCGATGGCGGTGGCGCTCACCGCCGCGCAGGGCGGTCTCCTGACGCCGCAGGGTGCGGCGGCGATGGTCATCGGCGCCAACGTCGGCACCACGGTCAAGGCGGTGCTGGCGGCGATCGGCGCGACGCCGAATGCAAGGCGCGCCGCCGCCGCGCACGTGATCTTCAACGTGCTGACCGCCGCCGTCGCGCTGGCGCTGCTGCCGTGGCTCGTCGATGCCATCGGCGCGGCGCGCGAGGCGCTCGGCCTGCCGGGCGACCCGGCGGCGAAGCTGGCGCTGTTCCACACCATCTTCAACGTGCTCGGCGTGCTGCTGATGTGGCCCGTGGCCGACGCGTTGACGCGCTGGCTGCAGGCCCGCTTCCGCGGCCGCGAGGAGGACGAAGGCGCGCCGCGCCACCTCGACGACACCGTGCTCGCCGTGCCGGCGCTGGCCGTCGATGCGCTGGCGCGCGAGGTCGCGCGGCTGGGCGCGGTGGCACGGCGCCTGCTGCACGGTGCCCTCGTCGGCCGGCCCGCCCGCGAGCTGGCCGTGGACCACGCCATCGCGACACGGCTGGAGGCGGCGGCCGAGTCGTTCGTCGAGCGCATCAACCGCACGGCGATGGCGGCCGCCACCAGCGCGCGGCTGGCCCGGGTGCTGAGGACGCAGCGCTACCACGAGAGCACCCTCGAGCAGGCGCAGCTGGCCGCGGCCCTGGCCGACGCCGCGGCGGCGCCGCCCAGCGAGGTCGAACGGCACTTCAAGCGCACCGCGCTCGAGCTGCTGGCCGCCCTCGATGCCGGCCCTGCCGACGCCGCCCTGCTCGAGCGCTCGGAGGCCGCCTACGAGGTGCTCAAGCGCGAGCTGCTGGCCACGGGCGCCGAGGGCGGCTTGCCGCTGGCGCGCATGGACGACGCGCTGCGCCGGTTGAGCGCGCTGCGGCGCGCGCTGCAGCAGGCGGCCAAGGGGGCCGCCCAGACGGCGGCCGATGACTCGGCCCACGCAGCCCGCGCTGGCCGGGCAGCCGGCGCGGGCCAAGGCCAGACCCCGGCGACTGCGGCCACCCCGAGCGACCCTCGCGGCGCGGCGCAGCCGCGCGAACCGGGCTGATCAGAAGAACGGGAACGACACCACGAACACCGCGAAGATGCCGATCAGCAGGTGCGACGCGACGACACCCACGAGCGTCGGGTAGCGCGAGTAGAGCCAGCCCCAGAACAGGCCCGCCGGGAAGACGATCAGCGCGAACTCGACGTTGGTGTGCAGGTGCGTGGCGCTGAACAGCAGCGTCGACATGAAGATCGACATCGGCACGCGGTGGCGCGGGCGCAGGTACATCATCAGCGAGCTCTGGATGCCGCTGCGCGCCACCATCTCCTGGATCGGCACGAAGAGCGCGTAGGCCGCCACCACCGCCAGCGTGCCCGCGGTGCCGAGCCCGGCCGGGCGGTAGAGGTCGAACAGCGCCCGCCCGGCGAAGGCCGGCGAGGCCTCGAGCAGCACCCACTTGATGGCGACGATCAGCGCCAGCACCGGCAGGCTGAACAGCAGCGCCTCGCGCAGCGCCGGGCGCCAGTTGGCGAGCGTGAAGCCGTAGGCGCTGGCCGGGAACATGCTCGTGCGGATGTTCAGCCACAGCCCGAACGCGAAGCCGAGCAGGATCAGCACGCTGAGCACGGCGGAGTCGGGCACCAGCGCCTTCAGCGGCTGCAGCAGCACGAGCGCGAACATGTACAGGCAGGTGCCGATGAGCACGCGGCTCATGAAGCGGCCCATCTCCATGCGCGTTTGCGCCTCGCGCAGGCTCTGCTCGAGGTGGCGAACGACGTTCGACGTGATCTGCCGCGTCCGGCCGGCCAGCTCGTGCGCGAGGTTGAGCTGCATCTGCACTGCCGGCGGCAGCGCGCCGGCCGAGCGCTCGAGGTCACGCACGCGCAGCTCGATGACCGTGGCCGGCTCCAGCGCACGCACGGTGGCCGAACGCCTGCCGCGGTCGAGCAGGGCCACCTCGCCCACCACGGCGCCGGCGTGCATGCGGTCGATGGCGTGCCCGTCTTCGCCGGCGCCGCAGCGGACCTGTCCGTCGTGCCCGTCCTCGCTGCGCTTGAGCACCTCGAACGCACCGCGCTCGATGAAGTAGATGGCCTCGGCCGCGTCACCCTCGCGCACGAGGTCTTCGCCCGGCGCGAGGTGCACGCGGCGGCCCACCTGGCGCAGCAACCCGGCGAGCGCGGCGTGGTCGATGCCGCGGAAGAGCGTCGACGTGGCCGCCATGCGCCCGATCAGCGGCGCGATGTCGGCTTCGGCCAGCGCGCCTTCGGCGGGCACGTGATGCCCTCCTTCCCCGGCGTTTGCCATCGTCCTGTGCGCTACAGTGCCGCGCGCTCGCCACAGGGCGCGGTGGAGCGTTGGCGGATGAGACGGCTTGTCGCGCGCGTGTTCCTGCGCCTTTCGGGCTGGGCCTTCGAGGGCCCGCTGCCGCAGGCGCGGCAATACGTGCTGATCGCCGCGCCGCACACCTCGAACTGGGACTTCGTGTTCATGATCGCGATGGCCTGGTCACTGCGCGTGCGGCTGCACTGGATGGGCAAGGCGTCGCTGTTCGCGCCGCCGCACGGCTGGCTCCTGCGCGCCGCCGGCGGGCTGCCCATCCACCGCAGCGCACGCGCCGGGCTCGTCGAGCAGGTGGCCGAGCGGTTCAGGCAGGCCGCGCAGCAAGGGACGGATCTCGTGCTCGCCGTGCCCGCCGAGGGCACGCGCGAGCGCCGAACGCATTGGCGCTCGGGCTTCTACCACATCGCCCGCCTGGCCGAGGTGCCGGTGGTGCTGGGCTACCTCGACTACGCGCGCCGCCGTGGCGGCCTGGGCCCCGCGTTGCACCCGAGCGCCGACATGCGCGCCGACATGGACCGCGTGCGCGCGTTCTACGCCGACAAGCTGGGCCGATACCCGGAGCGCTTCACGCCGCCAAGGCTGGTGGAGGAAGACGAAGGCGCGCGCAGCGCCGGCTAGTGTGGAGCGCCAGCCAAGGACCGCCAGCGCGCAGCGCGCCCTTCCGCCCACGCGAAGAGCCCCTGCACGAGCAGCGCCAGCACGGCCGCCGGCAGCGCGCCGGCAAGCATCGCGGCGGTGTCGTTGACGGCGAGCCCGGCGACGATGCGCTCGCCGAAGCCGCCGGCCCCGACGAAGGCGGCCACCGTCGCCGTGCCGACGTTGATGACCGCGGCCGTCTTCACGCCGGCCAGCAGGGTCGGCAACGCCAGCGGCAGCTCGACGCCGCGCAACGTCTGCCCGCGCGAGAGCCCGAGCGCACGTGCCGCGAGCGAAAGCTCGCGCGGCACGCCGGCCAGCCCGGCGTGCGTGTTGGCCACGATCGGCAGCAGTGCGTAGACGAAGAGCGCCAGCAGCGCCGGCCAGAAGCCGATGGTGCCGAGCGCGGCGATGAGGAAAGCGAGCAGCGCGAGCGACGGCACCGTCTGCACGAGCCCGGCCGCGCCCAGCACGGCCGCGGCCCAGCGCGGCCGCCGCCACGCCAGCACGCCGAGCGGCACGGCCACGACGACGGCCAGCGCCACCGAGCCGAAGACGAGCCACAGGTGCTGCCAGGCCAGGCGCGCGAAGTCCGGCGCGAAGAGGCGCGCCAGGAAGCCCGGTGCGCGCCCCGCACCC
>JAHCKS010000028.1 GCA_026125665.1 Rubrivivax sp.
CAGCCGGTGCTCGTAGCGGTAGAAGTCGCTTTCGGTCAGCAGGTCGGCGGCGCGGTCCCAGGCCAGGTTGTCCAGCAGCAGGCCGCCGAGCACGCTCTGCTCGCCTTCCACCGAGTGCGGCGGCACGCGCAGGCGGGCGATGTCGCTGTCGTGCGCGGCCGCCGGACCCTGGGTGAGATCGATCGGGCTGTTCATCGATTCTGCAATCGTGCCCTGAGTTGGGCCTGACCGTGAGCGGGAAAGCTAGGAAGCCAGGGCTGTGGGCAGAGCTGTGGTCAACGTGTGACCTGGCAGGGAAATCTCCTCGGCCCAAAAAGGAGAGAGGCCGGCAGGCCGGCCTCTCACATCGGCTGCGCGCGCGCTACTCGACCTGCGCGACCACCTGCACGGTGACCTCGGCCGACACGTCGCCGTGCGGCACGACGGTCACGGCATGCTCGCCGACGGTCTTCAGCGGCCCGCTCGGCAGCCGCACCTGCGACTTGTGCACCGCCAGGCCCATCTTCGCCAGGCCTTCGGCGACGTCGGCGTTGGTCACCGAGCCGAACAGGCGTCCGTCGACGCCGGCCTTCTGCACGATGCGCACGGTCTTGCCGGCAAGCTGCTCACCCAGCGACTTCGCCGCGTCGAGCTTGGCCTGCGCCGCGCGCTCGAGCTCGGCCCGCTTGTCCTCGAACTCCTTGATCGCCGCCTCGGTGGCGCGGCGCGCCATCTTGCTCGGGATGAGGTAGTTGCGGGCGAAGCCGTCCTTGACCTTGACGACGTCGCCCAGGTTGCCGAGCTTGCCCACCTTCTCCAGCAGAATCACTTGCATGGCTGCCTCCGCTCAGATCTTGTGCAGGTCGGTGTACGGCAGCAGGGCCAGGAAGCGGGCACGCTTGATGGCAGTCGTCAGCTGGCGCTGGTAGAAGGCGCGCGTGCCCGTCAGGCGGGCCGGCGTGATCTTGCCGTTCTCGCCGATGAAGTCGCGCAGCGTGTCCACGTCCTTGTAGTCGATCGACTCGACCTTGGCCACCGTGAAGCGGCAGAAGCGCTTGCGGCGGAACAGCAGGGATTGGGAACTGCGCTTGCCGCGCTTGTTGTCCTTGGCACCACGGCCTTTGCCACGGGGTGGGGGCATGTCAGGCTCCTCGAGAAAGTTGTGTGATATCGGTTGGGGTCAGGTCGCCACGGCTCGCCGGTTCGTCGTCACGACGACGCCGCTTCGACCTCGGTGATGTGGAACAGCCATCCGCGCCCGTTGCGCGCGCTGGTGACGAAGCCGGCAAAGGTGCCGCCCTGTCCCAGCGCCAGCGCCGCCAGCCGCTGCGTCACCGCCCCGATGGCCACCGCGCGCATCTCCATCGAGACCTTGCGGGGCTGGCCGTCCTCGCTCACCGTGGACTCGTGCTTCAGTGCCAGGTCCAGGGCGGGCAGGCCGGCCGGGGTGTAGCGCAGCGCCGAGCGCTGCACCAGCGTTGCGGCGAGCACGAGGCGGTTCATGCCGCCTGGGTCGATGCCCCGCCGCTCGGCCGGTGGCCGCGCAGGCACGCCGCTTCAGGCGGAGGCGGCCTCCTGCCGCTCCTTGCGCGCTTCTTCGCGTTCCACGGCCTTCATCATCACCGAAGGCGTGGTCTCGGCCTTGTCGCGGGCCACCGTCAGGTGGCGCAGCACGGCGTCGTTGAAGCGGAAGCCGGTCTCCAGCTCGGTCAGCGTCTCGCCGCTGCACTCGATGTTCAGGCACAGGTAGTGCGCCTTCGCGAGCTTCTGGATCATGTAGGCCAGCTGCCGCCGGCCCCAGTCCTCGACCCGGTGCACCTTGCCACCGGCGGCGGTGACCAGCCCCTTGTAGCGTTCCAGCATCGCCGGAACCTGTTCGCTCTGGTCCGGATGGATCAGCAGCACGATCTCGTAGTGACGCATCGAAGCTCCTCGTGGATTCCGGCGTCCACGGCAAGGTGCCCGGGCCGGAAGCCGCCCTGCGAGGCCACGACCCGGTGATCTCCCGGGTCTCGGCCGCCGGCCCGGGGGCCGAAGCCAGGGCTGGGGCCGGGCCGCGTCCGAAGTGACGCAGGTGCGGCAAGGTGGAAAAGCTGCGAAGTATAGCCGAGGCGCCGACGCCGCTGAGGGTGGGCTCGGCGCCGAGGCCACGCGGCCGTCATTCCCACCCCGAAAGCAGATCGGCCCCCGGGTCGCCCCGGGGGCCGATCGAGACTTCAGTCTTGCCGAGAGGCTCGAGCGATCAGCGCGCGGCCGGCTTCAGGTTCGGGTAGCGCACGTGCTCCACCAGTTCCTGCACCTCGGCCTTCGGCGCCGGCGTCAGCAGGCTGACGACGATGATGACGAGGAAGCCGAGCGGCACGCCAAAGAGGCCGGCCGAGATCGGCTGGATGCCCCACCAGATGTTGTCGGCAATCGGGCTCGTCACGCCGAACACGCTGCGCAGCCAGGGCTGCGTTGTCGCCATGTAGTAGAAGGTGATGCCCAGGCCGGCGATGATGCCCAGCGCCGCGCCCCACTTGCTGGCGCGTTTCCAGAAGATGCCGAGCGTGAGCGCCGGGAAGAACGCCGCCGCCGCGAAGGAGAACGCCGCCGAAACCAGGAACAGGATGTCCGCCGGCTTCTGCGACGCCACCATCGCCGCGAGCACCGCGACGACCAGCAGCAGGATCTTCGAGATCATCACGCGGCGCGCCGTCGGCGCATTCGGGTCGATCATCTTGTAGTACAGGTCGTGGCTCAGCGCGTTGGCGATCGTCAGCAGCAGGCCGTCGGCCGTGGACAGCGCCGCGGCCAGGCCGCCGGCGGCCACCATGCCCGAGATCACGTACGGCAGGCCGCCGATCGCGGGAGTCGCCAGCACGACGATGTCACCGCCGATGCGCAGCTCACCCAGCTGCAGGATGCCGTCCTTGTTGACGTCGCTGACCGACAGCAGGGCCGGGTCGACCCGGTTCCACGCCGCGATCCAGTCCGGCAGCTTGTCGAACGGCGTGCCGACGACCATCGTGAATATCTCGTACTTGACGAGCACCGCCAGCGCCGGCGCCGAGAAGTACAGGAGGAAGATGAAGAACAGCGACCAGGTCACCGACTCGCGCGCTTCCTTCACCGATGGCGTCGTGTAGTAGCGCATCAGGATGTGCGGCAGCGCCGCCGTGCCCACCATCAGGCAGAAGATCAGCGCCAGGAAGTTGCGCCGCGACTCGTCGTAGGCCTTCTTCGCCGCCGCGTCACCGTTCGGGTCCCCCGCGAACTGGTTGGCGTGGCGCGGCATGCCGCCCAGCGGGCGAGTGCGCCCATCGGCCGCCGCCTTGGCCGCCGTCCAGGCGGTCTTCGCGGCCGCCTCGTCCTTCGGCACCGCGGCGAGCGCCCTCTCCGCCGCCTGCACCTCGGCGAGCGGGGCCCCGGCCGCCTTCAGGTCGTCGACCTTCTTCTGCGCCGCGGCCCGGTCGGCCGCCAGCGCCCCAGGGATGTCCTTCAGCTTCGCGGCGAAGGCGTCGGACTGCGCCTTGAACGCGGCGATGACCTCCTTCTCCTTCGGGTCGTCGAGGAGCTCCTTCTCCTTGGCCGTCACCTTCTGCAGCTGCATGCCGTAGATCAGCTGCGGCACCGGGATGCTGGTCTGCTTCACCGACAGCCAGACCAGCGGGATCAGGTAGGCGATGATGAGGATGATGTACTGCGCCACCTGCGTCCACGTGACGGCGCGCATGCCGCCGAGGAACGAGCAGACCAGGATGCCGCCCAGGCCGACGAAGATGCCGATCTCGAACGCCAGGCCCGAAAGGCGCGTCGTGATGATGCCCACGCCGTAGATCTGCGCCACCACGTACGTGAACGAGCACAGGATCGCGGCGAAGATGCCCAGGAAGCGGACCAGGTTGCCCTCGTAGCGCGCGCCCAGGAAGTCGGGGATCGTGAACTGGCCGAACTTGCGCAGGTACGGCGCCAGGAAGAGCGCCACCAGGCAGTAGCCGCCGGTCCAGCCCATGATGAACGCGAGGCCGCTGTAGCCGGTGAGGTACAAGGTGCCGGCCATGCCGATGAACGACGCCGCGCTCATCCAGTCGGCACCGGTGGCCATGCCGTTGTAGATCGCGGGCACGCGCCGCCCGGCCACGTAGTACTCGGCCGCGTCGCTGGTGCGGCTCATGATGCCGATGCCGGCGTACAGGGCCACCGTGGCGAGCAGGAAGACGATACCGATGGCCGCGCGGCCCAGGCCCATCTGCTCGGCGATGGCGACGAGGATGACGAAGACGAGGAAGCCGCCGGCATACCAGCCGTACACCTTGTTCAGCTGCTTCTTGAACGCCGCCCGGTCGGCGGCGGAGTAGCCGCTGCCGTGTTCGAAACTCATGCCTGCCATGTCATTCCTCCTCGGCGACGCCGTGCTCTTGGTCGAGCTTGTTCATGTAGTGTGCGTAGTAGCCGATGATCACCACGTACACGACCAGCGCGCCCTGGCCCCCAACCCAGAAGCTGAACGGCCAGCCGAAGAAGTTGAAGTTCAGGTCGCGGGCGAAGTAGCCGACGACGAAGGTCACCACGAACCAGATCGCCAGCAGGATCGCGGTGATCCTGAGGTTCTTCTGCCAGTAGTGGCGGTGGGTCTCACTGACCTGCATAGCCTTTGGCCCCTTTCTTCCCCCTTGCCCCGGGGCGGGCTTTGGGGGGTGCTTTGGTTGTCCCGGCCCGCCGCATCGGACCGGCCGCGCCGCGTGAGCGCCACCGGCCCGCGCCGTCGCGAACGAGCCACCGGGAGGGTCGTGCGCGGTGCTTACGGCCTTCTGACACTGCCGTGTCCCCGCGGGTAAGTCGCCTCCGTGGAAACCCGCAGGTCGTGGCGCCGACGCCGCAGCGGCGGGCCGCGCGAGTCAGCGCCGGTAGTCGAGCTCGATGCGCTGCTGCACCAGACGCGCGGCGCGCAACGACCGGCGCAGGGCTTCGCGCTGCGCCGCATCAAGCCGGTCCCAGCCGACCCAGGCGCGCTGCGAGAGGTCCGCTCCGCCGAGCTGACGGCGTTGCACCTGCAGGCGAAGCCGCTGCAGCGCCAGGAAGCCCTGCATCCACTCGTCGGCTTCGCCGGCGGGCACGCGCATCGCGCGTGCCGCCGCGCGCAGGCGCCGCACCGTGCCCGTCTCGCCCAGGCGATGCGCCAGGTTCCACAACCGGCCGGCGTCCACGAAGAGCGTCGTGCCGCCGGTCTTCAGGTCGAACGCATCGATCCCCTCGTGCCGGCGGGTCACGACGCGACCGAGCCAGTTCAGCGGCACGTGGTTGCACAGCACCACGTCGGCCATCTGCTTGACGAAGCGCGGCACCGCCGCGGCGCTCGATCGCAGCAGCTCCAGCAGCGGTTGAGCCAGCGCGACGTCGCCGGCCACGGCACGCACGTCGAAGTAGATGCGCGCGGCGAACAGCGCGTTGCCGTCGCCGTGCGCCAGCCAGTGCTCGAAGCGCTGACACCACTCGGCCGGGCTCAGGCAGCACGGCGGCTGCCCCGCCATCAGCTGCCCGTCGCACAGCGGGTAGCCGCAGCGCGCCAGCAGCTCGTTGACACGGCGGCCGAACGCCAGCCAGGCCGGCCGCTGCGCCCGCGCGTCCGCCTCGTCGCGCGCGGCGAAGACGAGGCCGTTGTCCTGGTCGGTCAGCAGCGTCTGCTCGCTGCGGGCCTGCGAGCCGAAGGCCAGCCAACACGCCCGCCCGAGGTCGCGCCCCTCGCTCGCGGCCACCAGGCGCACGGCGGCGGTGCTGACACGGTCGTTGAGCTCGGTGATGGCCGCCGTCAGCGCGGCGGTCTGGCCGTGCGCTTCGGCCGCAGCGGGCGCTGCGGCCGTCGCGGCGGCCGCCTCGAGCGAGTCCAGCACCCCGGCGGCGGTCTCGACGATGCCCGCCGCAGCGGCAACCAGCTGTTCCTCGTCGCTTGCCGCCCCGATGGCCCGTGCCAAGGCAGCCAGCGGTGGCGGCAGATCGGCCGCCGCATCGGACGCGGCAGCCACCGCGCCCGGCACCTGCGCCTCAGTACGAGACATGCGCCTCGGCCACGCGCTGCGAAGCCTCCCGCGCCTGGCCGAGCGTGACGATGCCACGCTCGGCCAGCAGCGGCACCAGGCGCAGCAGCACGCGCGCTGCCGTCAGCGCGTCGCCCAGTGCCTCGTGCCGGCCGGTGATCGCCACGCCCAGCCGCGCGGCGATCTGCTCCAGGTGGTGCTCGTCGTCGCGGTGTCCGGGCAGCACCGCGGCCGAGAGCAGCATCGTGTCCAGCACCGGCTGGTCGAAGGCGACGCCGGTGCGCACGCGCGCCAGCTCGAGGAAGCGCATGTCGAACGCGGCGTTGTGCGCCACCAGCACGGTGCCTTCGCAGAAGCGGGCGAAGGCCGGCAACACCTGCTCCAGCGGCGGCTCGCCGGCCAGGCTGGCCGTCGAGATGCCGTGCACCGCCTCGGCGCTGGCCCGCACGGCGCGCCTCGGGCGCACGCGGCGGTCGAAGCACTCGTCCTCGAGCAGGCGGCCGTTGACGATGCGCACCGCCCCGAGCGCGATGATCTCGTCGCCTTCCGAAGGGCGCAGGCCGGTCGTCTCGGTGTCGAACACCGTGCAGGCCAGCGCCGCGAGCGGTGTCTCGTCGAGCGCGGCGTTCTGCCCGGCCTGGTGGAACAGGTCGAAGTCGTAGGTCGCCGGGCGGCTGCGGACCCGTGCCGGCTCGGCAGCAGCGGGGCGCCGGGCGGCCGGCGCGCCCTCCGCGGGGGCCAGCTGCACGCACAGGCGCTGCCAGTCCTCGGGGCCGGACTGCGCCCACCACTCGGCGCCGTGGCGGTCGAGCACCTCGCGCAGCGAGGGCTCCTGCGCGGCGGCGGTGCCTTGCGGCGAGTCCTCGGCGCCATCTTCGCCGCGCACCCGTTCCCAGGCCGCCAGGCACCCCGGCGGCAGCGGCCGCCCCAGCCAGACCAGCTGCAGCCGGGTGGCCGGAGCCTCCGGCGGCTTGCGCGGCGCACCCAGCGGCGTGTCGCGCGCCGCCGCCGGCGCCGAGTCCACCTCGAACCGCACCTCGGCGACGCCGATCTCGGCGCGCAGGCGGCACGCCGCCCATGCCAGCAGCTGCACGATCGCATGGCTGTCGACGAGGCAGGCCCGCTCCGCGCCCTGCCCGTCGAAGCGGCAGGCCGGGCCCGCCGCCGCCTGCAACCGGCGCTGCAGCGCGAAGGCGATGTCGCCGGCGCGCACCTCCTCCAGCGGCCACGCCGTGGGCGCACCGCCACCGGGCTCCTGCAACGCCTCGCCGAGCTGGGCCGCGAGGCGCTCGGCCTCGTCGTGCACGACGGCAGTGAAGCGCGTGCGTCGCGTCGCCTCCATCTGCGGGTACTGGTGCAACGCCTGCGCCGCGGCGCGCAGGTTGCCGAGCGCCGCGCGCGTACCCTCGGTCAGGCGCAGCAGCAGCGCATCGCGCCGGCGCTGCGACCGCACCGAGTGCGTGATGTCGTCCAGCAGCAGCAGGTAGCCACCCGCCGCGCCCTGTTCGTCGAGCGTGGGCACCATCTGCACATGCAGCATGTCACCGCCCCCGCTGCGCCGGGCCACGGCGAAGCGGGCGATGGCCGGGGCGGCCGCGGCATCGCCGGGCGCTGCGTTCTCGCGCGCAGCCAGCCGCCGCTGCACCTGCTGCCAGGCGTGCTCCACCGCACCGGTCCCGAGCAGCGCGCCGATCGGCCGGCCCAGCCCGAGCAGCGGCGCGATCGATGCTTCCGCCGCCATGCCCGCCACCCCGTCGCGGCCGACGTCATCGCCGCCGGTCGGCGCACCGGCGCCGAGCAGGGCGCGGGCGCGCGCGTTGTAGAGCAGCACGTGCCCGTCGCGGTTGCAGACGACGACGCCGATCGTCAGCTCCGACATCAGGGTCGCCAGGCGGCGCGTCTCGGCAGCCAGTGCGGCGCGCGACGCCTGCACGCGCGACTCGACGTCGCGCTGCGCCGCCGCGTGCGCCTGCGCCAGCGCGTCGATGGCCTGCGCCAGTTCGCGCAGCTCGCGCGGGCCGGCGACCTGCACCCGGTGCCCGGCGTTCGCGGTGGTGACGACGGCCACCTGCTCGCGCAGGCGCTGCGCGGCCCGCGGCCAGGTGGCCACCCAGGGGCGCACCACCGCCCACAGCAGCAGCGGCAGCATCAGCGCCAGCAGCAGGGCGAGTCCGCCGCGGCCGCGCAGCGTCGCGGCCAGCGTCTCGCGTTCGGCCGGCGCGAGGTCCACCCACAGCAGGCCGGCGAATGCGCCGGCCCACGCCAGCACCACGGCGCAGAGCACGGCCACGGCGGCGGCCGTGCGGGGCGAGCCGGCGCGCCGCGGCTGCGGCGTCTCAGCCATCGTTGCGGGGGGCGTCCCGGGCACCGGCGCGCCCCAGCTGCCGCGCCACCTCGGCCAGCAGTTCCTTGATCGCGAAGGGCTTGGTCACGTAGGCGTCGGCGCCGAGCGCCAGCCCCTTCTGCACCTCGACCTCGCGCCCCTTTGCGCTCAGCATCACGACACGCAGGTCGCGCCATTGCGGATTGGCACGGATGCGCTCGCAGACGTCGAAGCCGCTGACGCGCGGCAGCATCACGTCCAGCAGCAGCAGGTCGGGCCGCTCGGCAGCCAGCGCGTCCAGCGCCTCCTGGCCGTCGCGCGCCACGCGCACGCGGTAGCCCGCCTCCTGCAGCACGAACTCCAGCGACAGCACGATGTTGGGCTCGTCGTCGGCGACGAGGATGGTGGCCGGGGCCGGGCCGGTCCGGGCGGCGTCGTGCGGGGCGGGGTCGCTCACGTCGGTGTCACTCCCGGGGCCCGTGCGCCGCGCGCCGCACGCGACGGCAGGGGCGGTGAGACGCGCGGCAGCGTGAACGAGAACGTCGCGCCGCGGCCGACCTCGCTGGCCAGCCACAGCCGCCCGCCCAGGCGGCGGATGATCTCGCGGCTGATCGACAGGCCGAGCCCCGACCCCTTCGGCTTGTAGGTCAAGGTGTCGCCGAGCTGGCGGAACTTCTCGAAGATGTCACGGTGGTGCGCCGGGTCGATGCCCTCGCCATTGTCGGCGACGTCCACCTGCAGCACGTCGGGCCGCTCGTGCAGCGTCACCACCACCTCGCCTCCTTCCGCGCGGCTGAACTTGGCGGCGTTCGACAGCAGGTTCCACAGCACCTGCGTCACGCGGTCGGCGTCCGAGCGAAGCGTCGGCACCTGGTCGGGCAGGCGCAGCTCGAGCCGCACGCCGCGCTCGCGGAACAGCGCCGCGGTGCTCGCCGCCGCCTCCTCGATCAGTGCACGCAGGTCGACCTCGCCCGGGTGCCAGTCCGCCAGGCCGCTCTCGAGCTTGGCCAGGTCGAGCACCTGGTTGATCAGGCGCGTCAGGCGTTCGCTCTCCTTGACGATGACGGCCACGAACTGCGCCCGCCGCGCGGGCTCCAGGTCGGGGTGGGTGTGCAGGATCTCGGCCATCGCGCGGATCGACGTGAGCGGCGTGCGCAGCTCGTGCGTGACGGTGGAGATGAAGTCGTCCTTCAGGCGGTCCAGCTCCTGCAGCCGGCGGTTGGCGGCGCGCAGCTCGGCGCTGGCGGCCTCCAGCGCCTTCGACTTGGCCTCCAGCTGGTGGCTGTAGGCGATGACCTGCGACGCCTCGTCGAGGATGTGCAGCACCTGGTCCATGCCGAGCGGCTCCTCCTTCACGACGGAGGCGACCACCGCGCGCGCCGACGACGCACCGATGGCGCCGGCGAGCAGCTTTTCGGAGAAGCCGACCAGCTCCGTGTCGGGGCTGATCTCCTGCACCGAAGGCAGGGCGCGGCGCTGCGCGTAGTCGGCGAGCTCGCTCTGAGCCCTCGCCGGCCCGAGGAAACGCGCGAGCAGCGCCGACACCTCCTGCACCGAAGCGCCGGTGCGCCAGGTGCTGCGCGGCGCCACCTCGCGCCGGAAGGCGTCGACGAAGTGCGCGGCCTGCGCACGCTCGACCTCGCCCTGGCGGCCGAGCAGCGACACCGCCACGTAGGCGCCGGTGTTGGCCACGAGGCTCCAGAACAGCGCGTGCGTGGTGCTGTCCAGCCCGCTGAGGCCGAACAGCGCCAGCGGATTGAGCAGGGCCACGCCGAACGGGCCCGCCTCGATGAACGACACGGGCAGCCAGCCCGAGCGCGCGAACGACGGCAGCAGCAGCGTGTAGCCCCAGACGAGGAAGCCGAGCGTCAGCCCCGCGAGCGCACCCTCGCGCGTGCCACGCCGCCAGTACATGCCACCGAGCATGGCCGGCGCGAACTGCGCCACCGCCGCGAACGACACCAGCCCGATGGCCACCAGCGCGTAGGCCTCGCCGGCGACGTGGTAGTAGGCGTAGCCGAGCATCATCAGCACGACGATGGCGCCGCGCCGGATGCCGAGCAGCAGGCCGGTGAGGTCGGCGCGCCGCGCCAGCACGCCCTGCCGCCAGCGCAGCAGCACCGGCATCACGAGGTCGTTGCAGATCATCGTCGACAGCGCGATCGTCTCCACGATGACCATGCCGGTGGCCGCCGACAGCCCGCCGAGGAAGACGAACAGCGTCAGCGCCAGCTGCCCGTGCGCCATTGGCAGCGTCAGCACGAAGGTGTCGGCATCCACCTGCCCGGCCGGGAAGTGCATCAGGCCGGCCACCGTGATCGGCAGCACGAAGATGTTGATGACGAGCATGTACAGCGGGAACAGCCAGATCGCCTTGGCGACATGGTTCTCGTTGACGTTCTCGACCACGCCCACCTGGAACTGGCGCGGCAGGAACAGCACCGCCAGCGCCGAGAGGAACACGAGCGAGGCCCAGGCTCCGTAGCCGTCTTGCCCGGCGTCCAGCGTCAGCAGCTTCGCCAGTTCCGGCTCGGCGGCGGCGCGCGCCAGCAGCGGCCCGAAGCCGTCGTTCACGACGAACGTCACGAAGACGCCGGCGGCGACGAACGCCAGCAGCTTGACGAGGGACTCGAAGGCGATCGCCGCCACCATGCCCTCGTGCCGCTCGGTGGCGTCGAGGTGCCGCGTGCCGAAGACGATGGTGAAGGCGGCCAGCAGCAGCGCGATGTAGAAGGAACTGTCGCGCCAGACCTCCACCACCACGCCCTTGGGCGGCATCACCACGGCCGGGTACTGCAGCACGACGGCGAAGCTCACCGACACCGCCTTCAGCTGCAGCGCGATGTACGGGATGATGCCCACCACCGCGATCAGCGTGACGAGGCCGCCGAGCAGCGCGCTCTTGCCGTAGCGCGCGGCGACGAAGTCGGCGATGGACGTGATGCGCTGCGCCTTGCTGATGCGGATCATCTTGCGCAGCACGACCCAGCCGAGCGCGAAGGCGAGCGTCGGCCCGAGGTAGATCGGCAGGAACCCCGGGCCGCTGGCGGCGGCGCGGCCGACGCTGCCGTAGAACGTCCACGACGTGGCGTAGACGGCCAGCGACAGCGCGTAGATCGTCGGGTTGGCGATGATCGAGCGCCCGGCGTCGGCACGCTTGTCGCCGAAATAGGCGATGGCGAACAGCACGCCGAGGTAGGCGAACGAGATCAGGATGACGCCGGCGAGGAGCATGCGGGCCTTGCGCTCGATCTGCCCGTGCGGGGCTGCCGGTCAGGGTCGCCGATCGCGCACGTCGCCGCGGCCCGGTGTGGCGGGTGTCGCGGTCGTGGCGGGCGCCGCATGCGCGGCGCCCGCCCCGCCCTGCCCCTCGTCCACCGCCTCGGCCGGCTCGCCGAGCGCGTCCGCCGCGTCGTGCGGCGCGCGCCGCCACGCGGCCAGCGCCAGCAGCGCGATCAGGCCGCCCCAGGCGCCGAACAGGTAGGCGTAGAGCACCGGGATGCCGAGCACGAACTCGGCCCGGTTGAAGACGGCCAGCAGCGGGTACGTCAGCAGCAGCACGCCGAGCGCGAAGAGGGCGACGAGGCGCTGCGACTGGTCGGGCTGCAGGCCCATCGTCGTGCTCCGGCGCCGCGCCCGCCCGCGCTGCGCCTAGCGAGCCGGCTCTCCGGCCCGCAAGCCGGTCTCGCGCTCGAGCTGCGCCGCCACCTTCGGCTCGAAGCCCCTGAGGTGGCGGATGATCTTCAGCGCCTCCTCGGGCTGCGCGCGGTCGACCTGCACGCGCGCCAGCTGGTACCAGCCGTACGGGCTCATCGGCTGCAGCTCGGTGTTCTTCTTCAGCGCCGCGACGGCGGCGTCGTAGCGCTTCAGGCGGATCAATGCGAGGCCCATGCCGTACCAGGCGCGATCGAGCTTCGGGTCGATCGACGTGGCCCGCTCGAAGGCGGCGATCGCCTCCTCGCAGCGGCCGGCGGCCTCGAGCATGAAGCCGTGGTTGAACCAGCCGGCCGCGTCGTCGGGCGCGGCCTCCACGAGCTGCCCGTAGGCAGCGAAGGCCTCGTCCGAGCGCCCCGTCTCGGCGAGCACGTGCGCGCGGCTGGACAGCGCGTAGCGGTCGCCGGGCCAGCGGCGCAGCATCTCGTCGAACACCTGCAGCGCCGCCTCGCGGCGCGCGAAGACCAGCAGGGCGATGCCGCGCAGCTTGAGCCACAGGTAGTCGAGGCGGCGCATCAGGCGCCCTCCGCATGGCGCGCCGCGGCGCCGATCGGGCGAGGGCCGGGCGAGCGGCTCACTGGCAGATCCCCTGCCCCACCAGGCCCGCCCTGACGCACTGGTCGATGCGTTCGAAGGTGACGATGGCGTAGACGAGCAGCAGCAGGAAGAACGTGACCACAGGCACGTGCGTATCGGCCACCTGCCGCGGCGTGACCTTGCGCACGACGAAGGTGAACGGCCTGGAGACCGTGCGCAGCAGCGTGTAGAAGAGGTTCTGCTCGCGCCTGGCGCCGGCCAGCACGTAGAGCACACCCTGCCCGGCGAGCGCCAGCAGCGCGATGTAGAGCACCAGTTGCACGTACTTCAGGAAGATGAGCATGGCCGCCCCGGCCTTCTTGCGTCGCCAACGACAGACACGCCATTGTCCGCCGCCGTCACGCAGGCCGGCACCGCCAGCGCCTTGGGCGGGCTAGGTGTTTCCCTGGAGTCCCGGGCAAGCCGATCGTCAGGGCACGGTCAGGTGCCTGCACGGCACCGTCAGCGCTGCGCGAGCCTCAGCCACGTCTCGACGACGGTGTCGGGGTTGAGCGAGATCGAGACGATGCCTTCGCTGGCCAGCCAGTCGGCGAAGTCGGCATGGTCGCTCGGGCCCTGCCCGCAGATGCCCACGTACTTGCCGGTGGCGCGGCAGGCGGTGATGGCACGCGAGATCAGTGCCTTCACCGCCGGGTCGCGCTCGTCGAAGTCGTGCGCCAGCTGTTCCAGGCCGCTGTCGCGGTCCAGGCCCAGCGTGAGCTGCGTGAGGTCGTTGCTGCCGATGCTCATGCCGTCGAAGTGCTCGAGGAACTGCTCGGCCAGGATGGCGTTGCTCGGCACCTCGCACATCATGATCAGCCTCAGGCCGTTGGTGCCTCGCTTGAGGCCGCGCTCGGCGAGCATGCGCACGACCGCCTCCGCCTGCTTCACCGTGCGCACGAAGGGCACCATGATCTCGACGTTGGTGAAGCCCATGTCGTTGCGCACGCGCCTGAGGGCCTCGCATTCCATCGCGAAGGCATCGCCGAACTCGCCGCTGATGTAGCGGCTGGCCCCGCGGAAGCCGAGCATCGGGTTCTCCTCGTCGGGCTCGTAGCGCGTGCCGCCGATGAGCTTGCGGTACTCGTTGCTCTTGAAGTCGGACAGGCGAACGATCACCGGCTTCGGCCAGAACGCCGCGGCGATCGTCGCCACGCCCTCGGCGAGCTTGTCGACGTAGAACGCGCGCGGGCTGGCGTGGCCGCGGGCCACCGACTCCACGGCCTTCTTCAGCTCGGGATCGACGTTCGGGTAGTCGAGGATCGCCTTCGGGTGCACGCCGATGTTGTTGTTGATGATGAACTCCAGCCGCGCCAGGCCGACGCCGGAGTTGGGGATCTGCGCGAAATCGAAGGCGAGCGTCGGGTTACCGACGTTCATCATGATCTTGATCGGGCAGTACGGCATCTCGCCGCGCTTGACCTCGGTGATCTCGGTCTCGAGCAGGCCGTCGTAGACGTAGCCGGTGTCGCCCTCGGCGCACGAGACGGTGACCAGCGCCCCTTCGGCGATCTTCTCGGTGGCGTTGCCGCAACCCACCACCGCCGGGATGCCGAGCTCGCGCGCGATGATCGCGGCGTGGCACGTGCGCCCGCCGCGGTCGGTGACGATGGCCGCGGCGCGCTTCATCACCGGCTCCCAGTTCGGGTCGGTCATCTCGGTGACGAGGATGTCGCCCGGCTGCACGCGCTCCATCTCGGCCGGGCTGCGCACCAGGCGCACGGTGCCCGTGCCGACCTTCTGGCCGATGGCGCGGCCTTCGGCCAGCACCGGCGTCTTGCGGCGGTCGCCCTTGAGCCTGAAGCGCTGCTCGACGCGGCCGGCCGCGCCGCTGTGGCTCTTCACCGTCTCCGGCCGGGCCTGCAGGATGTAGAGCAGGCCGTCTTCGCCGTCCCTGCCCCACTCGATGTCCATCGGCCGGCCGTAGTGCTTCTCGATCACCAGCGCATAACGCGCCAGCTCGATGACGTCGGCGTCGGCCAGCGAGTAGCGGTTGCGCTGTTCCGGCGGCGTGTCCGCCACCTTCACCAGGCGGCCGCTGGCCGCCTTCTCGGCGGCGCTGGCGAACTGCATGCGCTGCAGCTTCGAGCCGAGCGAGCGGCGGATGATCGGGAAACGGCCGGCCGCGAGCGTCGGCTTGTGCACGTAGAACTCGTCGGGATTGACGGCGCCCTGCACCACCGTCTCGCCGAGGCCGTAGCTCGACGTGATGAACACCACCTGGTCGAAGCCGGACTCGGTGTCGATGGTGAACATGACCCCCGCGCTGCCCAGGTCGGAACGCACCATGCGCTGCACGCCGGCCGACAGCGCCACGTCGGAGTGCGCAAAGCCCTTGTGCACGCGGTAGCTGATGGCGCGGTCGTTGTACAGCGACGCAAAGACCTCCTTCACGCGGTGCAGCACCTCGTCGATGCCATGCACGTTGAGGAAGGTCTCTTGCTGCCCGGCGAACGAGGCGTCGGGCAGGTCCTCGGCGGTGGCCGAGCTGCGCACGGCGAAGCTGGCATTCGGATGGTCGGCGGCGAGCCGTTGGTAGTGCTCGCGAATCTTCGCCTCCAGCTCGGGCGGGAACGGCGTGTCGGCCACCCAGGCGCGGATCTGCGCCCCGGCCTCGGCCAGCGCGCGCACGTCGTCGACGTCGAGCGCGGCGAGCTTGCGGTGGATGCGCTCGCCCAGGCCCTCGTGCTGCAGGAACTGCCGGAACGCCAGCGCGGTGGTGGCGAAGCCGCCGGGCACGCGCACGCCGCTGGCGGCCAGTTGGCTGATCATCTCGCCGAGGCTGGCGTTCTTGCCGCCCACCACCTCGACGTCGGTCATCCTCAGCTGTTCGAACGGGACGACCAGGGCGGCCATCGCCTGCCCAACGGCGGGCCGTGCAGCGGCGTTTGACATGGGAAAGCTCCGTGATGAGGGGAAACCGGTGCTTCCGCATGCGCGCGCCGAACCTGCGCGGCCGCGCGACGCGGCGTTGCGGCCGAGGCGACGGGCGACGAGCCTGGCAGGTTCACGGGCGGGGGCGCTGCGGGGAAAACTGCGGCGGATTCTAAGGAGATTGCTCCTATGATGGCCCGCGCCTGCCGCCCCCCGGCCCGGCGGTCGGAAAGTCTCCATGCCCGAACGAACCGTGTTCTTTGTCTCGGACGGCACCGGCATCACGGCCGAGACCTTCGGCAACAGCATCCTGGCGCAGTTCGAAGGCAAGCCGCGCCACGTGCGCCGGCCCTTCATCGACAGCGTCGACAAGGCGCTGGCCGTGGTCAGCGAGATCAACGAGGTGGCGCTGCGCGAAGGCAAGCGGCCGATCGTCTTCATCACGCTCGTCAACGACGAGGTGCGCGACATCGTCACCGGCGGGCAGACGCAGGCGCTGGTGCTGGACATGTTCCGCACCTTCGTCGAGCCGCTGGAGCAGGAGTTCGGCGTCAAGAGCAGCCACCGCATCGGCCGCTTCCCCGACGTCAGCGCCAGCCGCGAGTACCACGACCGCATCGAGGCCATCAACTTCAGCCTCGCGCACGACGACGGCCAGAGCGCACGCAACCTGGCGGCCGCCGACGTCATCCTGCTGGGCGTCAGCCGCAGCGGCAAGACGCCGACCTCGTTGTACCTGGCGATGCAGCACGGCATCAAGGCCGCCAACTACCCGCTGATCCCGGAGGACTTCGAGCGCGGCCGGCTGCCCTCGGTGCTGGCGCCCTACAGGAAGAAGTGCTTCGGCCTGACGATCGACCCGGCGCGGCTGACGCAGATCCGGCACGAGCGGCGGCCGGGCAGCCGCTACGCGGCGCTGGACAACTGCCGCTACGAGGTGAGCGAGGCCGAGGCGATGATGCGGCGCGAAGGCATCAGCTGGCTCAGCTCGACGCACAAGTCGATCGAGGAGATCGCCACGACGATCCTGCGCGACCTGCGGCCGGACCGCCTCGTCTACTGATCGGCGCGTGGTGCCGTCGCGGCGGCGCGCCGGCGCATCGACTCGTACAGGCACACGGCGGCCGCGGCCGCGACGTTGAGCGACTCCTCGCCGCCGGGCTGCGGGATGCGCAGCTCCAGCGCGCACATCGCCAGCAGCTCCTCCGCGACACCCTGCCCTTCGTGGCCCAGCACCCAGGCGCACGGGTCGGGCAGACGTGCATCGGGCAGCGCGATGTCGGCATGCGAGCCGGTCGCCACCAGCGGCACCCGCAGCGCCTTCAGCGCCGCAGCTTCGAGCCCCTCGCGCAGCGCGAGGCCGAAGTGCGCCCCCATGCCGGCCCGCAGCACCTTGGGCGACCAGAGGCTGGCCGTGCCCTTCAGCGCCAGCACCTGGCGCACGCCGAAGGCGGCGGCGCTGCGCAGCATGCTGCCGACGTTGCCGGCGTCCTGCACGCGATCGAGCACGAGCGTGGCAGCGCGCGGCTCGATCTCCGCTGGCGCCGGCAGGTCGATCAGCCACCCGACGCCGGCCGGCGACTCGAGTGTCGACACCGACGCGAACAGCGCGCTCGGCAGCACGACCACGCGCGCCGCGGCGTGCGCCAGCACCTGCAGCGCCGGCTCGCCGAGCGCACGTTCGTCGAAGATCACCTGCTGCGGCACCAGCCCGCGCGCCAGCGCGGCGCGGCACAGGTGGTCGCCTTCGAGCCACAGCGCACCCACCTTCCGGTAGCCGGCCGGGTCCTGCACCAGCTGGCGCAGGTGCACGAGCAGCGGGTTGCTGCGCGAGCGGATCACCTGCACCGTGCCGTCCACTGCCGCCTCCGGTTTGGCGCCGGGCCCGCGCTCAGAACAGCTGGTCGCCGGCGCAGGCCGCGGCCACGGGGGCGAAGCTGCGGCGGTGCGCCGGGCAGGCACCATGCGAACGCAGCGCCTGCAGGTGCGCGGGCGTCGCGTAGCCCTTGTGGTCGTCGAAGCCGTACTGCGGCCAGCTCGTGTGCAGCGACGTGCACAGGCGGTCGCGCTGCACCTTCGCCAGGATCGAAGCGGCGGAGATCGCGGGCACCTTGGCGTCGCCCTTCACCACCGCTGCCGCCGGCATCGGCAGTTGCGGCAGGCGGTTGCCGTCGACCACCACGCGGTGCGGCGTGAGCCTGAGGCCGGCCACGGCGCGCTGCATCGCCAGCAGCGTCGCGCCCAGGATGTTGAGCCGGTCGATCTCCTCGACGCTCGCCTCGGCGATGCAGACGCACAGCGCGCGCGCCATCACGAGGTCGAACAGGCGTTCGCGCCGGCGCTCGGAGAGCGCCTTGGAGTCCGCCAGGCCCTTGATGGGCCTGAGCTCGTCGAGGATGACGGCCGCTGCCACCACCGGCCCCGCGAGCGGCCCGCGGCCGGCCTCGTCGACCCCCGCGACGAGCCCCGGCCGTGCCCAGCCGGGGCCGAGCGAGTCAAGCCTGAAGGACCTGCGCGACGGCATCGGTGGCGGCGCGCGCCGTGTCGAGGCGCAGCGAATGGTGCATCGCGTCGAAGCGGGCACGCACGCGTGCACATGCCGCGTCGTCGTCGAGCCAGCGGCGCACGGCCGCGGCCAGCGGCTCGGCGCGGCAGTCGTGCTGCAGCAGCTCGGGCACGATGAACTCGCGCGCCAGGATGTTGGGCAGCGCGACCCAGGGCTGGTAGCGCATGCGTTTCATGATCGCCCAGGAAAGGGCGTGCATCGCGTAGCCGACGACCATCGGTCGCTTGAAGAGCGCCGCCTCGAGCGTGGCGGTGCCGCTGGCGATCAGCGTCACGTCGCACGCGGCGAGCGCGGTGTGCGACTGCCCCCCGACGAGCTGCACGGGCACGCCGGGCGCGTGCTCGGCGACAAGCGGCGCGATGAGCGGCGCGAGCCCCGGTGCCGCCGGCAGCACGAAACGCAGCGCCGGCCGCTCGCGGTGCAGCAGCGCCGCCGCACGCAGGAACGGCGGCGCGATGTAGCGGATCTCGGCACGGCGGCTGCCCGGCAGCAGCGCGACCACGGTGTCCTCCGCGGCCAGGCCGAGCGCGGCGCGTCCCTCGGCGCGCGGCGGCTCGAGCGGGATGGTGTCGGCCAGCGGATGGCCGACGAAGGTGGCCGCCACGCCGTGTTCGGCCAGCAGGGCCGGCTCGAAGGGAAACAGGCACAGCACGTGGTCGCAGCTCGCGGCCATCTTCTTCGCGCGGCCGCCGCGCCAGGCCCAGATCGACGGGCAGACGAAGTGCATCGTCTTCACGCCGGCCGCCTTCAGGCGCTTCTCCAACCCGAGGTTGAAGTCCGGCGCATCGACGCCGATGAAGGCCGCAGGCGGCGCCGCGAGCAGGCGCGCAGCGAGTGCGTCGCGGATGCCCGAGATCTCGCGGTAATGGCGCAGCGCCTCGGCGTAGCCGTGCACGGCCAGCCTGTCGCTCGGCCACCAGGCCTCGAAGCCCTGCGCCGCCAGCCGCGGGCCGCCGATGCCGAAGGCCTGCAGCGCCGGCCAGCGCTGGCGCAACGCACCCAGCAGCGCCGCGGCGAGCAGGTCCCCCGAGGCTTCGCCGGCGACCATCGCGAGCCGCATGTCCTGCCCCAGCCAGCCGGCGGCGCCGGCGTCAGCGCGCGATGCCGCGCTTGGAGGCGGCGAGGAAGTCGAGCATCTGTGCCACGTCGGCGTCGCCGCCCTCGACGGTGCCCGCGAGCGCGGCGATCGCGGCGCGTGCCGCCTCGAGCGTGAGACCGTCGCGGTAGAGCAGCTTGTGCATCTGCTTGACGAGCGCGATGCGTTCGCGCGAGAAGCCGCGCCGGCGCAGGCCCTCGACGTTGAAGCCGTGCACGCCGAGCGGGTTGCCGGAGACCATCATGAACGGCGGCACGTCCTGCGAGACGTGGCTCTGGAAGCCGGTCATCGCGTGCGCGCCGACGCGGCAGAACTGGTGGATGCCGGTGAGGCCGCCGACGATGACCCAGTCGCCCACGTGCACGTGGCCGGCCAGCGTCGCGTTGTTGGCCAGGATCGTGTGGCTGCCAACCTGGCAGTCGTGCGCGATGTGCACGTAGGCCATGACCCAGTTGTCATGGCCCACGCGCGTCACGCCCGCGTCCTGCGCGGTGCCGCGGTTGAAGGTGCAGAACTCGCGGATCGTGTTGCCGTCGCCGACCTCCAGCGCCGTCGGCTCGCCCGCGTACTTCTTGTCCTGCGGCGCCGCGCCGAGCGCGGCATGGCTGAAGATGCGGTTGTTGCGGCCGATCCTCGTCGGGCCCTCGAGGACGCAGTGCGGGCCGATGCGGGTGCCGGCGCCGACACGCACGGCGGCGCCGACGATGGCGTAGGGGCCGACGCTGACGTCGTCGTCGAGCTCGGCCGCAGCGTCGACGATGGCGGTGGGGTGGATCTGCGTCACGGCAGCGTGGCCGTCGGTCCCGAAGCCGCCTGCCGAGGCCTCAGACCTCGCGCTCGGTGCACATCAGCTCGCATTCGGCGGCGAGCTGGCCCTCGACGCTCGCCTTGGTGCGGTACTTGTGGATGCCACCCTTCACGCGCTCCTGCCAGACCTCGAGGATGAGCTGGTCGCCCGGCACCACCGGCCGCTTGAAGCGTGCACCGTCGATGCCGACGAGGTAGACCACCTTGTCGTTGCCGGCCTCGGTGCCCTTGGTGACGAAGGCGAGCATCGCCGCGGCCTGCGCCAGCGCCTCGATGACGAGCACGCCCGGCATGACCGGCCGCACCGGGAAGTGGCCGGGGAAGAACGGCTCGTTGACGGTGACGTTCTTCAGCGCCCTGGTGTACGCCCCACGATCCAGCTGCAGCACGCGGTCGACCAGCACGAACGGATAGCGGTGCGGCAGCGTCCTCAGGATCGCCTGGATGTCCATGTGCGTTTCCATGCCGGTGCTCATGATGGCGTCTTCTTCTCCAGCGGCTTCGGCGACGACGTCCCCACCGCCTTCTCGACCGCCCGCAGCCGCTCGCGCAGCGCGTGCAGCTGCCGCAGCGTGGCGGCGTTCTTCTCCCACGAGGCATTGTCGTCGAACGGGAAGGCGCCGCTGTAGCGGCCCGGCTTGAGGATCGAGCGGCTGACCAGCGTCGTGGCCGAGATGTGCACGTGGTCGCAGATCTCGAGATGGCCGATGATGCGCGCCGCACCGCCGATCGTGCAGTGCGCGCCGATGCGCGTGCTGCCTGCCACCGCGGCGCAGCCGGCGAACGCGGTGTGCGCGCCGATGTGCACGTTGTGCGCGACCTGCACCAGGTTGTCGAGCTTCACGCCGTCGGCGAGCACGGTGTCGCCGAGCGCACCTCGGTCGATGCACGTGTTCGCGCCGATCTCGACGTCGTCGCCGATGACGACGGCGCCGAGCTGCTCGATCTTCACCCAGCGTCCCTCGTGCGGCGCGAAGCCGAAGCCGTCGGCGCCGATGACGGCACCGCCGTGCACCAGGCCACGGGCACCGATGCGACAGCCGGCGCCGAGCTGCGCGCCGGGCATCAGCACCGAGCCCTCGCCGAGCACCGCCTCGGCGCCGACGTGCGCCTGCACGCCGACGACACAGCCCGCCGCCACCCGCGCACCGCGCCCGACGTAGGCCAGCGCACCGACATGCGCGCCGGGGTCGATGAGCGCCGTCTCCTCGATGACGGCGCTCGGATGCACGCCGGGCACGGGCCGCCGGCGGGTCTCGCGCGCCCACCGCTGGGTCAGCCGCGCGAACGCGAGATAGGGGTCGGCGCAGAGGATGACGGCACCGCGGCCCGCCGCGACGCGCGCCTCGGCCGCCTCGCGCAGCGCCGGCGACACGATGACGCACGCGGCCGCCGTGCCGGCCAGCTGCGGCGCGAGGCGCGACTGCGCGATGAAGGTGATGCTGTCGGCCGCGGCTTCGGCGAGCGGCGCGATGCGCTCGACGAGCAGGTCCGCCGGGCCGAGCAGTTCGCCGCCGAGTTCGCGGGCCAGCTCGCTGACGCGGTGACCCATCGTCGCGACGGCCCCTGCGCGGGCGGCGCGGCGGGGCTACTGCCGGCCAGCCGGCGCGGGCGCGGGCTGGGTGTTGAGCGCGCGGATCACCTTGTCGGTGATGTCCACGCGCGGGCCGGCGAAGACGACTTCCTGGAGGATGAGGTCGAACTTCTCGCTCTCGAAGATCTGCTTGATGATGCGGTTGGCGCGTTCGACGATGGCGGCCAGCTCCTCGTTGCGGCGCTGGTTCAGGTCTTCCTGGAACTCGCGGCGTCGGCGGGTCAGGTCGCGGTCCTGGTCGACGAGCTCGCGCTGGCGGCGGGTGCGCTCGGCCTCGCCGAGTGCCGGCCCGTCCTTCTCGAGCTTGTCGGCCGCCGCCTTCAGGCGCGACGCGGCCTCGGCCAGCTGCTTCTCGCGCGCCCCGAACTCGCTCTCGAGCTTGGCCTGCGCGGCCTTCGCCGGCGTGGACTCGCGCAGCACGCGTTCGCTGTTGACGTAGCCGATCTTCAGCGCGTCCTGCGCCCAGGCGTTGCCGGCCACCGGCAGGGACGCGGCCGCGAAGGCCAGCGCAACCAGCCATGACCGGGCCGTTGCGGACGGGCGAGTGGCGGAAGGCATCATCAGAACGCGGTCCCGATCTGGAATTGGAAGCGCTGGATTCTATCGTTGCGCTGCACGCGCACCGGCGTGCCCCAGCTGAGCTTCAGCGGCCCCACCGGCGAGATCCACGACAGGCCGACACCGGCCGAGGCGCGCAGCGATCGTTCGTCGATCTTCTCGTCCTCTCGCCACACGTTGCCGGCGTCGGTGAAGGCGAAGATGCGCAGCGACTTGTCGTTGCCGGTGCCCGGCACGGGGAAGTACAGCTCGGCGTTGAGGTTCAGCCGCTTGGCGCCGCCGATGTAGGCTCCGGTCGGGTCGATGATGCCGAGCGAGCCCTGCTCGAGCACGCGCACGGTGCCCAGGCCCCCGCCGTAGAAGTTCTTGAACACCGGGAACGGCTTGCCGCCGAGGCCCTTGCCCCAGCCGAGCTCGCCGTTGACGCCCAGCACCAGGCGCAGCGGCAGCGGGAAGTACTCCTGGTACTGCAGGTTGGTGCGCGTGTAGCGCACGTCGCCGAGGAAGCTGTACTCGAAGTTCACCCGCTGGTAGCGGCCGGCCGTGGGCACGAGCACGCTGTCGCGGGCGTCGCGCGCCCAGCCGAGCGTCAGCGGGTAGGCCATGCTCTTCTCGCCGAAGAGCACGCGGTAGTTGAGGTAGGCGAGCGGCAGGCCGACCGAGGTGCCGATGACCTGGCGGTCGGCGGCGATGCCCATGAACACCGTGTCGTACTCGGAGAACGGCACGCCGAAGGTGACGCCCAGGCGCTGGTTGCCGGCCTCGTAGGCGTCGCTCAGCTGGTTCAGTGCCCGGCCCTTGCGGTAGACGAGGTCGATCGAACGCGAGATGCCGTCCACCGTCCAGTAAGGGTCGAAGGTGCTGACGACCAGCGCCTGCTGCGTCTTGCTGGTGTTGATCTCGAGGCCCAGCGAGTTGCCGGTGCCGAAGGCGTTGTCCTGGCGGATGCCGGCGGTGAACGTGAACTTCTCGGCGTTCGAGTAGCCTGCCCCGAGGTTGAGGTTGCCGGTGGGCTTCTCCTTCAGCGTCACGACGAGGTCCACCTGGTCGGGCGCACCCGGAACCTCGCTCGTCTCGACCTCGACCTCGGAGAAGAAGCCCAGGCGGTTCAGTCGCTCCTTGGACAGGCGGATCAGCGTCGCGTCGTACCAGGCGGCCTCGAGCTGGCGGAACTCGCGCCGGATGACCTCGTCGCGCGTGCGCGAGTTGCCGGACACCTCGATGCGCCGCACGTACACGCGGCGCTCGGGGTTGGCCATCAGCACGACGACGACCTGGCCGGTGGCGCGGTCGATCTCGGGGCGCTGGTCGACGCGGGCGAAGGCATAGCCGTACTGGCCGAAGAGCTCGGTGAACGCCTTGGCGGTGGCGGTCACCGCCTCGCCACGGTAGGCCTCGCCAGGGCGCAGCTGCACCAAGGTCTGGAACTCGGCTTCCTTGCCGAGGTAGTCGCCCTCGAGGCGCACGGCGGTGACCGTATACGGCTGACCCTCGCGCACGGAGATGGCGATGGCGATGCCCTGCTTGTCGGGCGAGATCGTCACCTGCGTGGACTCGATCGCGAACTCGAGGTAGCCGCGGTTGATGTAGAAGGCGCGGATGCGCTCGAGGTCGGCGTTGAGCTTGCTGCGAGAGTAACGGTCGTTCTTCGAGTACCAGCTGAACCAGCCGGTGGCCGACAGCTCCATCTGCTCGAGCAGCGTCGACTCGCTGAACGCGCTCATGCCGGTGATCTTCACCGACGACACCTTGGCCGCGTCGCCCTCGTTCATCGTGAAGGTGATGTTGACGCGGTTGCGCTCGATCGGCGTGACCGTCGTCGTGACCTCGGCGCCGTAGAGGCTGCGGCTGAGGTACTGTCGCTTGATCTCCTGCTCGGCGCGGTCGATCAGCGCGCGGTCGTACGGCAGGCCCTCGCCGATGCCGTTGTCCTTCAGGCTCTTGAGCAGCGGGTCCTTGTCGAACTCGCGCAGGCCGACGAAGCTGACGTTGGCGATGATGGCGCGCTCGTCGACGATGATGACGGCGACCTCGCCCTCGATGTCGATGCGCACGTCCTTGAACAGGCCCGTGGCGAAGAGCGCCCGTAGCGCGGCCGAGCCCTTGTCGTCGGTGTAGGTGTCGCCGATGCGGAACGGCAGCGCGGCGAACACGCTGCCCGGGTCGGTGCGCTGCAACCCCTCGACGCGGATGTCCTTGATGACGAACGGGGCCACGGCGCGCGCCGCGGGCGACAGCGCGGCCGCCGCGGCAGCCACGATCAGGGTCGCGGCGACCCTCGCGGCATGCGGGCCGCCGCACGGAAAGGCAGGGAACATCGGGGCGAGACAGGCAAGGCCCGCCTCAGGCGGGCCGTGGAGTCAGAGCCCGCCGAGCAGGCGGGCCACGTCGTTGTAGAGCGCCACCGACATCATCATCAGCAGCACCGCGATGCCGCCGCGCTGCAGCCGCGCCATCCACTCCTCGGAGATCGGGCGGCCGGTGACACCCTCGAAAATGTACATCATGAGGTGACCCCCATCGAGCATCGGCAGCGGCAGCAGGTTGAGCACGCCGAGGCTGACGCTGACGATGGCGAGGAACTCGAGGAAGCGCGCCGGCCCCTGCTGCACCGACTGGCCGGCGTAGTCGGCAATGCTGATCGGGCCGGAGAGGTTCTTGATCGACGCCTCGCCGATGACCATCCGGCCGAGCATCTTCACCGTGAACACCGAGGTGTCCCACATGCGTTCGACGCCGCCGACGAGGCCGTCCCACGGACCCTGCCGAACGGTGACCATGGCCGGGGGCGTGCCGACGTACGCGTCGATGCGGCCGATGGGCGACGCGCCGCTCGTGTCGATGCGAGGCGCGACCGTGATCTCGAGCGTGCGGCCGGCCCGCTCGACCGACCAGCGCTGCGGCATGGCCTCGCGGGCGCCGCGATCGGCGGCGAGCGCCGGCGCGGCGGAGGCGCGGATGCGCTCGCGCAGGGTGTGCGCGTCCTGCACGGGCTGGCCGTCGATGGCGAGCACGCGGTCGCCCTCGGCCAGGCCGCTGCGCGCCGCCGGCCCACCCTCGCGCACGCGGCCGATGACGGCCTCGCCGAAGGCCGGGCCGAGGCCGATCTTGCGTGCCAGGGCGCCGTCCACTTCGCGCGGCTCGAACGTGGAGAGGTCGAGCAGCAGCGTGCGCGAACCGCGGCCGTCGCGGTCGCTGACCTGCAGGCGCACCGCCTCGCGCTGCAGGGCCGCCTGCGTGAGGCGCCACATGAGGTCGCTCATCGACTGGACCTCGCGCCACTCGCCGCCGCCCTCCTCGGAAAGCGCACGCACCCAGTCGCCGCTGCGGAGGCCGGCCCGCTCGGCGTGGCTGCCGGCAGCGGGGGCTCCGAGCACCGCCTTGGGTTCCTGGATGCCCACCCAATAGGCGCCGGCGAAAAGCAGCACGGCCAGCCCGAGGTTGGCCAGCGGCCCGGCGGCCACGATGGCACTGCGCTGCTTCAGCGACTTGCGGTTGAAGGCCTGGCCCAGCTGCTCCGCCGGCACAGGGCCCTCGCGTTCGTCCAGCATGCGCACGTAGCCGCCGAGCGGCAGCGCGCAGACGACAAACTCGGTCGATTGCGGATGGCGCTGCCAGCGCCACAGCACGCGGCCGAAGCCGACCGAGAAGCGCTGCACCTTCACGCCACAAGCCACGGCGATGCGGTAGTGGCCGTACTCGTGGATGACGATGAGCAGGCCGAGCGTGACGATGAGGCCGACGAGGTAGGTCATGGTGGCTCAGGCAGGTGACAGCGCGCGCACGTTCGCGGCCGCTTCGTCGCGGGCGCGCCGGTCGAGCTCGAGCAGGTCCTCGAGCGTCGCCTCGGCCGGCAGCGCCGGCGCAAGCCGCTCGACGGTGCGTGCGTTGACGCTGTGAATGCCGGTGAAGCGGATGGTTCCGTCGAGGAAGGCCTGCACGGCCACCTCGTTGGCGGCGTTGAGCACGGCCGTCGTGCCCGGCGGAGCGGCCAGCGCCTGCCAGGCGAGCGCGAGGCCGGGGAACAGCCGAAGGTCCACCGGTTCGAAGTGCAGCCCCTGCAGCGCGGTGAAGTCCAGGCGCGCTGCGCCCGACTCGATGCGCTCGGGGAAGCTCAGGCCGAAGGCGATGGGCACGCGCATGTCCGGCGTGCCCAGCTGCGCCAGCACCGAGGCGTCGCGGCACACGACCATCGAGTGCACGATGCTCTGCGGGTGGATGACGACGTGCACCTGCTCGGGTGCGAGGTCGAACAGCCAGCGCGCCTCGATGACCTCGAGCGCCTTGTTCATCATCGTCGCCGAGTCGACCGAGATCTTGCGCCCCATGACCCAGTTCGGGTGCGCCACCGCCTCGTCGGGCGTCACGCCGTGCAGGCTCTCGGGGGCGCGGCCGCGAAAGGGCCCGCCGCTGGCGGTGAGCACGATGTGATCGATGCGCTCGCCCCACGTGCTGCGATCCTCGGGCAGGCACTGGAAGATCGCCGAGTGCTCGCTGTCGATCGGCAGCAGCGTGGCGCCGCCGGCGGCCACCGCGCGCATGAAGAGCGCGCCGCCGACGACGAGCGCTTCCTTGTTGGCCAGCAGAAGCCGCTTGCCGGCCGCCGCCGCGGCCATGCACGCCGGCAGGCCGGCGGCGCCGACGATGGCGGCCATCACCGCATCGACCTCCGGCGCGGCCGCCAGCTGGCACAGCGCCTGCGGGCCTTCGAGCACCTCCGTCGGACAGCCGCGCTCGGCCAGCGCCTGCCGCGCCTGCCTCGCGGCGGCCCGGTCGGGCAGCACGGCGATGCGCGGCGAGAAGCGCACGCACTGCTCGACGAGCTCCGCGACGCGGCGGTGGCTCGTCAGCCCGAACACCTCGAAGCGCTCGGGGTGGCGGGCGATGACGTCCAGCGTGTTCGCGCCGATCGAGCCCGTCGAGCCCAGGATGGCGACGCGCTGGCGGCGTGTGGCGGAGTGGAGGGCGGCACGGGTCATCGTCGTCACCGCGAAGGCAGGCTGACGATCGCCAGCACGGCCGGCATCACCGGCAGCAGCGCATCGACGCGGTCGAGCACGCCGCCGTGGCCGGGCAGCAGGCCGCTGCTGTCCTTCGCGCCGGCGGCGCGCTTGACGAGCGATTCGATGAGATCGCCGACGACCGACAGCGCGCACAGCGCCAGCAGCGCCAGCGCCGTGACGAGCCAGCCGTGCGCGTGCACGAGGCGCGAGTACAGGCTCGGGCCGTCGAAGCCGAAGCGGCGGTCGAGCGCGATCCACACCAGCGCCAGGACCAGCACGCCGGCCATGCCCGACCACACGCCCTCCCAGCTCTTGCCCGGGCTGATGCCCGGCGCGAGCTTGTGCCGGCCGAAGGCCTTGCCGCCGAAGTAGGCGGCGATGTCGGCCATCCACACCACGCACAGCATCGACAGCATGAAGTTGATGCCGACGGCGCGCGCCTCGATCAGCGCGGCCCAGGCGAGCAGCAGCAGCGCCAGCCCGCACACCCAGCGCAGCGCGCGTGGCGTGTGCGGCCAGGCCTGCACGCCCCGGCGCAGCACCAGCGTGCCCCCTAGCGTCCACACGCCCACCGCCAGCCACCACCAGGCGCCGAGGCTGGCACCGGCGAGGCCGCCGACCACGGCCCACAGCCCCGCCAGCACCATCACCGCGCCCAGCGCCCAGGCCACGGCCCCGGCCGCGCCGTTCAGCCGCCCCCACTCCCAGGCGCCGGCAGCCAGCAGCGCCAGTGTCACGAGCGCGAACGGCCACGGCCCCGGCGCCGCCAGCGCGGCGAACATGATCCCCACGAGGATCAGGGCGGTGATCACCCGCTGGCGCAGCATGGGGCCTCGAGGCGGCGGCGACCTCAGTCGGCCGCCTGCACGACCGGCGGGCGGATCATGCCGAAGCGCCGGTCGCGCTGCGCATAGGCCGCGAGCGCGCGGTCGATCTCGTCGGCACCGAAGTCGGGCCAGAGGCAATCGGTGAAGTGGAACTCCGCGTAGGCCGACTGCCAGAGCATGAAGTTGCTGATGCGCATCTCGCCGCCGGTGCGGATGAAGAGGTCGGGGTCGGGCGCGAACGCGAGCGCCATGTGCCGGCCGAGCCACGCTTCGTCCAGCTGCTCGGGCGGCAGGCCCTCGGCGAGCGCGCGCCGCGCCGCCTGCACGATGTCCCACCGGCCGCCGTAGTTGAACGCGACGGCCAGCGTGATGCGCGTGTTCTCGCGCGTCAGCGCCTCGGCCTGTTCCCAGGCCTCGCGCAGCTTCTCGGAGACCGAGGAGCGGTCGCCGACGATGCGGATGCGCACGCCGTCCTTGGCCAGCTTGCCGAGGTACTTCGACACCGCGACCAGCACGAGGCTCATGAGCCCGGAAACCTCCTCCGACGGCCGCTTCCAGTTCTCCGACGAGAACGCGAACACGCTCAGGTACTGCACGCCGCGGTCGGCGAAGAGGTTGACGGCGCGCACCAGCGCATCGACGCCGGCCTTGTGTCCGAAGAAACGCGGCATGTAGCGCGAACGGGCCCAGCGGCCGTTGCCGTCCATCACCACGGCGACGTGGCGCGGCACCATGCTCTGCGGCCGCGGCTCGTTCTGGCTGCCGTCGCCGTTGGGCTGCGCGGTACTCATCGGGCCCGGACAGGAGCTCGCAAGGACATGAGGCGGCGGGCGCGGCGCGCTCAGACCGCCATCACTTCGGCTTCCTTGCCGTGCACGAGGCGGTCGACCTCGGCGACGACACGGTCGGTGAGGCGCTGCACCTCGTCCTGGGCACGCTTCTCCTCGTCCTCGGGCACGTGCTTGTCCTTGAGCAGCTTCTTCAGGTGCTCGTTGGCTTCGCGGCGCACGGCACGCACGGCGATCTTCGCCTCCTCGCCGGCGTGGCGCACCACCTTCGTCAGCTCCTTGCGGCGCTCTTCGGTGAGCGGCGGCATCGGCACGCGCAGCAGGTCGCCCTGGGAGCTGGGGTTCAGGCCGAGGTCACTTTCGCGGATGGCCTTCTCGATCTTCGCGCCCATGCCCTTCTCCCAGGGCTGCACGCTGATCGTGCGGGCGTCCAGCAGCGTCACGTTGGCCACCTGGCTGATCGGCACGTGGTTGCCGTAGTACTCCACGTGCACCTGGTCGAGGATGCCCGGGTGCGCACGGCCGGTGCGGATCTTGTGCAGGTCGTTCTTCAGCGCCTCGAGCGACTTGCCCATCTTGTGCTCGGCGGTCTTCTTGATCTCGGCGATGTCCATGGCAGTTGCTCCTTGAGGCCGCGGGCCGTGCTCAGACGTGCACCAGCGTTCCCTCGTCCTCGCCCAGCACCACGCGCTGCAGCGCGCCGGGCTTGAAGATGCTGAAGATCTTGATCGGCAGCTTCTGGTCGCGGCACAGCGCGAAGGCGGTGGCGTCCATGACCTGCAGGTTCTTCGCGATCGCCTCGTCGAAGGCGATCGTCGAGTAGCGTGTCGCCTCGGCGCTCTTCTTCGGGTCGGCGGTGTAGACGCCGTCGACCTTCGTCGCCTTCAGCACGATCTCGGCGCCGATCTCGGCGCCGCGCAGTGCCGCCGCGGTGTCGGTGGTGAAGAACGGGTTCCCGGTGCCGGCCGCGAAGATGACGATCTTGCCTTCCTCGAGGTACTGCAGCGCCTTCGGCCGCACGTACGGCTCGACCACCTGCTCGATGTTGATGGCCGACATCACGCGCGCCGTCATGCCTTCCTGGCGCATCGTGTCGGCCAGCGCCAGCGCGTTCATCACCGTGGCCAGCATGCCCATGTAGTCGGCGGTGGCGCGGTCCATGCCGACCGAGCCGCCGGCCACGCCGCGGAAGATGTTGCCCCCGCCGATGACCACCGCGACCTCGCAGCCGAGCTTCGTCACCGCCTGCACCTCGCGCACCATGCGCACGATCGTGGCGCGGTTGATGCCGTAGGCATCGTCGCCCATCAGGGCCTCGCCGGAAAGCTTGAGCAGGATGCGCTTGTAGGCGGGCATCGGGGAACGGACTTTCGCGCGGAAGAGATGCGAGAGTTTAAGGGGCCGGCCTCGTCGGCCGGCCCCGGGGCATGTAAACGCGGGAGCGCGCAGTGCCCGGCGATCGCCCGGGCGCCGCGCCAGGGCCTACTGCGCCTTCGCCGCCGCCACCTGCGCTGCCACCTCGGCGGCGAAGTCGTCGGCCTTCTTCTCGATGCCTTCGCCGACGACGTAGAGCGTGAAGCCCTTCACCGCCGTGTTCGTGGCCTTGAGCATCTGCTCCACGGTCTGCCTGCCGTCGGCGGCCTTGACGAAGACCTGGTTCAGCAGCGAGATCTCCTTCAGGTACTTCTGCACCGAGCCCTCGACCATCTTGGCGACGATGTCGGCCGGCTTGCCGCTCTCGGCCGCCTTCTCGGCGGCGATCTTGCGTTCCTTGTCGACCAGGTCGGCCGGCACGTCCTTCTGCGACAGCGCCGCGGGCTTCATCGCCGCGACGTGCATCGCGACGTCCTTGGCCGCCACCGCGTCGCCGTCGAACTCGACGATGACGCCGATGCGCGTGCCGTGCAGGTAGTGCGCGAGCTTGCCGCCGCCCGCATAGCGCTTGAAGCGGCGGATCGACATGTTCTCGCCGATCTTGCCGATCAGGCCCTTGCGCACGTCCTCGAGCGTCGGCCCGAACCCGTCCTGGCTGTGCGGCAGCGCCGAGAGCGCCGCGACGTCGGCCGGGTTCTTCTCGGCGACGAGCTTCGCGGTGGCGTTCGCGAAGGCGAGGAAGGCCTCGTTCTTGGAGACGAAGTCGGTCTCGCAGTTGATCTCGACCAGGGCGCCGGTGGTGCCGCTCACCGACGCGGCCACGACACCCTCGGCGGTGATGCGGCTGGCGGCCTTGCCCGCTTTGCTGCCGAGCTTGACGCGCAGGATCTCCTCGGCCCGGCCCATGTCGCCTTCGGCCTCGGTGAGCGCCTTCTTGCACTCCATCATCGGCGCGTCGGTCTTGGCGCGCAGCTCGGCCACCATGCTGGCGGTGATCGCGGCCATCGCTCAGTTCTCCTGCACTTCGACGAACTCGTCGCCGCCGGCCACCGCCGCCGTCACCTCGGTGGTGGCGTTGGCCTTGCCTTCGAGCACGGCGTCGGCCACCGCGCGCGCGTACAGCGCCACGGCCTTGGCGGAGTCGTCGTTGCCGGGGATGACGTAGTCGATGCCGAGAGGCGAATGGTTCGTGTCGACGACGGCGATGACCGGGATGCCGATCTTCTTCGCCTCGGCCACGGCGATCTTGTGGTAGCCGACGTCGATGACGAAGAGCGCGTCGGGCAGCGCGCCCATGTCCTGGATGCCGCCGATATCCTTCTCGAGCTTGCCGAGCTCGCGGTCGAACAGCAGCGCCTCCTTCTTGATCATCTGCTCCATGCCGGCCTCCTTCGTGGCCTGCATGTCCTTGAGCTTCTTCAGCGAGCCCTTCACCGTCTTGAAGTTGGTGAGCATGCCGCCGAGCCAGCGCTGGTCGACGAAGGGCATGCCGCAGCGCTGCGCCTCGGTCTTCACCACCTCGCGCGCCTGGCGCTTGGTGCCCACCATCAGGATCGTGCCGCGGCGGCTGGCCAGCTGGCGCACGAACTTCATCGCGTCGTTGAAGAGCGGCAGCGTCTTCTCGAGGTTGATGATGTGGATCTTGTTGCGATGGCCGTAGATGTAAGGGGCCATCTTCGGGTCCCAGAAGCGGGTCTGGTGTCCGAAATGGACACCCGCCTCCAGCATCTCGCGCATGGACACGGACATGAGAGCTCCAAAAGGTTGCTTCTAGAATCCCGGCGCCTGCAACACGGGGCCGGCGCGTGCGGCGCGTGTTGTGCGCCGGGTTGTCGCGACGGGCCTCGTGCACCTTCGGAAGGGTCGGGCTCGCGAATTTCGCCGGCCGAGAGAACACAGGGCTGCCCGCGGCGGCGGTTCCGCCCCTCGGTACCGCGTGCCCACAGGACGCGCATGCGCAAGAAGCAAAACCTGCGGATCATAACATGCGCGTCGCGGTGATCGGTGCGGGCATCGTCGGCGTGACGACCGCCTACGAGCTGGCCGCGGCCGGGCTCGACGTGACGGTGTTCGAGCGGCGCCCCGGCGTGGCCACCGAGACCAGTTTCGCCAACGCCGGCATCGTCGCCCCGGGCTACGTCACGCCGTGGGCGGCGCCCGGCATGCCGCTGAAGGTGATCGGGCAGCTCTTCGCGCGCGACGCCGCGGTGCGCTTCGCCGGCCCCTCGGCCCTGCGCGAGCTGCCGTGGATGTGGCGCTTCCTGCGCGCCTGCCGCACCGGCGTGCACGTGACCAACCGCACGGCCATGCAGCGCCTGGCGCACTTCAGCCGCGAGCGCATGGACGAGCTGGCCGCCCGCCTCGGTCTCGACTACGAGCAACGCCTGGGCTACATGGTGCTGCTGCGAACGCCCGCCGAGCTGCAGCGGGCCCGCGCCGGCCTGCGCCTTCTCGCCGAGCTCGGCGTCGCGCACGAGGTGCTCGATGAAGCCGGCTGCCGCGACGTCGAGCCGGCGCTCTCGCCCACGGCGCGCGTGCATGCCGCCATCCGGCTGCCGAACGACGGGGTCGGCAACTGCCGCCAGTTCGCGCACCTGTTGAAGAACGAGGCGCAGCGCCTGGGCGCCCGGTTCAACTTCGATGCCGATGCGCAGCGGCTCGTGGCCGGCGACCGGCCGGCCCTTCGCCTGGCCGACGGCCAGGCACCGTCGTTCGACCGCGTCGTCGTCTGCGCCGGCGTCGAGTCGAACCGGCTGCTCGCGCCACTCGGGTTGCACGTGCCGCTGGCGCCGGTGTTCGGCTACTCGCTGACGGCGCCGCTGCGCACGCACGACGGCGGCCCCGACATGGGCCCACGCTCGGCGCTGATGGACGAGCGCTACAAGGTCGCCATCTCGCGCCTGGGCCAGCGAGTGCGCGTGGCCGGCAGCGCCGAGCTCGGCGGTCGGCTCGACCAGCTGCGGCGCGCGCCGCTGGCCACGCTGTACCGCGTGCTCGACGAGTGGTTCCCCGGGGCGGCATCGATGCGCGACGTGCAGGAGTGGAAAGGCGCGCGGCCGATGCTGCCCGACGGCCCGCCGCTCGTCGGCGCGAGCCGCCTGCCCGGCGTCTGGCTCAACCTCGGCCACGGATCGAGCGGGTGGGCGCTGTCGTGCGGTTCGGCGCGGCTGGTGGCCGACTCGATGCTCGGCAGGCCGCCGCCCATCGACGCGGCAAGGCTCGCCCCGGCGCGGCTGCGCGCCTGAGCGATCCGGCGGCCCCGCGCCGTGTGCGCGGTGGGGCCCGGCGCGCCGCCGGCCTTGGCCGAGAATCGGCGCATGTCCGGCAACCGCGGCTCTGCTTTCAGCGACGTGGCAGCACACCCACGGAAGATCACGGCCGAATCCGGCCCGTGGCCGCTGCACGACGCGGCGGCGGGGCGTGCCTTCGAGGCGGCGGCGCTGGCGCTGTGCGAGCCGCACGCGCTGATGGAGCGCGCCGGCCTCGCCACGGCGAAGCTCGCGCGCGCGCTGGCGCCGGCCGTCCGCCTCGTCGAGGTGTGGTGCGGGCCGGGCAACAACGGGGGAGACGGCCTGGTCGCTGCACGCTGGTTGCACGGCGCGGGCACGCCGGTGCGCGTGTTCCAGATCGGGGCCGACGCGACCCGCATGCCGGCAGACGCGGCGCATGCAAGGCAACGGGCGATCGAAGCCGGCCTGGCCGTCGCCGCGCCACCGGCGGCGGGCGTCGCGGCGATCCCGGGCGACCCGCCCGACCTCGTCATCGACGCGTTGCTCGGGCTCGGCGCGTCGCGCCCGCCCGACGGCGCCCTCGCGGAGGCGGTCGGGTACATCAACGCACGTGGCGCACCGGTGCTGGCGGTGGACATGCCCTCGGGCCTGCACCCGGGCACGGGGCAGCCGCTCGGCCCTGCGGTCGTGAAGGCCACGCACACGCTCGCGCTGCTGACGCTGAAGCCGGGCCTCTTCACGGCGCTGGGCCGCGACCTGGCCGGCGTCGTCTGGTTCGACGATCTCGGGCACGGCTCGATCCGCGGCGGTCCGGGGGCGACATCCGGCCCGTCGGGCACGCCGGGCGGCGCGACCGCGATCCTCGCCGGACCGGCCCGGCGCGAACCGTGGCCCCATGCCGCGCACAAGGGGCGGCGTGGCGACGCCTGGATCGTGGGCGGCGCCCCGGGCATGGCCGGTGCGGCATGGCTGGCAGCCCGAGCGGCGCTCGCCGCCGGTGCCGGCCGGGTCTACGTGAGCGCGCTCGCAGGCGACGTCGCCGCCTTCGACCCCGCGCGGCCGGAGCTGATGTGCCGGCCATACGCCGCCGCGCAGGACCTGCTGGCCGGCGAGGCCACGGTGGTGGCCGGCTGCGGTGGCGGCGAAGCGGTGCGCGAGTGCCTGGCGCCGCTGCTCGCCAAGGCGCCGCGCATCGTGCTCGACGCCGACGCGCTGAACCACCTCGCGCGCGCCCACGAGCTGCGGCGCCTGCTGTGCGCCCGTGCCGGCCAGGGCCGGCCGAGCGTGCTGACGCCGCACCCGCTGGAGGCGGCCCGGCTGCTCGGCGTGACCGCCGCGGTCGTGCAGGCCGACCGGCTGGCCGCCGCACGGGCGCTGGCCGAGCGCCTGGCCGTCGTCGTGGTGCTGAAGGGCTCGGGCACGATCGTCGCGGCGCCGGGTGCGCTGCCGCACCTCAACCCGACCGGCAACGCGATGCTCGCCACTGCGGGCACCGGCGACGTGCTGGCGGGCTGGCTGGGCGGCCTCTGGGCGCAGCAGCCGCAAGCCGACCCGCTGCAGGTGGCCTGTGCGGCGGTGTGGCAGCACGGGCATGCAGCCGACGCTGCGATGGCGGATGCCGGGCGACGCGGCGCACCGCTCCTGGCCGCCGACCTGATCGCCGCACTGCACGCCAGCGTCTGAGTGGCGGTGCGGCCAGGCCGGACCGCCGCGCGGAGTGCCACGCCGACGCGACGCGGACCCCGTCAGCGCCGCCGGCCCGCGGTGCCCGCCTTGGCGGCGCGTTTGCCCGTTGCGCCGCCGGGCTTGTTCTTGCGCTCGCGTGCCGCGGCCTTGGTGCGCCGGTCTGCACTCTTCACCGCCGCGAGCTCGGCCTGCGCCGACGCGGCTTTCTCGCCGCCACGCGCCGGCCGCCCGCGCGCGAGCAGCGCCTCGGCCTCGCCGTCGCGCACGAGACGGAAGTCGATCCGGCGGCCGTCGAGGTCGACGCGGCTGACCTGCACGCGCACGCGCGAGCCGATGGCATAGCGCACGCCGGTGCGCTCGCCCCGCAGCTCCTGGCGCGTCTCGTCGAAGCGGTAGTACTCGCCGCCGAGCTCGGTGATGTGCACGAGGCCGTCGACGTACATCGCGTCGAGCGTGACGAACAGGCCGAACGAGGCCACCGCGCTCACCGTGCCCGAGAACTCCTCGCCGAGGTGCTCGCGCATGTAGCGGCACTTGAGCCACGCCTCGACGTCGCGGCTCGCCTCGTCGGCGCGGCGCTCGTTGGCGCTGCAGTGCGCGCCCGCCGCCTCCCACACCTCCATCTCCTGAGACATCGGCCTGGCGTGGCGCGGCTTGCCCCCCTTGCGCACCTCGGGCTTGCGCGTCAGGTCGCTGGCGGCGAGGTGGTAGCGCCGCCCCGCCAGCAGCGCCTTGATGACGCGGTGGATGAGCAGGTCGGGGTAGCGCCGGATCGGGCTCGTGAAGTGCGCGTAGGCCTCGTAGGCGAGGCCGAAGTGGCCCGAGTTCATCGCCGTGTAGATGGCCTGCTGCATCGAGCGCAGCAGCATCGTGTGGATCTGCTGCGCGTCGGGCCGCTCGAGCACGGCCTGCGAGATCGCCTGCATCTCCGCCGGCGTCGGGTCGTCCGACAGCGGCATCGCGATGCCCAGCGCCTTCAGGTAGGCCTGCAGCATCGCGCGACGTTCCGGCGTCGGCCCCTCGTGCACGCGATACAGCGCAGGGTGCTCGTGCGCCGAGATGAACTCGGCGGCGCAGACGTTGGCCGCGAGCATCGCCTCCTCGATCAGGCGGTGCGCCTCGGTGCGCACGCGCGGCACGATGCGCTCGATGCGGCCGGCCTCGTCGCAGACGATCTGCGTCTCGGTGGTGTCGAAGTCCACGGCGCCGCGGCTGGCGCGCTGCTTCAGCAGCGCCCGGTACACCTCGTGCAGGTGCACGAGGTGCGGCACGAGCTCGGCGCGGCGCTGCGCCTCCGGCCCGCGCGTGTTGGCGAGCATCGCCGCCACCTCGGTGTAGGTGAGCCGCGCGTGCGAGCAGATCAGCGCCGGGTAGAACTGGTACGCCGTGATGCGGCCGTCGTCGGCGACGAGCATGTCGCACACCATGCTCAGGCGTTCCTGCTCCGGGTTCAGCGAGCACAGGCCGTTGCTCAGCTTCTCCGGCAGCATCGGGATGACACGCCGCGGGAAGTAGACGGAGGTTGCGCGCTCGTAGGCGTCGCGGTCCAGCGGCTCCTCGGGCTTGACGTAGTGGCTGACATCGGCGATCGCCACCACCAGGCGCCAGCCCGAGAAGGCCTTCTTGCCCTTGCCGCCGTGGTGCGGCTGGCAGAAGACGGCGTCGTCGAAGTCGCGCGCGTCCTCGCCGTCGATGGTGACGAGCGGCACGTCGGTGAGGTCGACGCGGTGCCGGCGGTCGGCGGCGCGCAGCTTCTCGGGCAGCGCCGCCGCCTGCGCCAGCGTCTCGGGGCTGAAGCGGTGCGGCACCTCGTACTTGCGCACCGCGATCTCGATCTCCATGCCGGGGTCGTCGATCTCGCCCAGCACCTCGGCCACGCGGCCCACGGGCTGCGCGTGCAGCGACGGCGTCTCGGTCAGCTCGACCGACACCACCTGCCCCACCGCCGCGCTCGCGGTGGCGTTCTTCGGGATCAGGATGTCCTGGCCGTAGCGGCGGTCTTCCGGCGCCACGAGCCACTGGCCGCCCTCGTGCAGCAGGCGCCCGATGATCGGCGCCTTGGCACGCGAGACGATGTCGACGACGCGCCCCTCGGGCCGGCCCTTGCGGTCGATGCGCACGATGCGCACGCGCACGCGGTCGCGGTGCAGCACCGAGCGCATCTCCTGCGGCGCAAGGTAGATGATCGGCTCGCCGCTGTCGGGCACGACGAAACCGTGGCCGTCGCGGTGGCCCTCGACGCGGCCTTCGACCTCGCCGAGCAGCGCCGGCGCGGCGGCCGGGGCGGAAGTGGTTGTCGTGCTGATAGAATCTCCGTTCGTACCTGCCCAGGTGGCGGAATTGGTAGACGCACTAGTTTCAGGTACTAGCGCTTAACGGCGTGGGGGTTCGAGTCCCTTCCTGGGCACCAACACCGGATGGAAACGAGGCCGCCGATCCTGCGGATCGGCGGCCTCGCCCTTTTCAGATCTGGAACTTGCGTGCCAGGCCGTCGGGGCGAAGCACGTCGTACTCCTCGAACGGCTGGTGGATCCACGGGCTCGTGGGCAGCAGCTCGACGTAGTAGTCCGGCGTGTAGGTGGAGACCCCCTTCACCCAGATGACCGCGGCGCGCAGCTCGGCGATGGCCGGCATGCCACGCAGCCGCTCGACCACGGCGCGCAGCGTGTGCCCGGTGTCGGCGAGGTCGTCCACCAGCAGCACGCGGCCGGCGAGCTCGCCCTTGGGCATCGTGATGTACTTGGCCAGGTCCAGCCGCCCCTGGATCGTGCCGGCCTCGGCACGGTACGAGCTCGTCGACATGATGGCCAGCGGCTTGTCGAACACGCGCGACAGCACGTCTCCCGGGCGCATGCCGCCACGCGCCAGGCACAGGATCTGGTCGAAGGGCCAGCCCGAGTGCGCCACCTTCAGCGCCAAGCGTTCGATCAGCAGGTGGTACTCGTCCCACGAGACGTACAGGTGTTTGCCGTCGTCGGTCAGCATCGGGTCTTCTCTCCTCGCGGGGCGGGCTCAGGCGCGGAACGGGTGGCGCAGCAGGATCGTGTGCACGCGGTCGGGGCCGGTCGAGACCATGTCGATCGGCGCGCCGATGAGCTCCTGCATGCGCTCGAGATATCGGCGAGCACGGGCCGGCAGCTGCTCCCAGTTCGTCAGGCCAGCGGTCGTCTCGCTCCAGCCGGGCAGCGTCTCGTAGATCGGCTCGCACGCGGCGATCTCGTCGGCGTCGAGCGGCAGCACGTCGAGCTCCCTGCCGCCGAGGCGATAACCCGTGCAGATGCGGATCTCGGGCAGGCCGTCGAGCACGTCGAGCTTGGTGATGCACAGGCCGGACACGCCGTTGATGATCATCGAGCGCTTCAGCGCCGCGGCATCCAGCCAGCCGCAGCGCCGCGCGCGCCCGGTGACGACGCCGCGCTCCTGGCCGATGGTCGACAGGTGGTGGCCCACGGAGCCCGGCACGTCGATCGGCAGCTCGGTGGGGAACGGGCCACCGCCCACGCGTGTGGTGTAGGCCTTCGTGATGCCGAGCACGTAGTGCAGGTGCCCCGGGCCGAGGCCCGAGCCGGCCGCCGCGTTGCCAGCCACGCAGTTGCTCGACGTGACGAACGGGTACGTGCCATGGTCGATGTCCAGCAGCGTGCCCTGCGCCCCTTCGAACAGCAGGTTGGCCCCTTCGCGATGGGCGTTGAACAGGCGGTAGCCGACGTCGGCCATCAGCGGCCGCAACTGCTCGGCGGCGCGCAGGGCACCGTCGATCATCGGCCCGGCATCGAGCGCCGGTGCGCCGAGCACGCTGGTGAGCTCGGCGTTGTGCAGGGCCACGAGCTCGCGCAGCTTCGCCCCGAAGTGCACCGGACGCTTCAGATCCATGACGCGCAGCGCCCGCCGCGCCACCTTGTCCTCGTAGGCCGGGCCGATGCCCTTGCCGGTGGTGCCGATCCTGCCGGCACTCGTCTTCTCGCGACTGGCTTCGCGTGCGCGGTCGAGCTCGACGTGGAAGGGCAGGATCAGCGGGCACGACTCGCTGACGAAGAGTCGCGAGCGCACCTCCACACCGATCGCCTCCAGCCGCTCGATCTCGGCCAGCAGGTGCGCCGGGTCGACGACGACGCCGTTGCCGATGTAGCACGCGACGCCTTCACGCATCACGCCCGAGGGCACGAGTTGCAGCGCGGTCTTGCGGCCGTGGATGACCAGCGTGTGGCCGGCGTTGTGCCCGCCCTGGAAGCGCACGACCCCCTGCGCGTGGTCGGTCAGCCAGTCGACGATCTTGCCCTTGCCCTCGTCGCCCCACTGGGTGCCGATGACGACGACGTTGCGGCCGCTGCCGCGGGGTTGGCCCGGTTGCATGAGTGCGTTGAAGGCTGGCGTCAGGGGGTCGGGATGGCGGCCGGCGTGGCCCGGGCCTCGGGTGCGGCGTCGCGCGCCTGCAGCACCCAGCGCCCGTCGACCTGCACCAGCTCGCGGTCACACTGGAAGACCTGCGTCTCGGGCTCGTCGCCCGGCAGCACGACGAGCACCGTCTCGCCGGTCTCGCGCAGGCGCCGCACCACGGCGCGCAGCGCAGGCTCTTCGCTCCAAGGCGCGCGGATGGCCGCCGCGGCAGACGGGGCCGGCGCCACCTCGGCCAGGGCCTTGAGGTCGAGGCTGAAGCCCACCGCCGGGCGGTTGCGGCCGAACACCGCCCCCACCTCGTCGTAGCGGCCGCCGCGCACCAGCGCGTCGGTGGCGGCGCCGTAGATCGCGAAGCGCATGCCGCTGTAGTAGCCGTAGCCGCCCATGTCGCCGAGGTCGAAGCCGACGCGCAGGTGCGGAAAGGAACGCTCCAGGTGCGCGGCGAGCCAGCCCAGCTGCTCGAGCGCCTGGCGCACGAGAGGCCGCCGAGGCAGTTCGCCCGCCGCAGCCGCCAGCACCTCGCGGCCGCCGTACAGGCGAGTCAGCGCCTGCAGGGCCTGCCTCGTCTCCTCGCCGAGGTCCCGCGCGAGGTCCTGCAGCGCGGCCGTGTCCTTTTGCGCCAGGGCCTGCGCCAGGTTCTGCAACCCCGCCGCATCGAGCACCACGCCGGCGAGCACGCCGCGCAGCACACGTGCGTCGGCGAGGTCGATGACGAGCGGCTGCACGCTGGCCGCCTGCAGGCAGTCGAGCGCCAGCTCGGCGGCCTCGAGGTCGGCCTCGAGACCCGCATGGCCGAAGATCTCGGCGCCGAACTGCAGCGGCTCGCGCGACGCCGCCACGTTCGTGGCGCGCGCGTGCAGCACCGGGCCGCAGTAGCACAGGCGCGTCACGCCATCGCGGTTGAGCAGGTGCGCATCGATGCGTGCCGCCTGCGGCGTGGTGTCAGCGCGCAGGCCGAGCGTACGGCCGCTCAGCTGGTCGACGAGCTTGAACGTGCGCAGATCCAGCTCGCGGCCGGTGCCGGAAAGCAGCGAGTCCAGGTGCTCCAGCAGCGGCGGGACGACGAGCTCGAAGCCGTAGCCGCCCGCGCGGTCGATGAGCCGGCGGCGCAGCGCCTCGAGGTGGCGGGCCTGGGCGGGCAGCACATCGGCGATGTGCTCGGGCAGCAACCAGGCGGAGAGCATCGGGATTCGTGCCGGGTCTTGAAAACGGCATTGTAGGCGCGGGGCCCGGCGTCGCCGGCCGCGCAGCAGGCGCCCGGCAACTTCTGCGGGCGCACCCCGCGCCCGCGGCGACTGCCCTCAACGCCAGAGCACGAGCAGCCCGAGCCCCGCGGCGATGCTGACCAGCCCGACGAAGCGGATCTGCCCGTCGGACATCGCGAGCGCGCGCTCGAACATGGCCCGCCAACCACGCGGGCTGAGGAAGGGCATCAGCCCCTCCATCACCAGCATCAGCCCGAAGGCGCCGAGCAGCAGGTCGCCCATGCCGGTAGCGCCCGCAGCGGCCCGAGGCGCCGTCAGCGACGCGGCGCCGGTCCGGGCGTGCCCTGCATGGCGCGGAAGAAGTCGTTGGCGGGGTCCAGCACCATCACGTCGCTGCGGTTGCGGAACGTGGCGCGGTAGGCCTCGAGGCTGCGGTAGAACTGCGCGAACTGCGGGTCGCGGCCGAAGGAGTCGGCGTACAGGGCCGAGGCGCGCGCGTCGCCGGCGCCCTTGACCTTCTGCGCGTCGCGGTAGGCCTCGGCGATGATGATCTCGCGCTGGCGGTCGGCATCGGCGCGGATCTTCTCGCCCTCGGCCGTGCCCTGCGAACGCAGCTCGTTGGCCACCTGCGTGCGCTCGGAGACCATGCGCCGGTACACCGAGTCGGTGATGTCGGCGACGAAGTCCACGCGCTTGATCCGCACGTCGACGATCTCGATGCCGAAGGCCTTGGCCTCGTCCGCCAGGCGCTGGCGCACGTCACCCATGATCCTCTCGCGCTCGCCCGCCAGCACGCCCTGCACCGTGCGCTTGGTGATCTCCTCGTTGAAGGCGGCCTGCACGACCGGCGACAGGCGTGCCTCGAGGTTGCGGTAGTCGGCGCCGTTGTTGCGGATGAACTGCCGCGGCTCGGCGATGCGCCACTTGACCAGCCAGTCGATGACGAGACTCTTCTTCTCGGCCGTGAAGATGGGCCGCGTCTCCGGGCTGTCCATGGTCTGGATGCGCTTGTCGAGGAAGACGACGTTCTGGAACGGGGGCGGCAGCTTGAAGTTGAGCCCGGGGGCGGTGATGACCTCCTTGATCTCCCCGAGCGCGTAGATCGCGGCGACCTGCCGCTGGTCAACGATGAAGAGCGTGCTCGAGGCGACCATCAGCGCGAGCAGCGCGCCGACGACGGCGATTCCGATGCGGTTCATGTGGCGCCCTTCTCAGCGGCTCTCGCGGTCGCGCGATCGCCCGCCATCGCGCGAGCGCACGTCGGTCCCCGGCGTGGCCGGTGCGGTCTCCAGCGGCGCCGGCACCGCGCCGGCTGCGCCCGCAGCGCCCGCCTGCTGCAGCAGGCGGTCCAGCGGCAGGTACAGCAGGTTGCTCCCGTTGCGCGAGTCGACCAGCACCTTGCTGACATTCGAGTAGACCTGCTGCATCGTTTCGAGGTAGAGGCGGTCGCGCGTCACCTGGGGGGCCTTCTGGTACTCGGCCAGCACCGAGCGGAAGCGCTGGGCATCGCCCTCGGCCTGCGCGACGACCCGCCCGCGGTAGCCCTCGGCTTCCTCGAGCAGTCGGCTGGCGGTGCCGCGCGCCTTCGGCACGACGTCGCTGGCGTAGGCGCGACCCTCGTTGACCAGGCGGTCGCGGTCGGCGCCGGCCTTCACGGCGTCGTTGAACGCCGCCTGCACCGCGTCGGGGACCTGCACGTTCTGCAGGTTGACGTTGGAGACGACGATGCCGGCCTTCAGCCGGTCGAGCTGCGCCTGGATGCTCTTGACCAGGTCGGCGGCGATCGCGTCGCGCCGCTCGTACAGCACCGAGTCGACCTTGCTGCGCCCGACGATCTCGCGCACCGCGGACTCGGCGGCCATCACCACCGCCTCGTCGGCGTTGCGGTTCTCGAACAGGTAGGCACGCGCATCGGCGCGCCGGTACTGCACCGTGAAGCGGATGTCGACGATGTTCTCGTCCTGCGTCAGCATCGAACTGTCGCGCAGACCGGTGGCCGGCACCACGGTGCTGCGACCCACCTCGACCGACTGCAGCTGCGTCACCGAAACGACCTCGTGCGCCTGGATCGGGTAGGGCAGCCGCCACTGGAAGCCGGCATCGGCGGTGTGGCTGAAGCGGCCGAAGGTCGTGACCACCGCCTGCTGGCCTTCCTGCACGATGAAGAAGCCGCTGCCGAGCCACACCAGCGCCGCCACGACGGCGATGAGGCCGGCGCCGATGCCGGCGCTGCGCATGTCGGGCTGGAAGCCGCCGCCGCCGTCGCCAGCCGGCGGGCGCTCGTCGCGGCCGCGCTGCGGCCCCGGGCCCTTGCCGCCGAACAGGCCCGACAGCTTCTTGTTGAAGTCGCGCCAGAGCTCGTCGAGGTCGGGCGGACCGTCGTTGCGGTTGTTGTGCAGCACCGCGGCTCCGGCGGTGGGTTGGGCCGATGTGGCCGCGCCGCGGCCGCGAACGCGGCCGGGCACGAGCACGTGCACGACCAGGCGAACACCGCCGCGCGCCAGGGCGGCCACGGCGCGCGCCAGGGCGCCCAGCCGGCCGGGGAACGTGAGCGACGCCTGGTCACGCATGGGGTTGCGGCTGCCGTTCGCTCGCCGTCTCTGGGTTCTGCTTCATCGGGTCCATCGCAGTAGGTCCAACCTCGCCATCTCCAGCCGGCGCCGACGGGGCGGCACGCAGGCGCGCGGCCACCTCGCCGGCGAGCACCTGGCGCAAGGTATCGAGGCCGGCGCCGGTGCGCGCGCTGACGAACACCCGCCGGCGGCGTACGCCGCCGGGCAGTTCGAGCCAGTCGTCGGCCACCCGGGGCTGGCGCGAGGGCTCCAGCCGGTCGCACTTGTTGAACACGATCAACTGCGGCACGGCGCCGGCGCCGATCTCCTGCAGCACGCGCTCGACCTCGTCCATCTGTTCCTGGAGCACCGGGCTCGCCGCGTCGACGATGTGCAGCAGCAGGTCGGCCTCCGCGGCTTCCTGCAACGTCGCCTCGAAGGCCTCGACAAGGCGGTGCGGCAGGTCGCGGATGAAACCCACGGTGTCCGACAGCGTCGCGGCACAACCGGCGGCGTGCCCCTCCGTGGGCTCGGCCGCGGGCAGCCACAGCTGGCGCGTGGTCGTGTCCAGCGTCGCGAAGAGCTGGTCGGCAGCGTAGCTGCGCGCCTTGGTCAGCGCGTTGAACAGCGTCGACTTGCCGGCGTTGGTGTAGCCGACGAGGGAGATGCGCACAGTGCCGCGCCGCTCGCGCGCGCGGCGCTGTGTGCCGCGCTGGCGCTTGACGCGCTCCAGCCGCTCCAGCACGCGCCGGATGCGCTCGCCGATCATGCGACGGTCGAGCTCGATCTGCGTCTCGCCCGGACCGCCGCGCGTGCCGATGCCACCGCGCTGTCGCTCCAGGTGCGACCAGCGCCGCACGAGGCGCGTCGAAAGGTACTGCAGCCGCGCCAGTTCGACCTGCAGCTTGCCCTCGTGGCTCTGGGCGCGATCGGCGAAGATGTCCAGGATCAGCGACGTACGGTCGGCAACCGGAACGCCCAGGTGCCGCTCGAGGTTGCGTTGCTGCACCGGCGACAGCGCCTGGTCGAAGATGACCCCGTGCGCCGAGGTGGCCGCGATCATCGACTTGATCTCGTCGGCCTTGCCGCTGCCGACGAAGAGCGCCGGGTCCGGCGCCTTGCGGCGCGCCGTGATGCGGGCCACCGCCTCGTCGCCAGCCGAGGCGGCCAGCAACGCCAGTTCCTCCAGCGACGCGTCGAACGGCGTGCCGGGACCGAGGTCGACGCCAACGAGCACCGCGCGGGTCGCGTCAGCCGCGCCCACGGCGCGTGCGTCGTGGCGGGCCGGACGGCCCGCGGCGGATTCTGCGCCTTGGCTCAAGTTCGGATCTGCAGGGCGTGTGCCGGGGGGGCCATGGAAGCGGCGCTCAACCGGGCGCGATGCCGGTTGCTCAGGACGGCTCGCCCGTGTTCTCGTTGGGGTGGAAGTTCACCGCGCGGCTGGGCACGACGGTGGAGATCGCATGCTTGTAGACCATCTGCGTGACGGTGTTACGCAGCAGCACGACGTACTGGTCGAACGACTCGATGTGGCCCTGGAGCTTGATGCCGTTGACGAGGTAGATCGACACCGGCACGTGTTCCTTGCGCAGCAGGTTCAGAAAAGGGTCCTGCAGAAGTTGGCCCTTGTTGCTCACGATATGCTCCGTGTTGGATGACTCGAGGCGGGCACCTTACCACAGGCCCGTCGCGCCGCGGCCCGCCGTTCCCTCATCCGCCCCGGTCGTCGAAGGGATTGCGCCCCGAGCGCAGCTCGATGCGCAGCGGGGTGCCGACGAGCTTGAAGTGCTCGCGGAAGCGCCCCTCGAGGTAGCGCTTGTAGGCCGGCGTCACGTGCTCCAGCGAGTTGCCGTGGATCACCACGACGGGGGGATTCATCCCGCCCTGGTGCGCGTAGCGCATCTTGGGGCGGAAACGTCCCTCGCGCCGCGGTTGCTGGTGCGCCACTGCGTCGTGCAGCAGGCGCGTCAGCACCGGCGTGGGCAGCTTCGCCGTGGCCGACGCGTGCGCCTGCAGCACCGCCTTCCACAACGCGCCGAGGCCGCGGCGCTTCAGCGCCGACACGTGCAGCACCGGCGCGAACTTCAGGAACGCGAGGCGCGACTCGACAGAGCGCTCGAGCATCCGGCGCTGGTAGTCGTCGGTCGCGTCCCACTTGTTGATCGCGACGACGACGGCGCGCCCGGCCTCGAGGATGTAGCCGGCGATGTGCGCGTCCTGCTCGCTGACGCCCTCGGTGGCGTCGATCAGCAGCACGACGACGTGGGCGTCGGCGATGGCCTGCAGCGTCTTCACGACGGAGAACTTCTCCACCGCCTCGAAGACGCGACCCTTGCGCCGCAGCCCGGCGGTGTCGACGAGCTCGAAGCGCCGGCCGTCGCGCTCGAACGGCACATGGATCGCGTCACGCGTCGTGCCCGGCTGGTCGAACGCGACCAGGCGTTCCTCGCCGAGCCAGGCGTTGATCAGCGTGCTCTTGCCGGCGTTGGGGCGGCCGGCGACGGCCAGGCGGACGGGCCGCTCGGCGGCGTCCTCGCCCTCCTCCGCCCGATCCGCGTCGGGCTCGAAACCCTCGAGGGCCGCCTCGAGCAGGCTGCGCACACCCTGGCCGTGTGCGGCCGACACCGGATGCGGCGCACCGATGCCGAGCTCGTGGAACTCCGCCAGCGCCGGCGAGTCGGCCATGCCTTCGGCCTTGTTCGCCGCGAGCAGGGCACGCTTGCCCCGCGTGCGCAGGTAGCGCGCGATGTCGTGGTCCTGCGCCGAAAGGCCGGCGCGTGCGTCGACGACGAAGATGACGACATCGGCCTCGGCCACCGCGGCCTTCGTCTGGCGCGCCATCTCGGCGACAACCCCCGTGGGTCGCTCGGGCTCGAAGCCGCCGGTGTCGACAACGATGAACTCGAGCGCGCCGAGGCGCGCGTCACCGTAGTGGCGGTCGCGCGTGAGCCCCGGAAAGTCGGCGACGATGGCGTCGCGGCTCTTCGTGATGCGGTTGAAGAGCGTGCTCTTGCCGACGTTGGGCCGGCCGACCAGTGCGACGACGGGCTTCACGGCGCCCGCGGCACGGTGCACCTGCGCAGCCAGGCGGCCGCCGCGGAACCGGCTTTGCCGGGCCGCCGGCGGCGCCCACAGGGCCGCGAAGCGGCCCCTGCGGTGTGGCGGGAGGAGGCGCCGAGGGCGCTTCGGCGCAGAGTCATCAGTTGGCGCGAAAGGCGAAGACGCCGCCGTCGCGCGTGACGACCAGCACCGTGCCGGCGCCGGCGACCGGCGTCGTCGCGACCGGCGTGCCGTCCGTCACCACGCGCAGTTGCGTCTCGCCGGTGGCGGCACTGATGAAGTGGACGTACCCGTCGGTGTCCCCGAACACGACCAGCGGCCCCACGGCGAGCAGGCCCGACAGCCCACGGTGCATGAAGCGTTCGTTGCTCCAGAGCACGTCGCCGGTCTCGGCACGCCAGGCGGTGATGCGGTCGCTGGCGTCGGCGGCGACGATGCGCTCGGCATCGCCGGCGATCGGGCGGGCGCCGCCGAAGTTGCGGCTCCACAGCAGCGCGCCCCGCTCGGCGTCGACGCAGGCCACGGCCGACTGGAAGGCACGCGCGCAGTAGCGGCTGCCGTTGCGCACCGGCGGGCCCACCAGGTCGGCCAGCCGCTCGACCTCGTTCGTGCCGCGCGGCGACGCGAGCGCCACGTCCCAGGCGAGCGTGCCGCCGGTCGGCTCCAGGGCCGCCAGGCGGGCACCCTGCCCGGCGAGCAGCGTGTTGCGATAGGCGACCAGCACGCCCGGCTGCGCCAGCGTCAGCGGATCGCCCGCGCGCTGGTACACCCACAGGCGCCGCCCGTCCAGCGCGTCGAACGCATGCACGACGCGGTCGACCGTCATCACGAAGACGCGCTCGCCGGCGACGAACGGCGGGCTCACCACGGCCGAGGGCACGCGCTTGCGCCACAGCTCGGCCCCCTTGGCGTCGAACGCGACGACCTCGTTCGCGCGCGTCACTACGCTCGTGAAGCGGCCGTCGCTGCCCACGCCGGCGGCGATGGCATCGCCGGCATCGGCGCGCCAGACCTCGCGGCCGTTGTCCGCACGCAGCGCGCGCACGGTGCCTTCGCTGCTGGCCAGGTAGAACAGGCCGTCGCGCGCCGCCGGCACGAGCGGGAAGCGAAGCGGGCCGAGCTGATCGAGCCACACCTGGCGGCCGGAGATGCGCGGCTCGAAGGTCTCGAGCGGCTTCGGGTCGGGCTTGTCGGCGGCGCAGCCCGCCAGCCAGGCGGCGCCCGCAACCAGCCACAGGAGGGCCAGCCGCCGCGAGCCGGAGCGGCCAACGTGACGCGGCATCACTTCGACGCCGCCGCAGCGGCCGATGCTGCCGTGGAGGCCGCCCGCCCCGCAGGCGCGGCGGCGGAGGGCGCGCTCGAGACGGGCGCCGCCGACGCCGCTGCGGCCGGCGTGCCAAGCGCGGCCAGCTTCGCCTCGACGAGGCGCCGGTACTCGACCTTGTCGCTCATCGCCGCGTAGGCCACGGTCCACGCGTTGCGCGCCTCGTCGCGCCTGCCCTGCAGCATCAGCACGTCGCCCTTGCGATCGGCGACGAGGGCCTCGAAGCCCTCGGCCTTCGCCGCTTCCAGCGTCTTCATCGCCTCGTCGTACTGCTTCGCTTCGGCCTGCAGCGCGGCCAGGCGCAGGCGCGCCACCGTGCCGATGGCGGCGTCCTTCGCGTGCTCGGCCACCCAGGCGAGCGAGGCGCGTGCGTCGTCGGCCTTTCCCTTGTCGAACTGCACCTTGGCCACCAGCAGGCCGCCCTGCGTCGCCCACGCCGTGCCGCCATGGCGCTGCCGCAGGTCGGCGAAGGCGCGTGTGGCCTTCTCCACATCGCCGGCCGTGGCGGCGCGATCGAGCTCGTCGTACAAGGCACCGGCCCTGGCCGCCTGGTCGCGCTGGTACCACTGCCAGCCGTTCCAGGCCGCGAAGCCGCCGAGCACCAGCACCAGCACCCAGGTGATGAGGTTGCCGTAGCGGTTCCAGAACGCCTTGACGGCGTCGAGCTGTTCCTGCTCCTGCAGGTCGAGAGAGGTGGCCATGGGCGTGCGGGAAGGGACTCGGTGGCGCGCGGCGGCCGCGCGCAAAGCGGCGGATTATGTCGTGCGGGCTGCCGGGCCGATGCGCGTGTCAGGTCGCTGTGGCCGTGGAAGCGGCGCCGGCGGATGCCGCGCGCAGTGCAGCGGCGAGGCCGTCCACGTCGGCCAGCGGCCAGGTGCGCTGCTCGCCGGCGGCATCGCGCAGCGGCTTGAGCGCCACCGTGCCGCGCGCCAGTTCGTCCGCGCCGAAGATCAGCGCGAGGCGCGCGCCGCTGGCATCGGCGCGCCTGAACTGGCTCTTCATGCTGCCGTGGCCGTCCCTGCCGGCGGCGTGCATGACGATCGCCAGCCCTCGCTCGCGCAGCGCGGCCAGCAGCGGCAGCACACGCGCCAGGGCGCCGGCATCGGGCACCACGGCGTAGGCATCGGGCACGTTCGCGGGCGCCTGCACGCCCACCGCCGCCAGCATCAGCAGCAGCCGCTCGGTGCCCAGGCCGAAGCCGATGCCCGGTGCCGGCTTGCCGCCGAGCGTCTCGATCAGCCGGTCGTAGCGGCCGCCGCCGCACACCGTGCTCTGCGCCCCGAGGTGCGGGCTCTTCCACTCGAAGACCGTGAGGTTGTAGTAGTCCATGCCGCGCACGAGGCGCGGGTTGACGGTGTAGGCGAGCCCCGCGGCGTCGAGCACGGCACGCAGCGCCGCGAAGTGGGCGAGCGAATCGGGCCCCAGGAAGTCGATGAGCCGTGGCGCGTCGGCCACCACCGCCTCCATCGCCGGGTTCTTCGTGTCGAGGATGCGCAGCGGGTTGCTGTGCAGCCGCCGCCTTGCGTCCTCGTCCAGCCGGTCGGCGTGCCGCTCGAGGTGCGTGATCAGCGCCTCGCGGTGCGCGCGCCGCTCCTCGGGCTGCCCGAGGCTGTTCAGCTCGAGGACGATGTCACGGCCCTCGACCAGGCCGAACTCGCGCCACAGCGAGCGCAGCATCAGGATGAGCTCGGCGTCGACGTCGGGCCCCGGGTGCCCGAGCGCCTCGACGTCGAGCTGGTCGAACTGCCGCGAGCGGCCCTTCTGCGGCCGTTCGTGGCGGAACATCGGTCCCATCTGCCAGATGCGCAGCGGGCCGTTGTACAGCGCGTTGTGCTCGTTGATGGCCCGCACGATGCCGGCCGTGGCCTCGGGGCGCAGCGTGAGCGTGTCGCCGTTCATCGCGTCGGTCCAGGAGAACATCTCCTTCTCCACGATGTCGGTCACCTCGCCGAGGCCGCGCACGAACAGCGCCGTCGGCTCGACGACCGGCGTGCGCAGGTTGCGGTAGCCCCAGCGCGCCAGCACGCCGCGCATCACGCCCTCGACCCACTCCCACCGCTCGGCCTCGTCAGGGAGCAGGTCGTTCATGCCCTTGACGGCCTTCAGCTTGTCAGCCAACTCGTTCGCTCCAGTGCGGGTGCGCAGTGCGGCGGTACCAGCCCCGTGACCGCCGCGGATCCGGCCTTGCCGGTCGGCGGGCGGTGCCGCCCGGTCCACGACGTGGACCTCGCCAGGTCGTTTCGGGGGCCCCTACCCTCCGAAGCGCCGCTCGATGTAGTTCTCGACGATCTTGTGGAACTCGGCGGCGATGCCCTCGCCGCGCAGCGTCATCGCCTTCTCGCCGTCGATGAACACCGGCGCCGCCGGCGCCTCGCCGGTGCCTGGCAGGCTGATGCCGATGTCGGCATGCTTGCTCTCGCCCGGGCCGTTGACGATGCAGCCCATGACCGCCACCTTCAGCTTCTCGACGCCGGGGTAACGGCTCTTCCACACCGGCATCTGCGCGCGCAGGAAGTCGTCGATCTGCTTGGCGAGCTCCTGGAACGTGGTGCTCGTCGTGCGGCCGCAGCCGGGACACGCGGTGACGCTCGGGTTGAAGGTGCGCAGGCCGAGCGACTGCAGGATCTCCAGCGCCACCACCACCTCCTGCGTGCGCGCCTCGCCCGGCTGGGGCGTCAGGCTCACGCGGATCGTGTCGCCGATGCCTTCCTGCAGCAGCACGGCCAGCGCCGTGGCGCTGGCCACCGTGCCCTTGGTGCCCATGCCGGCTTCGGTCAGGCCGAGGTGCAGCGCGTAGTCGCAGCGGCGGGCCAGTGCACGGTACACGGCGATCAGGTCCTGCACGCCGCTGACCTTGCAGCTGATGATGATCTGATTCGGGTCGAGCCCGAGCTCGCGGGCGTAGGCGGCCGAGCCGAGAGCCGACTGCACGAGCGCCTGGTACATCACCTGCTTCGCATCGGCCGGCTGCGCGCGCCTGGCGTTCTCGTCCATCAGCTGGGCGAGCAGTTCCTGGTCGAGGCTGCCCCAGTTGACGCCGATGCGCACGGCCTTGCCGTGCTTCGCCGCCGCCTCGACCATCATGGCGAACTGGCGGTCGCGCTTGTCGCCCTTGCCGACGTTGCCCGGGTTGATGCGGTACTTGGACAGCGCCTGCGCCATGGCCGGGAACTCGGTGAGCAGGCGGTGGCCGTTGTAGTGGAAGTCACCCACCAGCGGCACGTCGACGCCCATGCGGTCGAGCTGCTCGCGGATGTGCGGCACCGCCGCCGCCGCCTCGGGCGTGTTGACGGTGATGCGCACGAGCTCGGAGCCGGCCTGCGCGAGCGCCTTCACCTGGATCGCCGTCTCGATGACGTCCACCGTGTCGGTGTTGGTCATCGACTGCACGCGCACCGGCGCGTCGCCGCCGACCGTGACCACACGCTCGCCCCAGCGCACCACGGCCTGGCGCGAGCGGCGCGGCGCCGGTGCGGCGCCGGCGACGGGTTCCAGCAGGTCGGGGGCTTCGGGTGCGTTCACGGCGGTCAGCGCAGTTCGAGCCGCGCCACGTTGTCGCGCGTGCGCGGCGCCAGGTCGACGGGTTTGCCCTTGTACGAGACGCGCGTCCCGGCGGCATTGCCCACCACCACCTGGAGCGGCGCCGGGCCGTCGATGCCGATGGCCTCGCCGGACTCGAGGTTGCGCGACAGCAGCACGCGGCCGAGCGCGTCGGTCACCTCGATCCATGAGCGCGCCTCGCACTCCACCACCAGTTCGCCCGCCGGCAGCGCCGCAGGCACCGGCGCAGTGGCCGCGGCGGCCATCGACGGGCCGCCGGCAGGCGCACTTGGCGCCGCGCCGCCCGGCGCAGCTGGGGTGCCGGCGGCGGGTGCCGGCGTGCCGGTGCCCGACGTTGTCGCGGCGGCGGGCACGGCCACCGGTGGTTGCGGTGCGGCCGGCGGCGCCGCCGGTACGGCAACGGGCGCACTCGTCTCGGTCGTTGCCGGCGCACGAACGGCGACGAGCGGGTTGGCACCGGGCCACCACATCACCGCGGCGGCCGCGAGCAGCAGCACCAGCGCGGCGACCAGCCACGGCCCCCGCGGCACCAGGCCTGCCAAGCCCCCGATGCGCCCGTCCCGCCCCGCGAACGGCTCGTTGATGGTGCCGAAGTTGCTGTCCAGCATCGAGGTGTCGGCCGGCGGCAGAAGCTCCATCACCGGCTGCGGATCGGCCTTGAGAGCCCGGCACACCGCCTGCGCCAGGGCGCGCGTGAACGTCGGACCGGGCAGCTCGTCCCAGCGGTCCTGTTCCAGGGCCTCCAGCTTGCGAGGCGCCACCTTGATGGCGGCGGCCAGCGTGGCGATGTGCATGCCCTGGCGCTCGCGCGCCGCACGCAGCCAGGCGCCGGCGCTGGCCGGCGCTTGTGCACCGTCGCCGGTTGCCGGGCGGACCGTCTCGTCCATCGTTTCGGGCGGGGCCGACATCGCAGCTCAGTCGTCGAAGCGGCCGCGCTCGAACTGCAGCGTCTCGGGCGACTGCGGGAAGCGCTCGCGCAGCTGGCGGCCGAAGTCCCTCACGCCGTCCAGGTTGCCCAGCCGCCGCTCGATGCGCGCGGCCAGCCACAGGCTCTGCGACGTCACCGCCTCGGGCACCTGGTTGATGCGGCGCACGTAGAAGCGCGCCCGCTCGAGCTCGCCGCGGCGCAGCAGCACCTCGCTGAGGTTGTAGGCGGTCACGGGGCTCGAAGGGTCGAGCTCGTAGGCGCGCGACAGCGTGCGTTCGGCCTCGGCCCAGCGGCCGGCGCGCGCCTCGCACACGCCGCGCGCCAGCATCGTGCGCTGCGCCTCGCCGTGGCTGGGCAGCGCGATGGCACGCTGGAACACCGCCTCGGCCTCGTCGTAGCGGCGCTGCTGGCAGAGGAACCAGCCGTAGTTGTGCAAAGTGTCGCCATCGCGCGGACTGAGCTCGACGGCCCGCTTGAAGCTCTGCTCCGCCACGGCCAGCTCGCCCAGGCTGGCGTAGATCAGGCCGCGCAGGTTGTGCGCTTCGGGCAGGTCGGGGTTGGCGGCCATCGCCAGCTTCAGCTCGTCGAGCGCGGTGTTGCTCTGGCCGCGGCTGAAGTACAGCGCCGCGAGCTCGAGCCGAACGCGGGCGCGCCGTTCGGCCGATGCAGCGTCCGCTGGCGGCGAGCCCGTTGCCGCACCGGATGGGCTGCCGTCGGCCGCCGTGGCAGGCACCGATGAGCCGGGCGCGCCACCGCCCGCCGGCACGGCCACGCAGGCGGCCTGAAGCGCGGCAACCAGCGCCACGAGGGCCGGCACGGCACCCCGTGTGACACGCCCGCAGCGCTCGCCGGGGCGGCTCACGCCTCGCTCCGCGACGGTTGGCGCGGCATGCCCGCCACGCCGGCACCGGCGGGCACGAGCTGCAGCACGGTGCGCCGCCGCGCCAGGCGCCGGGTGGCCTGCGTGCGGTCGAGCACCTCGCCGGCAAGCTGGCCGCAGGCGGCGTCGATGTCGTCGCCGCGGGTCTTGCGGACGGTCGTCACCACGCCCGCGGCCTGCAGGATGGAAGCGAAAGCCGCCACCCTCTCGCGGCTCGAACGCGCCAAGCCCGAAGCCGGGAACGGGTTGAACGGAATCAGGTTGAACTTGCACGGCACGCGCGGCCACGCCTCACCGGCCGGCCCTCGCCCCGTCGCCAGGCGCACGAGCGCACGGGCGTGTTCGTCGGTGTCGTTGACGCCGGCCAGCATGCAGTACTCGAAGGTGATGAAGTCGCGCGGCGCACGCGCCAGGTAACGCTGGCAGGCGGCGAGCAGCTCGCCGATCGGGTACTTGCGATTCAGCGGCACGAGCGCCTCGCGCAGCGCGTCGTCCGGTGCGTGCAGCGACACGGCCAGCGCCACCGGGCAGTCCTCGCGCAACCGGTCGATCATCGGCACCACGCCCGACGTGGAGACGGTGACCCGCCGCCGCGACAGCCCGTACCCGTGGTCGTCGAGGAACACGCGCAGCGCCGGCACGAGCGCGGCGTAGTTCTGCAGCGGCTCGCCCATGCCCATCATGACGACGTTGTCCACGGCCCGGGCCGGGCCCGGGCCCCTACCGGGCGCGCGTTCTCCCGCGGCCAGGCCTCGCTCGGCACGCAGGCGGTGTTCGGCGTGCCACAGCTGCGCGACGATCTCGCCGGTCGTCAGGTTGCGGCTGAAGCCCTGGTGGCCGGTGGAGCAGAAGCGGCAGCCGACGGCGCAACCGGCCTGCGACGAGACGCACAGCGTGCCCCGGTCGTCCTCGGGGATGAACACCGTCTCGATGGCGTTGCCGCCGCCGACGTCGAACAGCCACTTCGTCGTGCCGTCGGCCGAGCGCTGCTCGGAGAGCACCGGCAGCGGGCGCACTTCGGCCTCGCCTTCGAGCTTGTCGCGCAGCGACTTCGCGAGGTCGCTCATCGACGCGAAGTCGGCCGCGCCTTTCTGGTGGATCCAGCGGAAGAGCTGAACCGCGCGGAAGCGCTTCTCGCCGTGCGCCTCGCACCAGGCCGCCAACGCCTCGAGGTCGAAGTCGAGCAGGTTGACGGCCATGGCCCTTGCCGCGTGCGCGTCAGCGCGAGTAGACGTTCATCGCCGGGAAGAAGAACGCCACCTCGACGGCGGCGGTCTCCGGCGCATCCGAGCCATGCACCGCGTTGGCGTCGATGCTCTCGGCGAAGTCGGCGCGGATCGTGCCTCTGGCGGCCTTCTTCGGGTCGGTGGCGCCCATCAGGTCGCGGTTCTTGGCGATCGCCCCTTCGCCCTCGAGCACCTGCACCATCACCGGGCCGGAGATCATGAACTTCACGAGGTCGTTGAAGAAGGGGCGCCCCTTGTGCACGGCGTAGAACGCCTCGGCCTCACCCTGGGACAGCCGGGCCATGCGAGCGGCCACGACCTTCAGGCCCGCCGCTTCGAAGCGCGCATAGATCTGGCCGATCACGTTCTTCGCCACGGCGTCGGGCTTGATGATCGACAAGGTGCGTTCGATGGCCATGAAAAAACACTCCCGAATCAGGAACTTGCAAAGCTTCTCATTCTAGCCAGCAGGCACGGGGCCACCGCCGGCGCCCGACGCGCGACAGGCGCGCGTCGCTCACCGGCCCCGGCCGCCACGGCCCCCGGCGCCCTTCTTGCGCAGGAAGGCATCGGCGCCGATGTAGCCCACGGACGTGCGCATCGGATCGGGTTGCCCCCCGGCACCCGCACCCTTGGCTGCCCCGGCCCCCTTGGCTGCCTTGGCAGCGCCCTTGGGCCCGCCCTTGCCCCGCGCCACCGGGCCGCCCTTGCCGGGTGCGCCGGGCTTGCCGCCGCGACGCCGCGGTCCGTTCTGTCCACCCGCCGCGCCGGCACCGGCGCCCTTGCCGCCGCCCTTGCCGCCGAACGGCCCGCCGCCCTGCCCGAAACGCTTGTCGTAGGTCTGCTGCAGCGGGTTCGGAATCGGCCCGTCGTCGGAGTACTCGCGCCTGGGCTGGCGGTCGCGTTGCAGCGCCCGCTTGTCGTAGGTCTGCTGCAGCGGATTGGGGATCGGGCCGTCCTCGGGCAGCTCGCGCTGCGCACGCTCCTGCTGCAGGGCACGCCGGTCGAAGGTCTGCTGCAGCGGGTTGGGGATCGATGCGAAGTCCGGCTCGTGGTCTTCGCCCTCTTCTTGACGGCGGCGCGGCTCCTGCGGCGGCTGCGGGCCGCCCTCGCGTGGTCCACGCCCGCGGTTGCGCTGCTTGTTGCGGTTGTTCGGCCGCGCGCCATTGCCTGCGTTGCCCTGCTGCTGCGCCCCGGCCGTGCCGCCGACCATGTTCTGCAGCGTCTGCAGGTCACTCGCCGGCAGGTCGACCCACACGCCGCGGCGCAGGCCGCGCGGCAGCACGACGCAGCCGTAGCGGATGCGGATCAGCCGGCTCACCGCGTGGCCGGCGGCCTCGAACAGCCGGCGCACCTCGCGGTTCCGGCCTTCGGTGATGACGACGCGGTACCAGCGGTTGACGCCCTCGCCGCCACCGTCCTCGATGCTCTTGAACGCAGCGCGCTGGCCGTCGATCTCGATGCCTTCGAGCAAGCGCGCCCTGGCCTCGTCGTCGAGCACGCCGAGCGAACGCACCGCGTACTCGCGCTCGACGCCGAAGCGCGGGTGCATCAGCTGGTTCGCCAGCTCGCCCGAGTTGGTGAACAGCAGCAGGCCCTCGGTGTTGATGTCCAGCCGCCCGACCGACTGCCACTTGCCCTGCGGCAGCCGCGGCAGGCGGCGGAACACGGTCGGCCGCTGCTGCGGGTCGTCGTGCGTGACGACCTCGCCTGCCGGCTTGTGGTAGGCCAGCACGCGCGGCGGCGGCGGCGCGATGCGCACCTTGACCGGCTTGCCGTCGACGGCGATGCGGTCGCCGAAGGAGATGCGCTGACCCGTGTGCGCCGGCTCGCCGT
>JAHCKS010000029.1 GCA_026125665.1 Rubrivivax sp.
GAGGATGAGGATCGGCGTGCCCTTGAACTTCGGGTGCTCGCGCAGCTTCTTCGTCAGGCTGATGCCGTCCATGCGCGGCATGTTCTGGTCCGTCAGCACGAGGCTGAAGTCGCGCGCGGCCGCCTTCTCGTAGGCGTCCTGCCCGTCCACGGCCTCGACGACGTTGAAGCCGGCGTTCTTCAGCGTGAACGACACCATCTGGCGCATCGAGGCGCTGTCGTCGACGGCGAGGATGGAATGCATTGGAGTTCTCCGTGGGGCGGGCGGTGGACGATGGAAAGGGGCGGGTGCTTCAGAACAGCTCGATGGACCCGGCGTCCATCTCGTCCTGCGTGACGGGGTTGGGCCGCAGCGGCATCTCCTCGACGACGGCGGCGCCGTCGTCGTCGGCGCCGAGCGCGTCGCTGGCGATGCGGTCGGCGCAGCCGCGAAGGCGGCGCGACGTGTGCGCGATCAGCTGGCTGGCCATGTCCTGGAACTGCATCGCGGTGATGGCACCGGCCAGGTGCGTGAGCGCCTGCTGCAGCGCGTCGCTGTGCAGCTGCTGCGGCTGCCGCGCGAGCAGCTCCTGCACGCGCTGCATCTCGCTGTTGGCCCCGTGGAAGTGGGCGAGCAGCGCATCACCGGCGTCACCGAGCAGGCGCTGCAGGCGGTCGAGGTCGTTGCTGGCCACCAGCAGGTGGTCCTGCAGGTCGGCGGCCTGCATCAGCGGCAGGCCACCGGCCGGGGGCTCCGTGGCGGGGTCGTTGGCGAACATCGGCGGCTCGGGATGGTGTTCTTGGATCGAAAGGGCGCGCGGATCGCGCCCCGTTGCATGGGCGGCTCACCCGGCCTGAGGTCATTTTTCGGCACGGGGGTGCCGGACATTGAGGGGAACTCGCCGGCCAACGCCGGCCAATTCGTTGCGTTTCGCGCCGACCGCGTGCCGACCGCGTGCCTGGCGGGCCCGATCGGCGCGTGCGGTTGCCGACAGGGGAGAGCGGCCGCCGGAGCGCTTTGTCATACTGCCCGGCATGCCCCGGCCGCCCCCCATCAGCTCCGCTGCGGGCCAGCCCTGCCGGCTGCTGCATCTGGAGGACTCGGAGCTCGACCACGCGCTGGCGCTCGCGTACCTGGAGCGTGCCGGGCTGCGCGTGGAGTCGCGGCGCGTCGAGAGCCGTGACGAATTCACGCGTGCGCTCGACGAGGCCTGGGACGTGGTGCTGTCGGACTACAACCTGCCGGGCTACTCGGGCCTGCAGGCGCTGGCGGACCTGCGCGAGCGCGGCCTGGACCTGCCGTTCATCCTCGTCTCCGGCCAGATCGGCGAGGACACCGCGGTGGAGGCGATGCGCAACGGCGCCGCCGACTACCTGCTGAAGAACAACCTGGCGCGGCTGGCGCCGGCGGTCGAGCACGCCATCGCCGCCGGCGAGGCGCGGCATGCACGGGCCGAGGCCGACCGGCAGCTCGCCGCGTCGCGCCAGCGCCTGTCGGAGCTGGCGCAGCACCTGCAGACGAGCGTCGAGACCGAACGGCACGCCATCGCTCGCGAGATCCACGACGACGTCGGCGGCTCGCTCGCCGCGCTGCGCTTCGAGCTCGACTGGGTGCAGCGGCACAGCCGCGACCCCGCGGTGCACCAGCACATGAGCTCGGCGCTCGAGCTGCTGGCGCACGCGACGCAGGCCAGCCAGCGCATCATGCAGAACCTGCGCCCGGCCATCCTCGAGCAGGGGCTGGTGGCGGCGCTGCAGTGGATGGCCAGCGGCTTCGAGAAGCGCACGGGCATCCGCTGCGCCTTCCGCAGCAGCCACGAACGGCTGACGCTGCCGCCGCTGGTGCCGCTGGTGGCCTACCGCACGGCGCAGGAGGCGCTGACGAACATCGGCAAGCACGCCGGCGCGACGCGCGTGACGATGGACCTCTCGCTCGGCCGCGGTGTGCTGTCGCTGGAGATCAGCGACAACGGCCGCGGCATCGCGGCGGCCGACCTGGCCAAGGCGCAGAGCTTCGGCATCCGCGGCCTGCACGAGCGCGCCGGCACGGTGGGCGGCTGGGTGGAGCTGTCGGGCGGCGGCGCCGGACCGGGCGGGCGCGGAACGACGCTGCTTCTTTCGGTGCCGGTCGACTCCCCCGAGGACTCGCTGCCGCCGCGCCGCGGCGGCAAGCCGCCCGACCCCGAGGAAGAGGTCTGGTCCACGCGATACTGAACTGAAGGAGCCAGGGAGACGGGCGACGATGATCGATGTCATCCTCTGCGACGACCACGCGCTCATCCGGCGCGGCATTCGCGACACGCTGTGCGACGCGAACGACATCCGCGTGCTCGGCGAGGCGTCGGACTACGGCGAGCTGCGCGCGCTGATGCGACAGCTCGCGCAGAGCCGCGCCGAGAGCGGTGGCCGCCCCGGCCCCTGCGACGTGCTGGTGCTGGACATCAACCTGCCGGGGCGCAGCGGGCTCGATGCGCTGGCAGCGCTGAAGGACGAGGGTTCGCCGGTGCGCGTGCTCGTCGTCAGCATGTACCCCGAGGACCAGTACGCGCTGCGTGCGCTGCGCGCCGGCGCCTACGGCTACGTCAACAAGGGCGGCGACCCGCAGACCATCGTGCAGGCCGTGCGCGCGGTGGCGGCGGGCAAGAAGTACGTCACGCCCGAGATCGCGCAGATGCTGGTGGAGAACCTCAACGCGCCGGTGGCCGAGAACCGGCACCAGACGCTGTCCAACCGCGAGATGGAGACGCTGGTGCTGATCGCCAGCGGCAAGCGGCTGGCGGACATCGCCGAGAAGCTGGCGCTGAGCCCGAAGACGGTGTCCGTGTACCGCGCGCGTGTGCTCGAGAAGCTGCAGCTCTCGAACAACGCCGAGCTCACCGTGTACGCGATCCGGCACGGGCTGGTGGGGCAGTAGCGGCACATGGGCGGATCGGCCGTTGCCGGCGCGGACGCCGCGACGCTGGTGCGGCGAGGCGGGCGCGACTGGCTGTCGCTGGCGTTGCTCGAAGCGCGCAACGAGCTGCTGGCGCGGCTGGCGGCGGCGGTGGCCGGTGCCGCGAAGGCAGGCGAGGCGGCGCACCAGGGCGCGGGCGGCGCAGCGGGCGATGCAGCGAGCGACGCTTCGTGCGTGATCGCGGCCCATGCATGCCTGGCGGCGCGGGCCGGCTGGTTCCACGAGTGGTGGATCGCTCGCCACGTGCAGCGGGCGCGCGGCGAAGCGGCCGACGAGCGGTCACCGCGGCTGCCCGGCATCGAGCCGCGCGCCGACGGCTGGGTGCGGCGCGCCGCGGCGGAGGACCTCGACGACATCCGCGCCTACCTCGGGCAGACGCTGGAGCAGACGCTGGACCTGCTCGGCCATGCCGACGACGACGCGCAGGGGCTCTACTTCTTCCGCCTGGCGCTGCAGCACGACGACCGCATCGCCGAGCGGCTGGGCGATGCGCTGACGCCGCTGCTGCCGCCGCCGCGCGCGCAGCGCGAGCCGCTCGGCGTGCCGGCGCAGCGCTGGTGGCTTGGCAGCGCGGCCGAGGCCGGCGCCTTCGTGCCGCACGGCGAGCACTGGGCGCACGAGGTCGCGGTGCCCGAGTTCGAGATCGACGCGCAGTGCGTGAACTGGGCGCAGTTCGCCGAGTTCGCCGAGGACGGCGGCTACGACCGGCGCGACTGCTGGAGCGACGCCGGCTGGGCCTGGCTGCAGCGTGACGGCCGGCGCGCGCCGCGCGACGTGGAGCAGCTCGCCGGCAGCGTGCTCGTGGCGCGCGGCGGCCAGCTGCAGCGCGCGCCGTCGCAGCAGGCGGCGATGCACGTCACGCGGCACGAGGCCGAAGCGTGGTGCCGCTGGGCCGGCCGCCGCCTGCCGACCGAACCCGAGTGGGAGCTCGCCGCGCACGCGCTGGCGCGGCGCGGCTTCGTCTGGGGCGATGTGCTGGAGTGGGTGGCGGGCAGCGCCCGGCCGTACCCGGGTGCCGAGGCCCGCGTGCCGCCAGGCACGCTCGACCGGATCCTGCCGCCAGGCACGCTCGACCGGATCCTGCCGCCAGGCACGCCCGATCGGATCCTGCCGCCAGGCACGCCCGATCACACCTTGCCGGCGGGCACGGGCGAACGCGGTGTGCCGGCCGATCGCCCCGACGGCGGTACCGGCGGTGCGGCGATGGGCGTGCTGCGCGGCGGCACGTCGGCCACGCCGGCGCGCTGGCGGCACGCGAAGGCGCGCCGCTTCGCGCCGCCGCACGACGACGGGCAGCGAAACGGCTTTCGCAGCTGCGCGCTCTGAGGCGCGGCCACGCTCGAAACGAGAGGTGCTCCCATGCTGCAGCCACCGCCCCGTACGGTGATCGCCGGTCAACTGCGGGCCTGGCCCGACGGCGACCCCGACGCGCCGTGGCAGATGCTCTTCAGCACGCGCGGGCGCATCTCGCGCAAGCGCTTCTGGCTGTGGGGCGTGGGCGCGATGCTCGCCTTCGCGGTCGTGCTGCAGGGCCTGCTGGCGGTGGCACGGGTGCACCTGGGCACGGCCGAGCAGATCGTCAACGTGCTGCTGCTGTGGCCGCTGGTGGCCGTGTCGGTGAAGCGCTGGCACGACCGAGACCGCCCGGGCTGGTGGGTGCTGGTCGCGCTGGTGCCCGTGGTCGGCTGGCTGTGGCTGTTGCTCGACAACGGCCTGCTGCCCGGCACGCGCGGCGTCAACCGCTACGGGCCGCCGCCCGTGGCCTGAAGACTGACGTGAGCTTGCGGGCGGGCTGCCTGCGGGGCCGGGCAGGCGGTGCCGGGTGCCCGTCGCCCCCGCCGCGCGCCGCGCCTCACCAGCGCAGCGCCGCCGTGTGCACCGGCGCGTCCCACAGCGCCTTCAGCTCGTCGTCCAGCGCCGTCAGCGTCAGCGACGCGCCGGCCATCTCGAGCGACGTGGCGTGGTTGCCCACCAGCCAGCGCTGCACGTTCAGCCCGTTCGCGCGCAGCTGCGCGGTGGCGATGTGGTTCAGCAGGTACAGCTCCGACAGCGGCGTGCCGCCGAAGCCGTTGACGAGCAGCAGCACCTCGCGGCCCGCGGCGAGTGCCAGGTCCTGCAGCACCGGGCCCAGCAGCAGTTCGACGATCTCGCTGGCCGGCGCGATGGCGCGCCGGTAGCGGCCCGGCTCGCCGTGGATGCCGACACCCACCTCCATGTCGCGCGGGCCGATCTCGAACGTGGGCGCGGCGGCATCGGGCACGGTGCAGCTCGTCAGCGCCACGCCCATCGACGCCGTGCTCGCATTGACCCGGTCGCCCACCGCCTTGCATTCGAAGAGGTCGGCGCCGGCCTCGGCGGCGGCGCCGACCATCTTCTCCACCACCACGGTGCCGGCAACGCCGCGCCGGCCGGTGGTGTGCGTCGAGTTCTCCACCGCGACGTCGTCGTTGACGAGCACGGTGGCGTGGTCGACGTCGAGCATGTCGCTGGCCATCTGGAAACTCGCCAGGTCGCCGGCGTAGTTCTTGACGATCAGGAGCACGCCCTTGCCGGCATGCGCGTGGTGCGCGGCGGCGACGACCTGGTCGGGCACCGGCGCGGTGAACACCTGCCCGGGGCAGGCGGCGTCGAGCATGCCGGGGCCGACATAGCCGGTGTGCAGCGGCTCGTGCCCCGAGCCGCCGCCGGAGACGAGCGCAACGCGCCTCTGCTTGAGCACGCGCCGGCAGACGAAGAGCGGCTCGGCGTGCAGCGCCAGCAACGGCTCATGCGCTCCCACCAGGCCGGCGCAGGCGTCGGGCACGAGATCGTCGACCGCGTCGATGAACTTCTTCATGCCAGGTTCTCCACGGTCAGGATCTCGACCCGCGGATGACCCACGGCCAGGGCACCGCGCACCCCGTCGCACAACGCACGCAGCACGCGCGCCGCGGCGGTGACGCAGTAGTGCAGGTCCTGGTGCAGCACGTAGCTCAGCGTACCCGAGATCAGCATCGAGCGGTGCACGTCGAGCAGGTCGTGTGCGGCGAACATGACCTCGTCGCCGTGCCCGTGCGCGGCGAGGGCGCGCGCGATGCCGAAGCTGGCCGGGCCGACGTTGTAGACGGCGCCCAGTGTTCCCCCTTGCGTGCCCCCTTGCGCGCCGCCTGGCATGTCGGCGAGTGCGGCCGGGGCGAGAGCCGCGCGCGTGTACTCGAACGCCTCGTCGTCCGACTCCGGCAGCTCGAAGAGGCGCAGAACGTGCACCAGCGGGAAACGTTCCTCGAGCACCTGCTGGAAGCCGATGCGCCGGTCGATCTCGGCGGCGTAGCGCGTGGCCGGTGACAGCAACGCCGCCACGGTGCCGCCGCTGCGCGGCAGCGAGCGGCCGAGCAGCAGCCCGGCGGTGCGCCCGGCGGCGCGGTTGTCGGCGCCGATCGTCGTCTCGCGCATCGAGCCGGGCACGTCGGAGAACAGCGTCACCACGTGCACGCCGGCGCGCACGAGCTCGTTGATCGCCAGCTTCACCGGCGGCAGGTCGGGCGCCAGCAGCGCCACGCCGTCCAGGTCGGTGAGCTTGGCCAGCTCGGCGGCGAACGGCGCCGCCTCCACCGGCAGCCGGTGCGTGATCTCGGTGATGTGCTGGTGGCGGAACTCGCCCGCGGCCTGCGCGATGACGCGATCGACCGCGTCGAAGAAGCCGCGCCGCGTGGCCGGCAGCACGAAGCCGAAGCGGTAGTTCGAGGTCGAGCGCGGCCGCCCGCGCACCGGCGCGCCGCCGCCCAGCGCCGTGACCGCGTCGCGCACCTTCTGCACGGTGCCCGGATTGACGCCCGGGCGGTTGTTCAGCACCCGGTCGACGGTGGCCGTGCTGACGCCGGCGGCCTCCGCGATCTGGGTGATGGTGAGCGGATTCGGCATGAACGGTCGAGAGGGGCTTGCGGAAAGTAAATCGATCGGAGTCCGGGCCGAGAGTGTCGCCGCTTTGCCTGGGAACCGCCATCGCTGGAACACCCAGGCGGTGCCGGGTGTGCCGAAGCAGGCCCAGGATGATGGGTTTAGGGTTTCCGATGAGTGATTTAATTTTTGATGGCATCTATATTGCCATCCCAGCGGCGCCACGCCGCCCGTGGGTCAACCGAGGAGACGTGTCATGGGCTTCGAGATCAAGGGCATCAAGGGGGTGGTGGCTGCCGGCGTCGCTGCCTTGCTGGCGAGCACCGGCGCGCAGGCGCAGGACAAGCAACTGACGTTGTGCTGGGCCGCCTGGGACCCGGCCAACGCGCTGGTGGAGCTGTCCAAGGACTTCACGGCCAAGACCGGCATCCAGATGAAGTACGAGTTCGTGCCGTGGCCGAACTTCGCGCAGCGCATGCTCAACGAGCTGAACAGCCGCGGCAAGCTGTGCGACCTGCTGATCGGCGACAGCCAGTGGATCGGCTCGGCCGCCACCGAGGGCCACTACGTCAAGCTCAACGACTTCTTCGCCAAGAACGGCATCAAGATGGCCGACTTCATGCCGGCCACCGTCGAGGGCTACTCGACCTGGCCGAAGGGCACCCCGAACTACTGGGCGCTGCCGGCGATGGGCGACGCGGTGGCCTTCACCTACCGCAAGGACTGGTTCGCCAAGCCCGAGCTGCAGGCCGAATTCAAGGCCAGGCACGGCCGCGCGCTCGACGCACCCAAGACCTGGGAGGAGTTCCGCCAGGTGGCGCAGTTCTTCCAGAACCGCACCGTCGACGGCAAGAAGGTCTACGGCGCGGCCCTGTACACCGAGCGCGGCAGCGAAGGCATCACGATGGGCGTGACCAACGTGCTCTACGCGCACGGCTTCGAGTACGCCAACCCGAAGAAGGCGTACGACATGAAAGGCTTCGTCAACGGCGGTGGCGCCGTCAAGGGCCTGCAGTTCTACAAGGAGCTCTACGACTGCTGCACGCCGCCCGGGCACGGCAACGCCTACATGACCGAGAACCTGGACGCCTACAAGTCGGGCCAGGTGGCGATGCAGATGAACTTCATCGCGTTTTTCCCCGGCATCTCGAAGGACCCGCAGGTGGGCGGCGAGAAGACCGGCTTCTTCGCCATCCCGAAGGGCGACCGCCAGTTCGCGCAGCTCGGCGGCCAGGGCATCTCGGTCGTCAAGTACTCCGACAAGAAGGACATGGCGCTCGAGTACCTGAAGTGGTTCGCGCAGCCGGCGGTGCAGAAGAAGTGGTGGGACAGCGGCGGCTTCACCTGCCACCAGGCCATCCTGAGCGCGGCCGGATTCGAAAGGAGCACGCCGTACGCCCAGGTGTTCCTCGACTCGATGAAGATCGTCAAGGACTTCTGGGCCGAGCCGAGCTACGCGCAGCTGCTGCTGGCGATGCAGAAGCGCGTGCACGACTACGTCGTCGCCGGCAAGGGCACGCCGCAGGCGGCGCTCGACGGGCTCGTGAAGGACTGGGGCGACGTGTTCAAGGAGGACGGGAAGATCAAGTGAGCGGCGCGGGTGCGGCGCGAGCACGGGCCTGACGAGGGGCGCGACGTGGCGCTGAGCGAAGTGCACGCCGGGCTGCGGCCGGACGGCGGGGGCGACGTGGCGGCGCACGCGAGGCCGGCCGTGGCGGGGCGTGGGCTGTTCGCGGTGCCGGGGGGCTCGGCCGCCGCGGCGGGCCGCGCAACCGGACCCGCCGGCCGGCGCGGCGCGGGCCTGTCGGACCGCGCGCTCGCCTGGTGCTTCGTCGGCCCCACCGTCGCGCTGCTGCTCGCCTTCAACGTCTTCCCGCTGCTGTGGACGGTGTTCCTGTCGTTCACGAACTACCGCGCCAACCGTGCCAACGCCGAGCTCGTGTGGCTCGGCCTCGCCAACTACCAGCGCGTGCTCGGCGACGAGGCGATGTGGGAGCGCATGCGCGCCACCGCGCACTTCCTCGGCTGGTCGATCACGCTGCAGCTGCTGATCGGCTTCGCGCTGGCGCTGCTGCTGAACCGGCGCTTCCGCTCGCACAGCTTCTGGAGCACGGCGATCCTGCTGCCGATGATGCTGGCGCCCGCCGTCGTCGGCACCTTCTGGAAGTACTTCTTCGAGCCGCAGTACGGCATCTTCAACCGCTTCGTCGAGCTGTTCGGCGGCCGCGGCGACCTCTCGATGCTGAGCGAGACGAACCTATCGCCATGGGCCATCGTCATCGTCGACACCTGGATGTGGACGCCCTACGTGATGCTGCTGCTGCTCGCGGGCCTGCGCTCGATCCCGCCGTACCTGTACGAGGCGGCGGAGATCGACCGTGCCTCGGAGTGGACGAAGTTCTGGCGCATCACGCTGCCGATGGTGATGCCGTTCATCATCCTCGCGCTGCTGTTCCGCACGATCGAGAACTTCAAGATGTTCGACCTGGTGGACCAGCTCACCAACGGCGGCCCTGGCTCGGTCACCGAGCTCGCGTCGATCGCGCTGAAGCGCGAGGCCTTCGAGAAGTGGCGCACCGGCTACGCGTCGGCCTTCGCCATCATCCTCTTCGTCGCCATCTACGGGCTGTCGATGGTGGCGGTGCGTTTCCTCGAGCGGGTGCGGCAGCGATGAACTCGCTCGCCTGCGCACGCCACGCGCACTCCACGCGTTCGCCGCTCGAGCCGAGCGTGCGCTCGCAGTGGTTCGCCGGCGCCGTGGTGATCGGCTACGCGCTGCTGTCGCTGATCCCGCTCGTCTGGATCGTCATGACGAGCCTGCGCACGCCGAGCGACGCCATCGCCTACCCGCCGAAGCTGCTCGCCGAGCCTTCGCTCGTCGGCTACGTGAACCTCTTCACCACGCGCTCGCGCGTCGGCGCCGACGAGCTCGCCTCGCTGCCGCCGCCGGCGAACTGGGTCGAGGCGCTCGTGCGCGAGCAGCAGATGATCCTCGCCGGCCCGTCGCGCTTCGCCGACCGCTACCTGAACTCGCTGCTCGTCGGCTTCGGCTCGACGCTGCTTTCGGTGGTGCTGGGCACGCTGGCAGCCTACGCCTTCTCGCGCTTTCGCGTGCCGGGCAAGGACGACCTGCTCTTCTTCATCCTCTCCACGCGCATGATGCCGCCGATCGCCGTGGCGATCCCCATCTACCTGATGTTCCGCCACCTCGGGCTCAACGACACGCACCTCGGGCTGATCCTGCTGTACACCGTGGTGAACCTGTCGCTCGCCACCTGGCTGCTGAAGGGTTTCATCGACGAGATCCCGCGCGAGTACGAAGAGGCGGCGATGGTCGACGGCTACACGCGCTGGCAGGCCTTCGTGAAGGTCGTGCTGCCGCAGGCGGCCACCGGCATCGCGACGACGGCGATCTTCTGCCTCATCTTCGCGTGGAACGAGTACGCCTTCGCGCTGCTGCTCACCAGCGGCACGGCGCAGACGGCGCCGCCGTTCATCCCGACGATCATCGGCGAAGGCGGCCTCGACTGGCCGGCGATGGCCGCCGGCACCACGCTGTTCCTGCTGCCGGTGCTGTTCTTCACCGTGCTGCTGCGCCGGCACCTGCTGCGCGGCATCACGTTCGGGGCGATCCGCAAATGAACGCGCCGGTCAAGGCTTCGGCCCCGGCGCCTGCGCGGCGCCTTCCTCGGATCCTCCGCCGCGCGCGCTGCGAAGCCGCCGCCACCGGCCTCGTCGCGCTCGGCCTCGTCATGCTGATGCAGCCGTGGTCGCTGGCGCTGTACACGCACTCGTTCGTGGTGCTGCTGGCCGGCGTCCTCGGCCTGTCGGTGGCCGTGAAGCTGCCCGAGTGAGGGCCGGAGCGATCACCATGGCCGAGATCCGCCTGAGCGCCCTGCACAAGCGCTTCGCCGACTTCGTCGCCGTGCACGACTGCTCGCTCGTGCTGGAAGACGGCAAGTTCGTCGTGCTGCTCGGCCCCTCGGGCTGCGGCAAGACGACGACGCTGCGCATGGTGGCCGGGCTCGAGCTGCCGAGCGGCGGGCGCATCACGCTCGACGGCGACGACGTCACGCACCGCCGCCCGCGCGAGCGCGACATCGCGATGGTGTTCCAGCTCTTCGCCCTCTATCCGCACATGGGCGTGCGCGACAACCTCGCCTTCCCGCTGCGCAACGAAGGCGTGCCGCGCGCCGAGATCGATCGCCGCGTGGGCGAGGTGGCGCGGATCCTGCGCATCGAGCACCTGCTCGGCGCGCGCGTCGGCGGCCTGGCCGGCGGCGACCGGCAGCGCGTGGCGCTCGGCCGCGCCATCGTGCGCCAGCCGAAGGCCTTCCTGATGGACGAGCCGCTGGGCACGCTGGACGCCGAGTTCCGCGAGCTGATGTGCGTGGAGCTGCGCAAGCTGCACGAGCGGCTGCGCACCACCACCGTCTTCGTCACGCACGACCAGAACGAGGCGATGGCGCTGGCGGACCACGTCGTCGTGATGAACGAAGGCCGCGTGCTGCAGGCCGACGACCCGCACGGCATCTACCACGTGCCCAGCTGCGTCTTCGTCGCGCGCTTCATCGGCCGCCCGCCGATGAACCTGCTGCCGGTGGGCACGCCGGTGGCCGGCGGCGCGGCGCAGGTGCGCGTGGACGGCGCGGCGGTGCCGGTGCCGGAAGTGCAGGCCAGCGCCGAGCGGGCGCTGCTGGGCGTGCGGCCGGAGCACGTGCACCTCGGCCCCCCTGGGCAGGGCCTCGCCGCGCGCGTCAGCAACGCCGAGTACTTCGGTTCGCACTGGATCGCCGAGCTCGACACCGACGCCGGGCCGGTGAAGGCGGTGGTCGACAAGGCAAGCCGGCCGCGCGCCGGCGACGCCGTCGGCCTGTGCTTCGACACCGAGCGTGTCGTGCTCTTCGACGCCGAGTCCGAGCTGCTGCTGCCCAGCCGCACGACGAGCGCGCACCGCAGCGCGATGCGCCATGGCTAGCCTGCAGCTGCAAGGGATCGTCAAGCGCTTCGGCGCCGTGACCGCCGTCGACGCGCTCGACCTGGAGGTCGCGCACGGCGAGTTCTTCGTGCTGCTCGGCCCGAGCGGCGCCGGCAAGACGACGACGCTGCGCCTGGTGGCCGGCATCGAGACGCCCGATGCCGGCCGCGTGGCCATCGGCGGCCACGACGCGACGCACCTGCCGGCGGCACAGCGCGACTGCGCCTTCGTCTTCCAGCAGTACTCGCTGTACCCGCACCTGAGCGTCTACGACAACATCGCCTTCCCGCTGCGTTCGCCGCTGCGCCGCACGCCCGAGGCCGAGATCTGCGCGCGAGTGCAGCGCGTGGCCGAGCTGCTGCACATCGAAGGGCGTCTGGCGCGCAAGGCCACGGCGCTGTCGGGCGGCGAGATGCAGCGCGTGGCCATCGGCCGCGCGCTCGTGCGCGAGCCGCGCGCCTTCCTGATGGACGAGCCGCTGTCGTCGCTGGACGCGAAGCTGCGCGAGGAGCTGCGCGTCGAGCTGAAGCGCCTGCAGCGGGACAGCCGCGCCACGGTGCTGTACGTGACGCACGATCAGGTCGAGGCGACGACGCTCGCCGACCGCATCGCCATCCTCGAGCAGGGCCGCGTCCGGCAGGTCGGCACGCCGCAGCAGATCTACGACGACCCGCAGTCGCTGCACGTCGCGCAGCGCCTCGGCTCGCCGGCCATCAACGTGCTGCCGGCGGCGTGGTTCGAGGGCAGCGGGCATCCGCGTGCCGCGCACGTGGCGATCCGGCCCGAGGACGTGGCGCTCGCCGCCGCCGACGGCGCGGCGCCGAAGGGGTTCGGTGCCGGTGCCGCGCCCGCCCCGTTCGAGGTGGTCGAGAGCTCGCTCGTCAAGCACCTCGTGGTGGCCGAACGCGCCGGCGTGCAGGTGCGCGCGCGCACGCTGCAGGATCGCGCGCTCAACCCCGGCGCGCAGCTGCGCCTGCACTTCCCGCGCGAGCGCTGCCTGTTCTTCGACGCCGCCGGCGAGCGCCTCGCCACCGCTTCCTGAAGAGAACCGCCATGAACACGAGCCTTCTCCTCGACGCACTGGCCGCGGTGCAGCGCGCGATCCTCGCCAACGAGCCGCATATCGAGTCGCTCGACCGCGCCATCGGCGACGGCGACCACTTCATCAACGTGCGCCGCGGCTGCGAGGTGCTGATGGCGATGCGCGACGAGCTGCGGCCGCTGCCACCGGCGGCGGCGCTGCACAGGATCGGCATGAAGCTGCTGGTGACGATCGGTGGCGCGTCGGGCCCGCTCTTCGCGAGCCTGTTCATGGCCATGGCGAAGTCGCTGGAGGGGCAGGCGGAGCCTGACCGGCGGCAGGTCGCGGCCGCCTTCTCCGCCGGCGTCGAGGCCATCAAGGCGCGCGGCAAGGCCGACGTCGGCCAGAAGACGATGCTCGACGTGCTCATCCCCGTGGCACGCCTGTTCGCGCGGCTGGCCGACGAAGGCGCGGCGCTGGCGCCGCTGTGTGTGCAGCTCAAGGACGAGGCGCACCGCAACATGCTGGCGACCAAGGACATGATCGCCAGCAAGGGGCGCGCGCACTTCCTCGGCGAGCGCGCGCTCGGCCACATCGACCCCGGCTGCAAGACCTGCGAGGTGGCGATCGGCGCCGTCTGCGACACGGTGCTGGCGGCCAAGGAGCTGGCATGAAGAAGTTCATCAACGACGTCGACGCGCTGATGCGCGAGTCGCTCGGCGGCCTGGCCGATGCGCACGCCGACGTGCTGCGCGTGCAGTTCGAGCCGACCTTCGTGGCCCGTGCCACGAAGGCCGAGGGCAAGGTGGCGCTGCTGTCCGGCGGCGGCTCGGGGCACGAGCCGCTGCACGCCGGCTTCGTCGGCCGCGGCATGCTTGACGCCGCCTGCCCCGGCCAGGTCTTCACGTCGCCCACGCCCGACCAGATGCTCGCCGCCGCGCACGCCGCCGAGGCCGGCCGCGGCGTGCTCTTCATCGTCAAGAACTACGCCGGCGACACGATGAACTTCCAGATCGCCGGCGAGATGCTCGAGCTCGAGAACGCCACCGTGCTCGTCAACGACGACGTGGCGGTAGCGCACTCGACGCACAGCACCGGCCGGCGCGGCGTGGCCGGCACGCTGATGGTGGAGAAGATGGCCGGCGCCGCCGCCGAGCAGGGCGCGACGCTGGCGCAATGCAAGGCGGTGGGCGACCGCGTCAACGCCGCCACGGCGTCGATGGGCGTGGCCTTCAGCAGCTGCACCGTGCCGGCGGCCGGCCGAGCCACCTTCGACATCGGCGACGACGAGATGGAGGTGGGCGTCGGCATCCACGGCGAACCGGGGCGGCGGCGCGAGAAGCTGCGGCCGGCGGGGGCGATCGTCGAGGAGCTGCTCGGCGCGATCCTCGCCGACCTGAAACCGGCGCCGGGGCGCGAGCTGCTGCTGCACGTCAACGGCTTCGGCGGCACGCCGCAGATGGAGCTGTACCTGCTGTACGAGAACGCGGCCCGGCAGCTGCGCGGGAAGGGCCTGCGACCGGTGCGCTCGCTGGTGGGCAACCTGACGACATCGCTCGAGATGGCAGGTGCGTCATTGACCGTGACGCTGCTCGACGAGGAGCTGAAGGCGCTGTGGGACGCGCCGGTGCACACGGCGGCCCTGCGGTGGTAGGTGTCGCGGCGGAAGGCGCACCCCCGCGGCCCGCGCTCAGTACCGTCCGGTGATGCCCGCCACGCGCAGGTAGAGGTTGGCCGCCCACGCGACGCCGGCGCGGCGCAGCCAGCCGCGCCAGCCGGCACGGGCCGGTTTGCCGCTCACTTCGGTGGACAGGGCGAACAGCGCCTCGAAGCGCGCGCCGAGCGAACGCGCGAACCCGGTGTCGCGCACGACGACGTTGGCCTCCAGGTTGAGCAGCAGCGACAGCGGGTCGATGTTGGAGCTGCCCACCGTGGCCCACTGCTCGTCGACCACCGCCACCTTGGCGTGCAGGAACGCCGGCGTGTACTCGTAGATGCGCACGCCGTTGGCGCGCAGCTCGTCGTACAGCGCGCGCGCGGCGATGGCGGCGATGCGGTAGTCGACCTTGCCTTGCAGCAGCAGCCGCACGCGCACGCCGCGGCGTGCGGCGCGGCGCAGCGCGCGGCGGAACACGCGGCCGGGGTAGAAGTACGGCACGGCGATGTCCACCCGCTCGCGCGCGGCGCGGATCGCCTCCACGTAGCTGCGCTCGATGGCGCGGCGCTGGCGCAGGTTGTCGCGCACGAGGAAGGCGGCGCGCATGGGCCGCGGGTCGTCCTCGGCGGCCAGCTCGGCCGCGCCGCGCAGCTGGCGCACCAGCTGCTTCGCCCGGTCCATGCGCGCGGCGCTGCGCGCCAGCGTTCGCACCTCCTCGCGCCAGCCGCGTGCCAGGTGCGCACGCGCCCACATCGCGCGTGCCGTGGCGTGCACGGCGGTGGCAAGCGGGCCGCGCACCTCGACGGCGAAGTCCAGCCGCGGCTGCTCCGTCCAGCCGTGGCGCAGGTCGAGCCTGTCGTCGATGACGTTGATGCCGCCGACGAACGCCACCTCGCCGCCTTCGCCCGTGTCGCAGACGCACAGCTTCTGGTGCAGGCGGCGCAGCTGCCCCGGCTGCAGCCACGCCCACCAGCGCTCCAGCGGGCGGAAGACCTCCAGCTGCACGGCCGTGCCCTCCAGCCGCCGGCGGATCGCGGGCAGCGTGCCGTTGCTGCCGAAGCCGTCGAGCACGACGTGCACGGCCACGCCGCGCGCCGCGGCCCGGCACAGGTCGTCGAGCAGCGAGCGCGCGGTGTCGTCGTCGTGGAAGATGTACGTGGCGAGCCAGACTTCGCGCGCCGCCGCGGCGATGGCCTCGCGCATGCGCGGGAACAGCTCGTTGCCGCCCTCGAGCAGATCGACGCGGTTGCCGCCGACGAAGCGCGGCGCCGGCACGGTGGTCCAGGCACGCAGGTGGGCGAGGTCGACCGGGGCCATGGCAGCGGTGCGCGGCGGCTCGCTGCGCCGGTCAGGCCGGCTCGAGCTCGGCCACCAGCGGCAGGTGGTCGGACATGCGCGCCCAGCTGATGCCGCGCGGCACCATCGTCGAGCGGCACTCGAGCCCGCGCAGGTAGAAGCGATCGAGCGCGAACACCGGCGCCAGCGACGGGAACGTGGCGCGGCTGCGATGGCCGCCGCCGGGCTGGCGCGCGCGCACGAGGCCGAGCTCGGCCATCGGGCCGTCCAGGCGTTCGCCCCAGTCGTTGAAGTCGCCTGCGACCACGAGCATCGCATCCTTCGGCACCTCGGCGGCGATGAACTGCGCCAGCCGCTGCACCTGGCGCACGCGGCTGGCGTGCACGAGGCCGAGGTGCACGACCACGGCGTGTACCGTGGCGCCGTTCCACACCACCGGCACGTGCAGCAGGCCGCGCTGTTCGAACGGGTGGTCGCTGACGTCGTGGTGGCCGATGTCGCCCAGCGGCCAGCGCGACAGCAGCGCGTTGCCGTGCTCGCCGTGGCGCGTGATGGCGTTGGTGCGGTAGGCGGTGTCGTAGCCGAGCGGCGCCAGGAACTCCGCCTGCCCGCCTTCGGGCCAGCCGAACCAGGTGCGCTCGAAGCGGCGCGCCTCGCGGGTGTGGAAGAGGCGCACCTCCTGCAGGAACACGAGGTCGGCGTCGAAGGCCTCGATGGCCAGGCCCAGGTTGTGGATCTCCAGCCGCTTGCGCGGGCCCATGCCGCGCACACCCTTGTGGATGTTGTAGGTGGCCACGCGCAGCGAGCCGATGCCCGTGTAGGGCGGCATCAGCGTGCTTTGCAGCGGGTTGACGCGCGTCATCATGGGCGTTGCGCGGTGGACGGTTCGACGTGCGGCGCGAAGCGCGGCAGCTGCAGGATGGCCTCGGCGTTGCTCGGCGAGAAGCAGGCATCGGCCGCCTCGCGCCACGGCAGCCAGCGCCAGGCGAGATGCTCGCGCGGATTCAACCGCACCGGCGTGCCTTCGGGCACGGTGAGGCCGAACACGTGCTCGGTGTTGTGCGTGATGCCCGGCGCGTACCGGTGCCGCCACACCGGGTAGATCTCGTAGACGTTGCTCAAGCCCCAGTCGGCGAGCCGGCCGCCGCGGCGAAGCACGTCGGCGATGTCGATGCCGGTTTCCTCTTGCACCTCGCGCGCGCAGGTGGCCTCCAGCGGCTCGTCGCGGGTGGCGAGCGAGCCGGTGACGCTCTGCCAGTAGCCGGGCCGGTCGGCGCGCTCGATGAGCAGCACGTCGAGCGCCGGCGTGTGGATCACGACCAGCACCGACTCGGGGATCTTGAAGGGGCGGGCGACGGTCATCGGTCGGATCGCCAGCGTACCGCCCCTTTCGCCTCGCCGGTCAGCGCGCCCCTTGCGGGTTGCGCAGCCGGATGTGCAGTTCACGCAACTGCGCCTCGTCCACGGCGCTCGGGGCGCCGGTGAGCAGGCACTGCGCGCGCTGCGTCTTCGGGAAGGCGATGACGTCGCGGATGCTCTCGGCGCCGGTCATCAGCGTGGCGATGCGGTCCAGGCCGAAGGCCAGGCCGCCGTGCGGCGGCGCGCCGTACTGCAGCGCGTCGAGCAGGAAGCCGAACTTGGCGCGCTGCTGCTCGGGGCTGATGTCCAGCGCCTCGAACACCTTGGCCTGCACGTCGGCGCGGTGGATGCGAACCGAGCCGCCGCCGATCTCCCAGCCGTTGAGCACCATGTCGTAGGCCTTGGCCACGCAGCGACCGGGGTCGGTGGCCATGAACTCCTCGTGGCCGTCCTTCGGGCTCGTGAACGGGTGGTGCATGGCGTTCCAGCGCTTCGCCTCCTCGTCGTACTCGAACATCGGGAAGTCGATCACCCAGGCCGGTGCCCAGCGGTCCTCGAACAGGCCCTTGCCGCGGCCGAACTCGCTGTGGCCGATCTTCGTGCGCAGCGCGCCGAGCGCGTCGTTGACGACCTTGGCCTTGTCGGCGCCGAAGAACACGAGGTCGCCGTTGCGCGCACCGGTGCGCGCGATGATCTGGCGAAGAGCGCCGTCGTGCAGGTTCTTGACGATCGGGCTTTGCAGCCCGTCGCGGCCCTTGCCGGCGTCGTTGACCTTGATCCACGCGAGGCCCTTGGCGCCGTAGATCTTGACGAACTCGGTGTAGCCGTCGATCTCGCCGCGGCTCATCTCGCCGCCGCCGGGGATGCGCAGGGCCGCGACGCGGCCGCCCGGCATGGTGGCGGGGCCCGAGAAGACCTTGAACTCGACGTCGCGCATCGCGTCGGTGAGCTCGGTGAACTCGAGCTTCACGCGCAGGTCGGGCTTGTCGCTGCCGAAGCGGTGCATCGCCTCGGCGTAGGTCAGCTCGGCGTACGGCGGCAGCTCCACACCCATCGTCTTGCGGAAGACGGTGCGCACCATCGCCTCGGTGACGGCGCGGATCTCGGCCTCGCTGAGGAAACTCGTCTCGATGTCGATCTGCGTGAACTCGGGCTGGCGGTCGGCGCGCAGGTCCTCGTCGCGGAAGCACTTGGTGATCTGGTAGTAGCGGTCGAAGCCGGCCACCATCAGCAGCTGCTTGAACAGCTGCGGGCTCTGCGGCAGCGCGAAGAACATGCCGTCGTGCACGCGGCTCGGGACGAGGTAGTCGCGCGCGCCCTCGGGCGTGCTCTTCGTCAGCATCGGCGTCTCGATGTCGATGAAGCCCTGCTCGTCGAGGAACTTGCGCACCTCCATCGCCACGCGGTAGCGCAGCATCATGTTCTTCTGCATCTGCGGCCGGCGCAGGTCGAGCACGCGATGCGTCAGGCGCACCGTCTCGCTCAAGTTCTCGTCGTCGAGCTGGAACGGCGGCGTCACGCTGGCGTTGAGCACCTCGAGCTCGTGCGCGAGCACCTCGACCTTGCCGCTGGTGAGCGAGGCGTTCTCGGTGCCGGCCGGGCGCGGGCGCACCTTGCCCTTCACCTGCAGGCAGAACTCGTGGCGCACGCCCTCGGCCGTCCTGAACATCTCCGGCCGGTCGGGGTCGCAGACGACCTGCACGAGGCCTTCGCGGTCGCGCAGGTCGATGAAGATGACGCCGCCGTGGTCGCGGCGGCGATGGGCCCAGCCCATCAGGGTGACGTCCTGGCCCAGCAGCTTCTCGCTGACCAGGCCGCAGTAGGTGCTTCTCATCGTTGTCTCGCTGTCGGAGTCGGTGGAGCAGGCCCGCGGCACGGGCCGGCGGGCGAAACGGGTTGGCTCTCGAGCCGGCGCGCACCGGCGGGGGCTGGCCCCGTGGCGATGCCGTGCGTCCTCGGGCGGGCCGGCTGCCGGGCCGGGCCCGCCCGGTCAATTTCGCGGGCCGGCGGCGGCCGGCAACGCGGCCGGGGCGCCATTCTGGGCGCGCGCGCCGGGCGCCACCACGCCCATGGAGATGACGTACTTGAGCGCCTCGTCCACGCTCATCTTCAGCGGCACGACGTCGGCGCGCGGCATCATGAGGAAGAAGCCCGAGGTCGGGTTCGGCGTCGTCGGCACGTACACGCTCACCCAGTCCAGGCGCGGGTCGACGCCGATCACCGTGTTCGGGCTCGCACCGAGGTGCGCGGCCACCTCGCCGGCCGGGCGCCCCGTGACGAAGGCGATCGTCCAGGCGCCCGGGCGCGGGTATTGCACCAGCACCGCCTCGCGAAAGGCCTGGCCGCTGCTCGAGAACAGCGTGTCCGAGACCTGCTTGACCGAGTTGTAGATGCTCTTGACGATGGGGATCTTGCCGATCAGCCGGTCCCACAGCGCCAGCCACCACTGGCCGACGAAGTTGGCGGCGAACACGCCAGTGACGAACAGCAGTGCCGCCAGCACCACCACCGACAGCCCCGGCACGTGCCGCAGCGACTCCAGCCAGGCATGCGCCGACTCCGGCAGCAGCGCCTGCGTCACCGAGAGCACCGCCGAGAAGAGGCTGTCGATGCCGCCCAGCACCCAGGCGAGCACCCAGATCGTGATGGCCAGCGGCAACCACACCAGCAGGCCGGCGACGATGTACTTCTTCATTCCGGCCGTGCGGCATCAGCCGCCGGAGGAGGGCGGCGCAGCGGCGGTGGGGGGCGCCGGAGCACTCGACGGCGCGGCCGCGGGCACCGCCGCGGCCGCACTCGCGCCGCCGGCGGCCTTGCCGGCGGCCGGGTCCGCCGGCTTGTCCGCGGCGCGGTCACCGGCCTTGTCCCCGGTCTTCTCGCCGCCCTCGGCTGCCTTGTCCTTGCTGCCCTCGCCGTCGGCGGCCTTGCCGGCGGCGTTGCTGCCGCCGCGGAAGTCGGTGACGTACCAGCCCGAACCCTTGAGCTGGAAGCCTGCAGCAGTGACCTGCTTGACGAACGTCGGCGCGCCGCAGGCCGGGCAATCGGTCAGCAGCGGATCGGACACCTTCTGCAGTACGTCTTTCGCGTGCCCGCAGCTCGTGCAGCGATACGCGTAGATCGGCATGGTCGTGGTCCCTCGCCTCGGGCGAAAAAACCGGGAATTATAGGTTCGCGCCCGCGTGGTGGGGCCCGGCGGCGCCCGGGCGCGGGGCCGCCGCCGCGGCCGGCGCAGGCCCTCGGGCGGGCCCCCGGCGATCCGGGGCCCGTGCCGCGGTCAGGCCTTGTGCGAACCGGCGTGCGCGCCTTGGCCCGACGGATGCGCCGCGTGCTCCCCGGCGTGCCCGTGCGTGCCGGCGGTGTGCGCCTGGCGCAGCGCCGTCTCGATCGCGTGGCCCCGGTTGCCGATGAGCTGCGGCGCCAGCGAGCCCATCAGCATGCCGATGATCGAGGCGAAGAAGCCGATCAGGTTGGGCGGCACCATCGCGTCGGCGGCCACCGTATCGGCGGCAAACCAGCTGCCGATGCCCAGCACGATCGAGAACAGCGCCCCCTGCGTCGTGGCGCGTTTCCAGTACGCGCCGGCCAGCAGCGGGATGAAGGCACCGGCGAGCGTCACGTTGTAGGCGTTCTGCACCATCTCGTACATCGTGCTGCGGCTGTTCAGTGCGAACAGCAGCGCGCCGGCGGTGAAGGTGACGAGGATGACGCGCACCATGAGCAGGAACTGGCGGTCGCCCATGCGCGGCGCGAACGGGCGCAGCACGTTCTCGCTGAACAGCGTCGCCGGCGCCAGCAACGCGCCGGCCGAGGTCGACAGGATCGCCGACAGCAGGGCTCCGAAGAACATCACCTGCGCCCACAGCGGCATCTTGCCGAGCACGAGGTCGGGCAGGATGCGCTGGATCTCGCGTGCGTCCTCGGCCTCGAACAGCTTGGCCACCGAGGCGTCGGCGACGACCGCCGAGTAGGCGATGAACATCGGCACGAACGCGAAGCAGAAGTAGACGATGGCGCCGATGACGGTGCCGCGCACGGCGGTGGCCTCGTTCTTCGCGCTCGTCATGCGCTGGAACACGTCCTGCTGCGGGATCGAGCCGAAGGCGAAGGCGAAGAAGGCGCCGGCCATCGCCCACCAGCCTGCGGCGTCGGAGGGGAAGAACACGAACTTGCCGTCGGCGGCCGCCTGCGAGATGACCTTGCCGGCACCGCCCGCGACGTCGCCCACGAGGTAGGCGACGAGTGCCAGGCCGATGATGATGACCAGCGTCTGCAGCAGGTCGGTGAAGGCGATCGACCACATGCCGCCGAAGATCGTGTAGACGAGCACGACCGCCGCGCCGATCATGATGCCTTCGTTGATCGAGATGACACCGCCGGACAGCACGTGCAGCACGAGGCCGATGGCCGTCATCTGCGCCGATGTCCATCCGAGGTACGAGATGACGATGGACAGGCTGGTCAGCACCTCGACGCCCTTGCCGTAGCGCACCTTGTAGAAGTCGCCGATGGTCAGCAGGTTCAGGCGGTAGAACAGGCGCGCAAACAACAGCGCCGCGATGACCAGGCACACGCTGGCGCCGAAGGGGTCGCCGGCGACGCCGTTCAGGCCGTCCTTGGAGAAGGTGGCCGAGACGGCGAGCACCGTCTCCGCACCGAACCAGGTGGCGAACACCGTGGCCACGTTCATGTACAGCGGCAGCGCGCGCCCGGCCACCATGAAGTCCCTGGTGTTGTGCACGCGGCGCGCGGCGAGCAGGCCGATGGTGATGGTGACGGCGAGGTAGGCGACGACGAAGGTGATGAGCACGGCACTCTCCGTGGCGTGGAATGGTTTCTTCTCGCGGGCGGCGGCCACCGCGGGCAGGCGGGCTCGGCCCGTGCCCCGCGCCGGCGGGGCCGCAGTGTAGGGCGGCTCGCGGCCGCCGCCCTGCGGCAAGACCCTGCCTCGCGTGCCGCCTCAGGCGCGCAGCGGACCCACGTGCAGCGCGGCCAGCGCGATGGCGAGCCCGGCGATGAAGCCGAGCGCGGCCCAGATCAGGGCCTGCAGCATCCGGTTGGTGCGGCGCTGCTCGGCCAGCAGCTGCCGCAGCAGCTCGTGCTCGCCTTCCTCGGCTCGCCGGGCCAGGGCGCGGTGCACCAGGCGCGGCAGCCCCGGCAGCATCTGCGCGTAGCGCGGCGCCTCGTTGCGCAGCCGCTCCGCGAGGCCGCGCCAGCCCACCTGCTCGCTCATCCAGCGCTCGAGGAAGGGCTTGGCCGTGGTCCAGAGGTCCAGATCGGGGTCGAGCTGGCGACCCAGGCCCTCGATGTTGAGCAGCGTCTTCTGCAGCAGCACGAGCTGCGGCTGGATCTCGACGTTGAAGCGGCGCGAGATCTGGAACAGGCGCATCAGCACGTGCCCGAGCGAGATGTCCTTGAGCGGCCGCGCGAACTGCGGTTCGCACACGGTACGCACGGCGCCTTCGAGCTCGTCGACGCGCGTGGCCGCCGGCACCCAGCCGCTCTCGATGTGCAGCTCGGCCACGCGCCGGTAGTCGCGGCGGAAGAAGGCGATGAAGTTGTGCGCGAGGTAGTCCTTGTCGCGCTCGGTCAGCGTGCCCATGATGCCGAAGTCGAGCGCCACGTAGCGCCCGAACGTGGCCGGCACGGTGCTGACGAGGATGTTGCCCGGGTGCATGTCGGCGTGGAAGAAGCCGTCGCGGAACACCTGGGTGAAGAAGATCGTCACGCCGTCGCGCGCCAGCCGCTTCAGGTCCACGCGCGCCTCCCGCAGCTGCTCGACCTGGCCGATCGGCAGGCCGTGCATGCGCTCCATGACGATCACGTCGGTACGGCACAGGTCCCACACCATCTCGGGCACGAGCACGAGGCCCAGCCCCTCCATGTTGCGGCGCAGCTGCGTCGCGTTGGCCGCCTCGCGCACGAGGTCGAGCTCGTCGTGCAGGTAGGTGTCGAACTCGGCCACCACCTCGCGCGGCTTCAGCCGCCGGCCGTCGGCCGACAGGCGCTCGACCCACGCCGCGAGCTGGTGCAGCAGCGCCAGGTCGCTCTCGATGACGGCCAGCATGCCCGGGCGCAGGACCTTCACCGCCACCTCGCGGAAGCGCGGGCCGCTCTTCAGCGTGGCCAGGTGCACCTGGGCGATCGAGGCACTGGCCACGGGTTCGGGCTCGAACGACTCGAAGATCTCCTCGATGCGCCGGCCGTAGGTCCTCTCGATGATGGCGCGTGCGGTGGCGGCGGCAAACGGCGGCACGCGGTCCTGCAGCTTGGCCAGCTCGTCGGCGACGTCCGGCGGCAGCAGGTCGCGGCGCGTCGAGAGCACCTGGCCGAACTTGACGAAGATGGGGCCGAGGCGCACGAGGCCCTCGCGCAGGCGCACGCCACGCGGCGCATCAAGCCGCCGGCCGAGGCGGACGATGCGCACCAGTGCGCGCACCCACCGCTGCGGAAAGGCCGACAGCGCCACCTCGTCCAGGCCGAAGCGCAGGACGACGATGACGATGGTCAGCAGACGGGCGAGCCGCTTCATCGGCGCCCCGCGCCGCGGCGCTTCACCGGCGCCTCGTGCCGCGCCGCCTCACCGGCGCCTCGTGAGCCGCCGCGTCATCGGCGCCCCGCGCCGCGCCGCGACGCGGCCTGCGCGAGCCTGTCGGCCCAGGGCGAGGCCGCCGCGGCATCGAGCGCGCCGCGCAGCCCGCGCGCGAGCGCCCGTCCCGCCTGGTGCAGCTGGTGCGCCACCACCGGCCCGAAGAGGCGTTCGAGGTCGCCGGCCACGTCCCAGCGGACGTTGGCCAGCAGCCAGCCGATGTCGGCGGCGAAGGCGGCGTCGCCATCCGCTTGCACGGCGGGCCGCTCGCCGGCGAGCGCTCGCGCCAGCAGTGCCGCCGGATTGCCGGCATCGACGGCGACTCGCAGGTCGGGCGTCGCGAACGCCGATGCGCCCCCGGCCGGGGCGGGCGCGGCCGTGGAGGGGCCCGCCGCAGTGGCCCCAGCCGCATCGCGCGGCGGCAGCCCGCACCACTCCAGCAGCCCGGCGGGCGTGACCCGCCAGCGCATGTCGGGCGGCCTGGGCAGCAGCGAAGGCCAGCCGTCGAGGCTCAGCTGGATCGTGCGGCCGCTGTGCGGCAGAAGGCGGGCCACCGCCGCCGGCTCGGCGCGCAGCACGTGGTTCAGCACCAGCGTCAGGCGTTCGAGCACCGGCGGTGCGAGCAGGTCCGCGAGGGCATCGAGCATGGCCGCGGCATTGTAGGCAGGCCCTGCGCTCCCCTCGGATGGGCGGTGGCGCCGCCGGCCGCCGGTTCACCGCGGGAACAAATGCACGCCCGCATCGCGCGCCGAAGCAGCGACGAAGGCGGCGCGATCGTTGCTGGCATGGTGCTCGCATAGCATGCGCGCTGCCTTCGCCGCACCATGCCCGCCACTGTCCTGCTCACCGGGGCCACCGGCTACATCGCCTCGCACACCTGGCTGGCCCTGCTGGCGGCGGGCCACCGCGTCGTCGGCGTCGACGACTTCTCCAACAGCTCGCCCGAGGTGCTGAATCGCCTGGCCGAGCTCTCGGGCCGGGCGCCGGCCTTCGAGCGGCTCGACGTGGGCGATGCCGCGGCGCTGGAGGCGTTGTTCGCGCGGCAGCGCATCGACGCCACGGTGCATTTCGCCGCCTTCAAGGCGGTGGGCGAATCGACCGCGAAACCGCTCGACTACTACGCCAACAACCTGGGCGGCCTCGTCAACGTCTGCCGCACGATGCGCCGGCACGGCGTCGCGCGCTTCGTCTTCAGCTCCAGCGCCACCGTCTACGGTGATCCGCAGCGCCTGCCCATCACCGAGGACATGCCGCTTTCGGCCACGAACCCCTATGGCCGCACGAAGCTGATGGGCGAACAGGTCATCGGCGACCTGGCCCACGCCGAGCGAACCTGGCAGAACGCCATCCTGCGCTACTTCAACCCGGTGGGCGCACACGAGAGTGGCCGCATCGGCGAAGACCCGCGCGGCACGCCGAACAACCTGATGCCCTACGTGGCACAGGTGGCCGTCGGGCGGCGCGCGCATCTCAACGTGTTCGGCAACGACTACCCGACGCCCGACGGTACTGGCGTGCGCGACTACATCCACGTCGTCGACCTGGCCGAGGGCCACGTGGCGGCGCTCGAGCGGCTGCTGGCGCAGCCCGGCTCGTTCACGGTGAACCTCGGCACGGGCCGCGGTGCCAGCGTGCTCGAAGTGGTGCGCGCCTACGAGGCGGCGAGCGGCCGCCCGGTGCCCTACCGCATCGAGCCGCGCCGCCCCGGCGACGTGGCTGCCTGCTGGGCCGACCCGACGCTGGCGCAGGAGCTGCTCGGCTGGCGCGCCCGCCACGACCTGCATCGCATGTGCGCCGACAGCTGGCGCTGGCAGCAACACAATCCCAGGGGATACGACAACGCATGAGCACTTCGTCGAACAAGGCGGCCGCGGCGGCCGCGATCCAGGTGGTGCCGGTCGTGATGGCCGGCGGCTCGGGCACACGCCTGTGGCCGCTGTCGCGTGCCGGCTTCCCCAAGCAGTTCCTCGTGCTCGGCGGCAACGGCTCGAGCCTGTTCCAGCAGGCCGTGGCGCGCCTGCAGGGGCTGGCGGACGACCGCATCGAGGTCGGCGCGCCGCTCGTCGTCGGCAACGAGGAACACCGTTTCCTCGTGCTCGACCAGCTGCGCGAGCTTCAACGCGAGCCGGCCGCGGTGCTGCTGGAGCCGACGGGGCGCAACACGGCGCCGGCCCTGACGCTCGCGGCGCTGCAGGCCGCCGAGGGGGGCGGCGATCCCGTGCTCGTCGTCACGCCGGCCGACCAGACGGTGACCGACGACACCGCCTTCGCCGTCGCGGTGCGCCGCGCCGTGCACCAGGCCGCCGACGGCGCCATCGCCATCCTCGGCGTCAAGCCGACGCGGCCCGAGACCGGCTACGGCTACATCCGTACCGATGGCGTGGCGCCGGAGCTGCGCGTCGTCCGCTTCGTCGAGAAGCCCGACGCCGAGACCGCGCAGCGCTACATCGAGGCCGGCGGCTACTCGTGGAACGCCGGCATGTTCGTGCTGAAGGCCTCGGTCTGGATGGCGGCGCTCGAGCGCTTCCGGCCCGACATCGCCGCCGCCTGCCGCGCCGCGTTCGCGGCGCGCGCCACCGACGAGAAGTTCGTGCGCCCCGGCAAGGCCGAGTTCGCCGCGGTGCCCTCGGAGTCGGTGGACTATGCGGTGATGGAGAAGTGCCCCGGCGTGCTCGACATCCGCATGCAGGAGCTCGACGCCGGTTGGAGCGACCTGGGCGCCTGGGACGCCGTGTGGCAGGTGCTGCCCAAGGACGGCGACGGCAACGCCACGGTGGGCGACGCGCTGGTCGCCGACAGCCACAACACGCTGGTGCATGCGACGAGCCGGCTGGTGAGCGTGGTCGGTCTCGACGACGCGGTGGTCGTCGAGACGCCCGACGCCGTGCTCGTGGCCAGCCGCGAGAAGAGCCAGCACGTCAAGACCATCGTCGCGCGGCTGGGCCAGGAACAGCGCGGCGAGCAGACGCTGCATCGCAAGGTGCACCGCCCCTGGGGCTGGTACGACAGCATCGACCATGGGCCGCGCCACCAGGTCAAGCGCATCCTGGTCAAGCCGGGCGCGGCCCTTTCTCTGCAGATGCACCATCACCGCGCCGAGCACTGGATCGTCGTCTCCGGCACGGCCGAGGTGACGAACGGCGACAAGGTGATCATGCTCACCGAGAACCAGAGCACCTACATCCCGCTCGGCGAGAAACATCGGCTGCGCAACCCGGGCAAGGTGCCGCTCGAGATCATCGAGGTGCAGTCGGGCAGCTACCTGGGCGAGGACGACATCGTCCGTTTCGAGGATACCTACGGACGGAGATAGAGTTCCGCCCTCATGACCCTCCTCGTCAAGGAGCAGCAGCCGTGACGATTCTCGTCAAGGGCCCACAGCCGTGACGATCCTCGTCACGGGGGGCGCCGGCTTCATCGGCAGCAACTTCGTGCTCGACTGGTTCGAGCACGCCGGCGAGCCGGTCGTCAACCTCGACGCGCTGACCTACGCCGGCAACCTGCGCAACCTGGCTTCGCTCGCCGGCGACGCGCGGCACGTGTTCGTGCGCGGCGACATCGGCGATCGCCCTCTCGTCGACCGCCTGCTCGCCGAGCATCGCCCGCGCGCCATCGTCAACTTCGCCGCCGAGAGCCACGTCGACCGCAGCATCCTCGGGCCGGCCGCGTTCATCAAGACCAACGTCGAGGGCACCTTCACGCTGCTGGAGGCGGCGCGCGTGTTCGTGCAGGCGCTGGAGCTCGCCGAGCGCGAGCGCTTCCGCTTCCTGCACGTCAGCACCGACGAGGTCTACGGCAGCCTGGCGCCCGGCGCGCCGGCCTTCACCGAGGCGCATCCTTTCGAGCCGAACAGCCCCTACTCGGCGAGCAAGGCGGCCAGCGACCACCTCGTGCGTGCCTGGCACCACACCTACGGCCTGCCGGTGCTGACGACGAACTGCAGCAACAACTACGGGCCGTACCACTTCCCGGAGAAGCTCATCCCGCTCGTGATCGTCAACGCGCTGGCCGGCAAGCCGCTGCCGGTGTACGGCGACGGCCTGCAGGTGCGCGACTGGCTCTACGTGCGCGACCACTGCTCGGCCATCCGCACGGTGCTCGCGAAGGGCCGCCCCGGCGAGACCTACAACGTCGGCGGCTGGAACGAGAAGCCGAACATCGAGATCGTCAAGACGGTCTGCGCTCTGCTCGACGAGATGCGGCCCGACCCTGCCGGAGCGCGCTCGCGCCTCATCACGCACGTGAAGGACCGCCCGGGGCACGACCGCCGCTACGCCATCGACGCGCGCAAGATCGAGCGCGAGCTCGGCTGGCGCCCGGCCGAGACCTTCGAGACCGGCATCCGCAAGACGGTGCGCTGGTACCTCGACCATGCCGACTGGGTGCACGAGGTGCAAAGCGGCGCCTACCGCGACTGGGTGGCGGCCAACTACGTCGCACGCTGAAGAGCGATGAGTCGCATCCTGCTGCTGGGAAAGAACGGCCAGGTGGGCTGGGAGCTGCAGCGTGCGCTGGCGCCGCTGGGCGAGCTCACCGCCTGCGACTTCGACTCCGCGGGCGACGAACGCGCCGACTTCACAGAGCCCGAGTCTCTGCGCGCGCTGGTCTGGCGCGTGCAGCCGGCGGTGATCGTCAATGCCGCCGCCTACACCGCGGTCGACAAGGCCGAGGCCGAGCCCGAGCTCGCCGGGCGCATCAATGCCGTCGCACCGGCGGTGCTGGCCGACGAGGCCGAGGCCTGCGGTGCGCTGCTCGTGCACTACAGCACCGACTACGTCTTCGACGGCAGCGGCGTCGAGGCCCGCGAGGAGGACGAAGGCACCGGCCCGCTCAACGTCTACGGCCGCACCAAGCTCGAAGGCGAGCGCGCCATCCGCACGAGCGGCTGCCAGCACCTGATCCTGCGCACCAGCTGGGTCTACGCGGCGCGCGGCGGCAACTTCGCGCGCACGATGCTCAAGCTCGCCGCCGAGCGGGAGCTGCTGAAGGTGGTGGACGACCAGTTCGGCGCGCCCACCGGGGCCGAGCTGCTGGCCGACGTGACGGCGCACGTCATGCAGCGCCTGCGTGCAGCGCCGGAGCTCGCCGGCACCTACCACTGCGTGGCCGCCGGCGAGGCGAGCTGGTTCGACTACGCCCGGCATGTCATCGAGTGGGCACGCGCTGCCGGCGTGGCGCTGAAGCTGCCGCCCGAGGGCCTGCGGCCCGTGCCGAGCAGCGAGTACCCCACGCCGGCGAAGCGCCCGCTCAACTCGCGGCTGTCCACGCGCAAGCTGCGCGACACCTTCGGGCTCGTGCCGCCGCTGTGGACCGCGGGCGTCGAACGCATGCTCGCCGAGGTGCACGGCCGCTAGAAGGCGTGAATGAACCTGCTGCGCGCCCCGATCTCGCGCCTGTGCTCCTCGCCGTACAGCAGGACGGCTGCGGTGCTCGACGCGACCTCGGGTCGCTCGCGACGGTTCCTTCACGCCTTCTCGAGGGTCTGAACTCATGAGCACACGAGTGGCGCGCAAGGGCATCATCCTCGCAGGCGGTGCCGGCACGCGGCTGCACCCCGCCACGCTGGCGGTCAGCAAGCAGCTGCTGCCGGTCTACGACAAGCCGATGGTCTACTACCCGCTGTCGGCGCTGATGCTGGCCGGCATGCGCGACGTGCTCGTCATCAGCACGCCGCAGGACACGCCTCGCTTCGAAAGCCTGCTCGGCGACGGCAGCGCGTGGGGCATGAACGTCAGCTATTGCGTGCAGCCGAGCCCCGACGGTCTGGCGCAGGCCTTCATCCTCGGCCGGCGCTTCGTGAACGGCGCGCCGAGCGCGCTCGTGCTCGGCGACAACATCTTCTACGGCCACGACTTCCACGCGCTGCTCGCGCGCGCCGACGCGCGGCGCGAAGGCGCCACGGTCTTCGCCTACCACGTGCACGACCCCGAGCGCTACGGCGTCGTCGAATTCGACGCCGGGCGCCGCGCCATCAGCATCGAGGAAAAGCCGAAGCAGCCCAAGAGCAGCTACGCGGTCACGGGCCTCTACTTCTATGACGCGCAGGTGTGCGACATCGCTGCCGCCATCAAGCCGAGCGCCCGTGGCGAGCTCGAGATCACCGAGGTCAACGCGCAGTACCTGCGGCAGCGCCAGCTCGAGGTCGAGATCATGGGCCGCGGCTACGCCTGGCTGGACACCGGCACGCACGACAGCCTGATGGAAGCCGGCCAGTTCATCGCCACGCTGGAGAAGCGCCAGGGGCTGAAGGTTGCCTGCCCCGAGGAGATCGCCTGGCGGTCCGGCTGGATCGATTCGGCGCAGCTGGAGAAGCTCGCCGCGCCGATGGCGAAGAACGGCTACGGGCAGTACCTGCTCAAGCTGCTGCACGACACCACGTACTGACCTCGCTGCCGCCGATGAAGCTCATCCGCACGGAACTTCCCGGCGTGCTGCTTGCCGAGCCGGCCGTCTTCGCGGACGACCGTGGCTGGTTCATGGAGAGCTTCAGCCAGCCGCGCTGGGAGGCGGCTCTGGCCGAGCTGGGCGAGCCGTTGCCGCCGGCTTTCGTGCAGGACAACCATTCGATGAGCCGCGCCGGCGTGCTGCGCGGCCTGCACTACCAGCTGCCACCGCACGCGCAGGGCAAGCTCGTGCGCGTGGTGCAGGGCGCCGCGTTCGACGTGGCGGTGGACATCCGCCGCGGCTCGCCCCACTTCGGCCGCTGGTTCGGCGCCGAGCTCACGGCGGCCAACCGGCGGCAGATGTGGATCCCCCCCGGCTTCGCGCATGCCTTCCTGGCGCTCGCCGACGACACGCACTTCCTCTACAAGACGACCGACGTCTACGCCAGGGAGTGCGAGCGTTCGATCCGCTGGGACGACCCGGCGATCGGCGTCGCCTGGCCGCTGCCGCCAGGCATGGCGGCGCCGCTCGTCGCGCCCAAGGATGCGGCGGCGCCGCCGCTTTCCGGGGCCGAGCTGCCCTGAGCCGGCGCGCGGCCGCCGCCGGCCCGAAGGCGCGCCGCCACTTCTTCACAGCACTTCGTCACCGTTCGAGAACTCCGGGGTGATCGCCCCGGGTAATCCGGCGATGGCCGTGTCGACGAAAGGTCGACATTGGGGTTGCCCCCAGCCCAGCCTCTCGAAGGGAATGATCATGCGAACCGTCCTCGCTGCCGCCCTCGCCACCGCCCTCCTCTCGGCCGCTCCGCTCGCCCGGGCGGAGCCGCCGCTCGAGAAGATCCTCGCCCTCGCGCAGTCGTCCGACGGCGCCCGCGTGCTGCTGTACACGCACGCCGGCCCCTGCGTCGGCGAGGCGCGCTTCGCCGAACACATCTCGCGCGCGGGCGACAAGACGCCCGGCTGCTGGCTCGTCAACCAGGCCTTCGTGATGGTGTCGTTCCTCGACGGCGAGCGTGGCGACATCCCGGTGGCGCAGCTGAAGCGGCCGACCGACTCCTGATCGCTCCCGGCGCCCGCCTGCCGGGGCTGCCCACGGGGCACGCCCCGGCGGCTCCGGCCCGGCGCTGAATCCGCCGCGAGCCCGGCTCGTGGAGCGGCCGCTGCCGCCTCAGCACTTCACGCCGACGTGCAGCGCCACGATGCCCGCGGCGAGGTTGTGCACGTCGACATGGCCGAAGCCGGCCGCCTTCATCATCGCCTTCAGCGCCCCCTGGTCGGGGTGCATGCGGATGCTCTCGGCGAGATATCGGTAGCTGTCGGCGTCGTGCGCGATGAGGCGGCCGAGCAGCGGCATCACCTTGAACGAGTAGAAGTCGTAGGGCGCCTGCAGCGGCCCGGCCGGCTTCGAGAACTCCAGCACCATCAGCCGCCCGCCCGGGCGCAGCACGCGCGCCATCTCGGCGAGCGCGGCCTCCTTGTGCGTCATGTTGCGCAGCCCGAAGGCGACGCTGACGAGGTCGAAGCGGCCGTCGGCGAAGGGCAGCTTCTCGGCATCGCACACGACGGTGGGCAGCACGAAGCCGGCGTCGAGCGCCCGGTCGCGGCCGCGCTGCAGCATCGCCTCGTTGATGTCCGTGAGCCAGACTTCGCCGCCGCTGCCGCCGCGAGCGGCCCCGCCGCCGCCCGTCTCGCCCCGGCCGACCTGCGCGGCCTTCGCGAAGGCGAGCGCCAGGTCGCCGGTGCCGCCGGCGATGTCCAGCACCTTCTGCCCCGGTCGCACGTCGGCCACGGCCACCGCGTACGCCTTCCACGCCCGGTGCAGCCCCATCGACAGCACGTCGTTCATCAAGTCGTAGCGCGACGCGACCGAGTCGAAGACGCCGCGCACGCGCGCTGCCTTGTCGCGCTCGTCGACGTGCTCGTAGCCGAAATGCGTCTGGGCCATGCCCGGGAAGGCCTCAGTGCGACCCGCAGGCGTGGCCCGTGCCGGCCACCTTCATCGGTGCGTCGCGCTCGACGCCGGCCGCCTTCAGCCGGTCGAAGTAATTGCGCCACAGTGCGTCGGCGTCGGCGCCCAGGTGGTACAGGTACTCCCAGCTGTAGATGCCGCTGGCGTGGCCGTCGCTGAACTGCGGCTGCAGCGCGTAGTGGCCCACCGGCTCGATGGCGGTGATGCCGACCTCGCGTTTGCCGGTCTGCAGCACCTCCTGCCCGGGGCCGTGGCCCATCACCTCCGCCGAGGGCGAGTAGACGCGCAGCAACTCGAACGGGATGCGGAAGGTCTTGCCGTCGTCGAAGCCGACCTCGAGCACGCGCGAGGCCTGGTGCACGGTGACGTGGGTGGGGGTGGCGGCCATGGGGTGCCGAGTGTATGCCCGCGCGGGCCGCCGGCGGGCGTGGCCCGGCGGCCGGCGGCAGCCCGGCGCGCCGCCGGCAGCGCCGCTCAGTCGTCGTCCACCGGCGGCAGCTCGCCGAGCAGGCCGATCAGCTCACCCAGCGTGGCGTAGAAGCGCTCGATGAAGTCGCGGCCGATGTGCGCCTCGATGGCTTCGTAGACGGCCTCGATCTTCGGCGCCATCGCTGCGGCCAGCGCGCGGCTGCGCGGCGTGAGGCTCACCTTCACGCGGCGCGCATCCTCGGCCAGGCGCTCGCGGCGCACGAGCTTGAGCTCGTCCATGCGCGCCAGCACGCCGGCCAGGCTCGGGCTCGAGATGCGCGTCAGCTGGCCGATCTGCCGCGGCTCCAGCGGCCCCACCTCCAGCAGCAGGCGCACGATGCGCCACTGCTGCTCGGTGAGGCCGTGTGCGTTCAGGATCGGCCGGAAGTGCGCGATGACGCTCTCGCGCGCCTGCAGCAGCAGGAGCGGCAGGTTGCGGTGCTGGAAGGCCGCGGCCTCGCGGCGCGGCGCGCCGGCGGCGCCGGGTACCTTCGCTGGGGTTCTTGACATCGTGCCGAGGCGGCGACTACATTGCTAATATCATAGTGAATTCGGCGGCGCCTGCGAAGCCCCACGAGCCCCTGCCATGCAAGTGCACCACCTGATCGCCGGCAAGCCGGTGCCGAGCGCCGAGAACTTCACCACCGTCAACCCGGCCACGCAGCACGTGCTGGCCGAGGTGGCGCGCGGCGGCGCCGAGGAAGTGAACGCCGCCGTCGCCGCCGCGAAGGCCGCCTTCCCGGCCTGGGCCGCGAGGCCCGCCACCGAGCGCGCGAAGATCGTGCGCACGCTGGGCGACCTGATCACCCGCCACGTGCCCGAGCTCAGTCGCACCGAGACGGAAGACACCGGCCAGGTCATCGCGCAGACGGGCCGGCAACTGGTGCCGCGCGCCGCCGACAACTTCCACTACTTCGCCGAGATGTGCACGCGCGTCGACGGTCACACCTATCCCACGCCGACACACCTGAACTACACGCTTTTCCACCCGGTGGGCGTGTGTGCCCTCATCAGCCCGTGGAACGTGCCGTTCATGACCGCCACCTGGAAGGTGGCACCGTGCCTCGCCTTCGGCAACACGGCGGTGCTGAAGATGAGCGAGCTGTCGCCGCTGACCGCGGCGCGGCTGGGTGAGCTGGCGCTCGAGGCGGGCGTGCCGCCGGGCGTGCTCAACGTCGTGCACGGGTACGGCAAGGAAGCCGGGGAGCCGCTCGTCGCGCACCCCGACGTGCGCGCCATCAGCTTCACCGGCAGCACGGTCACCGGCAACCGCATCGTGCAGGTGTCCACGCGAGGGGGGCTGAAGAAGTTCAGCATGGAGCTCGGCGGCAAGAGCCCGTTCGTCGTCTTCGACGACGCCGACCTGGCGCGTGCGCTCGACGCGGCCGTCTTCATGATCTTCAGCAACAACGGCGAGCGCTGCACCGCCGGCAGCCGCATCCTCGTGCAGAAGAGCATCTATGCCGACTTCGCCGCGAAGTTCGCCGAACGCGCCAGGCGCATCGCGGTCGGCGACCCGCTGGACGAAAAGACGATCATCGGCCCGATGATCAGCCCGCAGCACCTGGCCAAGGTGAGAAGCTACATCGAGCTCGGGCCGAAGGAGGGTGCGACGATGCTGTGCGGCGGCGTCGAGCGCCCGTCGTACGCACCGGCGCTGCCGGCGTCACTGGCGCGCGGCAACTTCGTCTGGCCGACGGTCTTCGCCGACGTCGACAACCGCATGAAGATCGCGCAGGACGAGATCTTCGGCCCCGTGGCCTGCCTGATCCCCTTCGCCGACGAGGCCGAGGCGATCCGGCTCGCCAACGACATCCCCTACGGCCTGTCCAGCTACGTCTGGACCGAGAACCTCGGCCGCGCGCACCGCGTCGCCGCGGCCATCGAGGCCGGCATGTGCTTCGTCAACAGCCAGAACGTGCGCGATCTGCGCCAACCCTTCGGCGGCACGAAGGCCAGCGGCACCGGGCGCGAGGGCGGCACCTGGAGCTACGAGGTGTTCCTGGAGCCGAAGAACGTGGCGGTGAGCCTCGGCTCGCACCACATCCCGCACTGGGGGGCGGCGTGAACGCCGCCCCCCTGCGGGGCGTCATGGGGCCCCTCCCAACCCTCCCCCGAGGGGAGGGCTCGGCTTGCAGGAGCCAGCCATGGGTCGACTAGCGCTCGCCGCGAAGGTCACGCACGTGCCGAGCATGTACCTGAGCGAGCTGCCCGGCCCGCGCCAGGGCACACGCCAGGACGCCATCGACGGCCACGTGGAGATCGGCCGCCGCTGCCGCGCAGAGGGCGTGGACACCATCGTCGTCTTCGACACGCACTGGCTCGTCAACGCCAACTACCACGTCAACTGCGCGCCGCACTTCAAGGGCACGTACACGAGCAACGAGCTGCCGCACTTCATCAGCAACCTGGGCTACGAGTTCCCGGGCAACCCGGCGCTCGGCAAGCTGCTGGCGAAGGTGGCGAGCGAGATGGGCGTGGAGACGCTCGCGCACGACGCGACGACGCTCGGTCCCGAGTACGGCACGCTGGTGCCGATGCGCTACATGAATGCCGACCGCCACTTCAAGGTGGTTTCGGTGTCGGCGCTGTGCACGTCGCACTACCTGAACGACAGCGCGCGGCTGGGCTGGGCGATGCGTCGCGCCGTCGAGCAGCACTACGACGGCACCGTCGCGTTCTTCGCCAGCGGCTCGCTCAGCCACCGCTTCGCGCAGAACGGGCTGGCGCCGGAGTTCGCGTTCAGGATCTGGAGCCCGTTCCTCGAGCATCTCGACCACGAGGTGGTGAGCATGTGGCGAGAAGGCCAGTGGCGCGACTTCTGCGCGATGCTGCCCGAGTACGCGAGCAAGGGGCATGGCGAAGGCTTCATGCACGACACGGCGATGCTGCTCGGTGCGCTCGGCTGGAGCGCCTACGAGGGCCGGGCCGAGGTCGTCACGCCGTACTTCGGCGCCTCGGGCACGGGGCAGATCAACGTGGTGTTCCCGGTGACGCCGCAGGACGGCGAAGCGATCCCGGCGCCGATGGCCTCGGCCGCCGAGGGTTACAGGAGCTTCCAGGCCGCCGGCCGGCTTTGAGCGGGGACTTCACGATGCCGCATCTCGTCATCCTCTACACGCCGAACCTCGACCGGCCCGCGGCCGAAGGCGGCGCCGACATGACGGCGCTGTGCCGCGCGCTGGCCGACGTGATGCTGGCGCAGCGCGACGAAGCCGGCGCGCCGGTGTTCCCGCCCGGCGGCACGCGCGTGCTGGCGTACCCGGCGCGGCACTTCGCGGTGGGCGACGGCGGGGCTGCAGGGCGGGCCGCCGGCGGGACGGGAGAGTACGCGTTCGTCTATCTCAACCTGCGCATGGCGAAGGGGCGCAGCGCGGCGGTGCACCAGGCGTGCGGGCAGGCGCTCGAGGCCTGCGTCAAGGCGCACTTCGCGCCGCTCTTGGAGCGCGGTCATGTCGGTGTGACGCTGCAGATCGACGAAGGGCACGAGGTGTTCGATGCGAAGAACAGCTCGCTGCATCCGTTGTTTGCGAAGAAGCAGGACAGTCACGCGGATGCCGTCAGCCGTTCATAGGATGGTGGCGGGCAAGGCCGCGGGCGGCCGAGCGGCGGGGCTTGGCTGCGGCGGTCGTCTCGCCGCGCGAGCTGGCCGCAGCTGAGCGCCGCACCGGGTCCGCACAGCCCTTTGCCGCCACTGCTGTCGAAGTGAGCAACACGAACATGCTCGACCCATCCACCATCACCACCCTGGCCCGCCAGCTCTACGAGGCGCGCAAGACCCGCACCCAGCTGCGCCACTTCTCGATGCAGCACCCTGGCATGACGGTGGCCGACGGCTACGCCATCCAGCAGGCCTGGGTGAAGCTCGAGCAGGCCGACGGCCGCCGCATCCGCGGCCGCAAGATCGGCCTCACCTCGCGCGCCATGCAGCAGGCGAGCCAGATCGACGAGCCCGACTACGCGCCGCTGATGGACGACATGTTCTTCGCCGGCGGCGGCGACATCCCGCTTGACCGCTTCATCGCCCCGCGCGTCGAGGTCGAGCTTGCGTTCATCCTCGGCAAGCCGCTCGCCGGGCCCGGCGTCACGCTCTTCGACGTGCTCTCGGCCACCGAGTACGTCAGCCCCGCGGTGGAGATCATCGATGCACGCATCGAGCAGTTCGACCGCGAGACGAGGGCCATGCGCAAGGTCACCGACACCATCAGCGACTTCGCTGCCAATGCCGGCATCGTGCTGGGCGGCCGGCCGGTGAAGCCGCTGGACGTCGACCTGCGTTGGGTGGGTGCGCTGCTGCACAAGAACGGTGTCGTCGAGGAGACGGGGCTGGCCGCGGCGGTGCTGAACCACCCGGCCACCGGCGTGGCGTGGCTCGCCAACAAGATCGCGCCACACGGCGAGCGGCTCGAGGCCGGTGACGTGGTGCTCGCCGGCTCGTTCACGCGGCCGGTGGTGGGCGCGCTGGGCGACAGCTTCCACGTCGACTACGGGCCGCTCGGCTCGATCTCGTTCCGCTTCGCCTGAGCGGGAGGCGCACGATGACGACATTGCGGATCGGCTTCGTCGGCCTGGGCGTGATGGGCGCGCCGATGGCCGGCCACCTGGCGCGCGCCGGGCACGCGCTCACCGTGCTCGATGCCGACGCCGGGCGCACACGCGCCGTCGCGCAGAAGATCGGCGGCACGGCCGCACGCACGCCGGCCGAGGTGGCTGCGGCGAGCGACATCGTCGTCACGATGCTGCCCGATGGCCGCGTCGTGCAGCAGGTGGCGCTCGGCGACGAAGGCCTCGTGCACGGCCTGCGTGCCGGCGCGCTGCTGCTGGACACCTCGTCGGCCGAGCCGTGGCTCACCGAGGCCACGGCCGCGGGCCTTGCGAAGGCCGGCGCGGCGATGGTCGACGCGCCCGTCTCGGGCGCGGCCTGGGGCGCCGAGGCGGCCGAGCTCGTGTTCATGGTCGGTGGCAGCGACGCCGACGTGGCGCGCGTCATGCCACTGCTGAAGCTCATGGGCAAGGCGCAGCACCACCTCGGCGGCCTCGGCGCCGGGCATGCGATGAAGTGCATCAACAACACGATCACGTCGATGACCTTTCTCGCCACCGCCGAGGGGCTGGTGACGGGCAAGCGCTACGGCCTCGACCCCGAGGCGATGCTCGCCGTGCTCAACCAGAGCACCGGGGGCTCCTGGATCACACAGACGCACTTCACGCAGCGCATCTTCAACCGGGCGTTCGACGACCCGTTCAAGCTCGCGCTGATGCTCAAGGACATCGGCATCGCGCTGCAGCTGGCGCGCGACACCGGCACGCCGATGCCGCTCTCCGGCCTCGGCCAGCAGCTGTGGCGCATGGCCGACCGGTCGGCCGGCCCGGGCGCCAGCGTCAGCGAGCTCGTGCGCTGGGTCGAGAAGGAGAGCGGCACCGAGCTGACTCCGGGGCGCGGCCCGCGGCAGGGCGCCTGAGGGCCGCGCAACCAGGAGGATCTGGTGATGAGCAGGACGGCCGCCTCAGCTGCCGGCAGCAGCAGCGCCACGATCGTTCAGCGCACGCCGGAAGCGCAGCTGGCGGCGTGGATCGCCGGCTTCGATGCCGGGGCGCTGCCCGAGCGCGCGTCGTACGTCGCGCGGCGTGTGCTGCTGGCGGTGTGCGGCACCGGCGTCGCCGCGGCGCGCGAGGACGGCATCGACGCGCTGCGCCGCTGGCACCTCGGGCGCGGCGGTGCCGGGCAGGCGCATACGCTCGTCTTCGGCGACGCGCTGCCGGCCACTGCCGCGGCGCAGATCAACGGCACGATGTGCCGCGCGCTCGACTTCTGCGACGCGATGGCGCCGGGGCCGCACTTCGGCAGCGCCGTGTTCCCCGTGGCGTTGGCCACCGCCGAGCTCGCCGCAATGGAGACCGGCGGGCGCGGGCCGAACGGCGCCGAGTTCCTGGCCGCGGTGGCACTGGGTTGCGAGGTCGGCGCGCGCTTCAACCTCGAGGAGTCGCAGTACGACGGCTTCGACCCCACCGGCGTGGCGGCCGTGTTCGCCGCCGTGGCCACGGCGGCGCGGCTGCTGCGCCTGAGCGCAAGACAGGTGCACCACGCGCTCGGCCTCGCCTTCAACCGCTGCGGCGGCAGCTTCCAGAGCAACGTCGACGGCAGCCTCGGCGTGCGGCTCGTGCAGGGCTGGGTGGCGGCGGCCGGCGTCGAGTGTGCCGAGCTGGCCCGTGCCGGCCTTACCGGGCCCGTGCACTTCCTCGGCGGGGTCTACGGCTACGCGCACCTCTTCGGCCGCGGCCGGCTCGACCCGACGAGCGTCGTCGCCGATCTCGGCGAGCACTGGCGGCTCGAGCGGATGATGTTCAAGCCCTACCCGAGCTGCGGTGCGACGCAGGGGCTCACGGCGCTCGTGCTGCAGGCGGCGCGCGAGCTGGGTGTCGGCGCGGCCGAGGTCGAGCGGGTGACGGTGCGCCTGAACCCCTACTGCCACCGCCTCGTCGGCCAGCCGTTCGGCCGCGGCGCCAACCCGCGCGTCGATGCGCAGTTCAGCGCGCAGTACTGTGCCGCGAACGCGCTGGTGCGCGGCAGCTCGCAGCTCGCGCACTTCACGCCCGAGGCCGTGGCCGACGCCGCCGTGCAGGCGATGGTCGGTCGCGTGCAGGTGATCGGCGACGCGGCGCTCGACGCGCGTGGCCACACCGCGGTGGACGTGGCACTCGTCGCGCGCGACGGCCGCCGCCGGGAGCTCTCGCTCGACATCGCGCCCGGCTTTCCCGGCAATCCGCTCGGCGAGGCCGAACACCAGCGGCGTTTCGACGACTGCATGGCCTACGCGCCATGGCCGCTGGCGCCGGCCGCCGCACGGGCGCTGCGTGAAGGCATCGATGCGCTTGGAGGCCTGGACGACGCACTCGCGCTGTGGCGGCCGCTGTTCGGTTGCGCACCGCCGTCTCGCTGACGTCGGTTCAGGTCGGTCGAGGTCGGGGCGCGCCAAGGACGCCGGGCGGTCGGCTCCGCGAATGTCCTTTTTCGGCGGCCCAGCTTCGCTGGTCCCCCGAATGCATCCTTGATTTCGCTGCGCCGACCACCCGGCGTCCTTGGCGGGCACCCGGTTCTGTCTTGGACGGCCGCCACCCCGTCGGCCCGATCGCGCCACCGCGCCGCGACCGCCGCGAGGCCAAGCCCGACAGCGAATCGTCAGCCGCGTCAGCGCAGCGGCGCCGCCCCCGCCAGCACCGGGAACAGCTTCACCAGCCCGTCGGCCAGCAGCTCCACCGCCATCGCCGCGAGGATGAGCCCCATCAGCCGCGTCATCACGTTGATGCCGGTGCGGCCGATGACCTTGGCGATGCGCCCCGAGGCCGACAGCACCGCAAAGGTGATGAGTCCGATGACCACGCCGTAGCCGACGAACACCGCCAGCTCCCAGAAGTGGCGCGACTTCTCGGCGTAGATCACCATCGTGGAGATCGTCGCGGGCCCCGTGAGCAGCGGGATCGCCAGCGGCACCACGGCGATGCTCGCGCCGGCGTCGACCTTCTCCTGCCCCTCCTGCACGTCGGCCGGCTTGCTCTCCGCCGGCTGTGCGTTGAGCATCGCCAGCGCGCTCATCAGCAGCAGCGTGCCGCCGCCCACCTGGAACGACGCCAGCGAGATGCCGAAGAACTCGATGATGCGCAGCCCCGCCAGCGCCGACAGCGCGATGACGAGGAACACCGTGGTCGACGTGACGCGGATCGTGCGTGCGCGCTGTGCCGGGCTGAAGCCCTGCGTGAAGTGCAGGAAGAAGGGCAGCACGCCGATCGGGTTGACGATCGCCAGCAGCGCGATGAGCGGCTTCAGCAGGTCCACGGCCGGCGAGGCGGGCAGTGCAGGGCGCTACAGCACCAGCAGCGCGCGGAAGTCGTTGACGTTGGTGAACGTGGGCCCCGGCACGACGAGGTCGCCGAGGGCGGCGAAGAACGAGTAGGCGTCGTTGCGGTCCAGGAACTCGGCCGCCTTCATGCCCTGCGCAGCCGCGCGCGCCAGCGTGTCGGGCGTGACGATGGCGCCGGCGTTGGCCTCGATGCCGTCGATGCCGTCGGTGTCGGCGGCGAGCACGAAGATGCCGTCGACCCCCTGCAGCGCGATGGCGCAGCCGAGCAGGAACTCGCCGGCGCGGCCGCCGCGGCCCGCGGGCTGGCCCGCGATGCGCGGCCGCACGGTCACGGTGGTCTCGCCGCCCGAGAGCAGCACGCAGGGCTTCGCAAAGGGCGTGCCGCGGCGCGCCACGGCACGCGCCAGCGCCGCGTGCACCTTGCCCACTTCGCGGCTCTCGCCCTCGACCTCGTCGCTGAGCACGTGCGCCTGCAGGCCCGCCGCCCGCGCCAGCCCGGCGGCCGCCTCCAGGCTCTGCTGCGGCGTGGCGATCATGTGCACCTCGTGGCCGGCAAAGGCCGGCGCGCCGGGCTTCGGCGTCTCGAAGGCGCCGCTCTCCAGCCCCGCGAGCGCGGCCGCCGGCAGCGACAGCCGGTAACGCCTGCAGATGGCCAGGGCGTCGGCGCAGGTGGTGGGGTCGGGCACCGTCGGGCCGCTCGCGACGACGGCCGGGTCGTCACCCGGGACGTCGCTGATGAGCAGCGTGACGAGCCTGGCCGGCGCGCACATCGCGGCCAGCCGCCCGCCCTTGATGGCCGACAGGTGCTTGCGCACGCAGTTCATCTCGTCGATGGCGGCGCCGCTGGCGAGCAGCGCCTTGTTCACGGCCTGCTTGTCCTCCAGCGTCAGGCCGGCCGCCGGCAGCGACAGCAGCGCGGAGCCGCCGCCGGAAACGAGCGCGACGACGAGGTCGTGGGCCGTGAGCCCGCGCACGAGTTGCGCGATGCGCTCGGCGGCGGCACGGCCGGCCGCGTCGGGCACCGGGTGCGATGCCTCGACGACCTCGACGCGCCCCGGCCGCGCCTTGTAGGCCGGTGGCACGTGGGCGTAGCGGGTGATGACGAGACCGGAGAGCGGCGCCTCGGCCGGCCACAGCGCGTCGATCGCCGCGGCCATCGCGCCGCCCGCCTTGCCGGCGCCCACGACGACGGTGCGCCCGCGCGGCGGCGGCGGCGGGAGCCAGCGCGCCAGGTTGTGCGACGGCAGGGCGCGCTCGACCGCGCGGTCGTACAGCGCCCGCAGGAAGCGGCGCGGTTCGGCGTGCGGGTCGGGCACCGCGCTCACTGGTCCGGCGCCACCGGATGCCGGGCCATCAGCTCCAGCGCCTTCACGAGCGCGGAGTGGTCGAGCTGGTCCCAGCCCTGCGCCTGCGCCGCCTGCATCAGCTGCGCCGCGCCGGCCGTCTGCGGCAGCGCCACGCCGAGGCTCTTGGCGCCCTGCAGCGCCAGGTTCAGGTCCTTCTGGTGCAGCGTGATGCGGAAGCCCGGGTTGAAGGTGCGCTTGATCATGCGCTCGCCGTGCACCTCGAGGATGCGGCTGGCGGCGAAGCCGCCCATCAGCGCCTGGCGCACCTTGGCCGGGTCGGCGCCGGCCTTGCTGGCGAAGACGAGCGCCTCGCCGACGGCGGCGATGTTCAGGGCCACGATGATCTGGTTGGCGACCTTCGTCACCTGGCCGTCGCCGACGCCGCCCACGTGCGTGATGTTCTTGCCCATCAGCGCGAAGAGGGGCTTCACGCGCTCGAAGGTGGCCTCGTCCTTCGCGCCGACCATGATGGTGAGCGACGCCGCCTTCGCGCCGACCTCGCCGCCGGAGACGGGCGCGTCGAGGTAGTCGCAGCCGAGCGCGGCGATGCGCTGCGCGAACTCCTTCGTGGCGATGGGCGAGATGCTGCTCATGTCGACGACGGTCTTGCCCACGCGGCCGTCAGGGCCGCGCCCGCTGTTCGCGAGGCCGCTGGCCACGCCGCCTTCGCCGAACAGCACCTTCTCGACGTCGGCCGTGTCCGGCACCATCAGGAAGACGATGTCGGCGGCGCGTGCCACCTCGGCGCCGCTGGCGCAGGCCTTCGCGCCGGCATCGAGCAGCGCCTGCGGCACCTTGCTGCGCGTGGTGACGAAGAGCTCGTGCCCCGCGGCACGCAGGTGGCCGGCCATGGGCGTGCCCATGATGCCCAGGCCGATGAATCCGAGTTTCATGGCGGTCGCCTCTTTCCAGTGGGATGCGGCAGTGCGCGGGTTTCAGAAGGACTTCAGCCAGCCGAGGCCGGCCTCGGTGGTGGTGGCGGGCTTGTACTCGGCGCCGAGCCAGCCCGTGTAGCCGATGCGCTCGATGTGCGCGAAGAGGAAGGCGAAGTTGATCTCGCCGGTGCCCGGCTCGTGGCGGCCGGGATTGTCGGCGAACTGGATGTGGCCGATCTTCGCCAGGTGCTGCTGCATCGTCGCGGCGAGCTCGCCCTCGTAGCGCTGGGCGTGGTAGATGTCGTACTGCACGCGCACGTTCGGCAGGCCCAGTTCGTCGACGATGGCCAGCGCCTTGCCGGTGCGGTTGAGCCAGAAGCCGGGCACGTCGTAGTTGTTGATCGGCTCCATCAGCACCGCCAGGCCCGCCTTCGCGCACGCCTCGGCCGCGAAGCGCAGGTTGTCGACGAAGGTGCGGTGGGTCGTCGCCTCGTCGATGCCTTCGCCCGGCTTGCCCGCCAGGCAGTTGAGGTGCGGCACGCCGAGCGTCTTCGCGTAGTCGATGGCCTTGGGCACGCCGGCGCGGAACTCGGCCTGGCGCGCCGGGTTGCAGGCCAGCCCGCGGTCGCCGGCGGCCCAGTCGCCGGCCGGGAAGTTGTGCAGCACCATCACCAGGCCGTTCGCGTCCAGCCGCTCGCGGATCGCCGCGGCCGGTGCTTCGTACGGGAACTGCATCTCCACCGCCTTGAAGCCGGCCTTCGCGGCGCGGTCGAAGCGCTCGAGCAGCGGCGCCTCGGTGAAGAGCATCGAGAGGTTGGCGGCGAAACGGGGCATCGGGGGCTCCTTGGGGTTCGGGTTTCCATGGGGTCGCGGGGGCGGCGCTTACCGGCTCTTACAGTGCGACGCCTTTAGGAAATGTGCAACACGCACATTTCGTCTAAGGTCCTGGGCAACGGAATCGCTGCCCATGCTCTGCACGCCACACCCCGCCATGCCCCCGCGTGTGATCGCCCCCTGGTCCCCCGCGCCGCCGCGTCTCGCCACCGAGCCCGCCGCGGAGGAGGGGCCGGATCCGCACCTGCCGGCGCTTGCCGAGCTGCGGGCCATGGCGGCCGAGCTCGAGGGGTTGGAGTGCGAGGCCTACCGCAGCCTGTTCGAAGTGGCGACGTGGCTGTTCGGCCGCAGCGCGTTCGAGGTGATCGAGCTGCACGGCGCCACGGTGTTCCTGTCGTCGCTGCTGCGGCGCCCGGGCGTGTTCAATCGCGTGCTCGGCTGGGGCTTGCACCGTCCGCCGGGAGTGGGTGCGCTGCACGCCCTGCGCGCCTGCTTCGAGGCGGCCGGTTGCGTGCCTGCCTACGACCTGCTGCCGCCCCTGCTGGGCGAGGACGTGAGCGCCTCGATGCGGGCGTTGCGCATCCGCAAGGGCGCGGTGGCGGCCGTGCTGCACCGGGCACTGCCGGCCGACGGGGAGCCGCTGTCGCCGCCGCGCGCCCGGCCGTCCGCGCAGGTGGTGCAGGTCGTCGCCGTGCAGGGCGAGGAAACCTATGCACCAGCGGCCTTGTGCGCCGAGGTGTTCGCGATGCCCGTCACCGTGCGCGGCATTCTCGAGGCGCTGCGCGAGCAGCCGGGCTGGCAGCACTGGCTGGCCCTGGTCGACGGCGAACCGGCCGGGGCGGCGCTGTCGTTCACGCGCGGCGGACGCTGCTGGTTCGGCTGGGCCGCGACGCGGCCGCAGTTCCGGGGCCAGGGCGTGAAGGGGGCGCTGGACGATGCACGGATCGCCGCGGCCCGCGCGGCCGGCTGCCGCTCCATCTCCACCGACACGGCCACCGGCACGCCTGCCGCGCCCGACCCCTCGCTGCGAAGCCTCACGCACCGCGGCTTCGCGCCGGCCTACCTGCGCGCCACCTACCTGCCGCTGGCGGGCGGCGCGGGTTCGTAGCGGCGGGCAGCGCGGGCTCGGCGGGTGCATGGGCGGCAGGCTCAGGCCGTGGGCAGCCTGTAGCCCTTGAACTGCTCGCGCAGCTTGTTCTTCTGCATCTTGCCCGTGGCACCCAGCGGGATGGTGTCGACGAACACGACGTCGTCCGGCGTCCACCACTTGGCGATCTTGCCTTCGTAGAAGGCGAGCAGCTGCTCGCGCGTCAGCTCGGCGCCCGGCTTCTTCACCACCACCAGCAGCGGGCGCTCGTCCCACTTCGGGTGCGCCGCGGCGATGCAGGCGGCCATCGCCACGGCCGGGTGGGCCATCGCGATGTTCTCCAGGTCGATCGAGCCGATCCACTCGCCACCGCTCTTGATGACGTCCTTGCTGCGGTCGGTGATCTGCATGTAGCCGTCGGCGTCGATCTTCGCCACGTCGCCGGTGGGGAACCACCCGTCGCGCAGCGGGTCGCCGCCTTCGCCCTTGAAGTAGCGGTCGAGGATCCAGGGCCCGCGCACGAGCAGGTCGCCGGAAGTTTCGCTGCCGAAGGGGAGCTCGGCCCCCTTCTCGTCCACGACCTTCATGTCCACGCCGAAGATGGCGCGGCCCTGCTTGGCCATCACGCCGTAGAGCTCTTCCTGCGGCATGCCGGCATGTTTGCCCTTGAACGAGCAGACGGTGCCCAGCGGGCTCATCTCCGTCATGCCCCAGGCGTGCAGCACATGCACGCCGTAGTTCTCGTTGAAGGCGCGGATCATCGCCGGCGGACAGGCCGAGCCGCCGATGATCGTGCGCTTCATCGTCGAGAAGCGCAGGCCGTTCGCCTCGACGTGCGCGAGCAGCCCCTGCCAGACGGTGGGCACGCCGGCGGAGAGCGTGACGCCTTCGCCTTCGAAGAGCTCGTACAGGCTCTTGCCGTCGAGCCCCGCGCCGGGAAACACGAGCTTGGCGCCGACCATGCAGCCCACGTACGGCAGGCTCCACGCATTGACGTGGAACATCGGCACCACCGGCAGGATGGTGTCGGCGGCGCCGCAGTTCAGCGCGTCGGGCATCGCTGCGGCGTAGGCGTGCAGCACGGTGCTGCGGTGGCTGTACAGCACGCCTTTCGGGTTGCCGGTGGTGCCGCTCGTGTAGCACAGCGAGCTCGCGGTGTTCTCGTCGAAGCCGGGCCAGGTGTAGTGGTCGTCCTCGGCTTCGATCAGGTCTTCGTAGAGGAGCAGGTTCGGGATCTTCGCCGCCGCGTCCGCCGGGAGGTGCGCGCGATCCGTCATCGCCACCCAGTGCCGCACGGTCTTCGTGCGCGGCGCCACCGCGGCGACGAGCGGCAGGAACGTCAGGTCGAAGAACAGCACGCCGTCCTCGGCATGGTCGGCGATGTAGACGACCTGGTCCGGGTGCAGGCGCGGATTCAGCGTGTGCAGCACGGCGCCCGAGCCGCTGACCGCGTAGTACAGCTCCATGTGCCGGTAGCCGTTCCACGCCAGCGTCGCGACGCGCTCGCCCGGCTTCACGCCCAGGGTCGCCAGCGCCTTGGCCAGGCGCCGGGCGCGCGCGGCGAGCTCCTTGTAGGTGGTGCGGTGGATGTCGCCCTCGACACGGCGCGAGACGATCTCGCGGTCGCCGTGGTGGCGCTCGGCGTGCAGCAGCAGGGTGGAGATCAGCAGCGGCAACTGCATCATCTGGCCGTTCATGGGCGTCGTCCTTCGAGGTGGCGCGTGGCGAAGCGGCGCCGCCAGGCGCCGGCGGCGCGCCCGCGGAATGCTACGCGCCGGCCCTCGGTCCAGCACAGCGGCGGATGGTGCGCACCGGGGCGCAGCGCCGGCGGCTGCATGCCCTCAATAGTGTATACAGTGCAGTGCGCAATTCGGGGGCAGGAAAACCCGAGGCACGGGACAGGCCGCTGCTCCCGTCTTCGCCCGATCGGCCCGAGCCTGGCCGATGGCCTACCATGGCCTCGGACTCAGGTCCCGATGGAGGAGCGATGGATGCCTGCGTGACCCTCGATGACGGGCGCGGCTCGACGCGGCGGATGTCGGTGCAAGGGCGCGAGCCATGACCGCCGGGCGCGACGCGCCCGCGGGCGAGCGCTGGCGGGACACCCTCGAGCATGTCGTGCATCTGGCGCGTCCGCCGGCCGACGTGTTCGCGCTCGTCACGAACCCTTCGCGCTGGCACGAGTGGCACCCGAACACGCGCGACGTGGATGCCGCGGCGGACCACAGCCTGGGCCTGGGCGAGGCCGTCGTCGAGCGCATCCGCGTCGGGCCCTTCCGGGGTGCCGTGACCTGGAAGGTGACGGCCGCCGAGCCCGGCCGGCGCTGGGTGCTGCTCGGCGACGCGGGCCGGGGCTTCCAGTCGGAGCTGGAGTACACGCTGCAGGCCGAAGGCGAAGGCACGCGCTTTCGCCGCCGCGTGAGGGTGCGCTGGCCGTGGTGGTTCGTGTTCGGCCGCTCGGCCACGCGCACGATGGCCAGGGACGCGACCGAGGCGCTGGCGAACCTGCAGCGCGTGCTCGTCGCGCAAGGCCGGGACGGGCCATGAAGACGTACAGCTTTCGCGACGAGTGGCACGTGCCGGCGCCGCCGGAGCGCGTGTGGGAGCTGATCGAGCAGCCCGAGACCTACCCGCTGTGGTGGCCGATCTACCTCGATGCCCGCATCACCGAGGACAACGGCCCCGTCGGCTCGGTGGCGTGCCTGAAGTTCCGCGTGCTGCTGCCCTACACCCTCACCATCACCACGCGCAGCACGCGCTCGGAGGCGCCGCGCCTGCTCGAAGGCACCGTCGGCGGCGAGCTCGAGGGCACCTGGCGCTGGACGCTCGAGCCGGCGAGCGGCGGCACGCGCGTGGTCTTCGAGGAGACGGTGCGCACCAACCGGTGGATCCTCGACCTGCTCGGCCCCATCGCCGGACGGCTGTTCGCGATGAACCACGCCATCGCGGCGCGCAAGGGCGCCGACGGCATGCGGGCCTACCTGGCGCGGCGCGAGGGCGGTGGCGTGGCGGCGGGCTCGACGTGACGGGTGGCAGGGGCGAGGCGGCGGCGCACGCCCCGGGTCACGGCGCCTCGCGTCGCAACGCTCCTCATGCCGCCTTGCGGCACGACGCGATCAGCGACACCCGCGCCTCGTCCAGATCCAGGCCCAGCGGCTGGCCGGCGAAGCGCGAGCGTTCGAACAGCGCGCGCATCTCCGCGATGCCGCGGTGGTGGGCGTGCCAGTGCAGCAGGTTGCCCATCAGCTCCTCGTCCGCGTGGCCGGGCGCCAGATTGGTGACGATGAGGCGGCCGCCCGGCAGCAGGGTCTGGTGAGCCAGGTCGAGCATCGCGACCACCTGCTCGTCGGCGAGGTACTCGCACAGCCCGAGCGCATAGACGAGGTGGTGCGGGCCCAGCGACAGCCGCGCGGCTTCGGACGGCACGGCGTTGCCGAACAGGAACGACATGCGCTCGCCCAGCCGCAGGCCTTCGGCGCGGCGCGCACCGGCAACGAGCGCCTGCTCGTCGAGGTCGACGCAGGTGGCCACGGCATTGGCGCCGGGATGGCGCTCGAAGAAGGCGAAGAGCTCGGCGGCACAGCCGCTGGCGAGGCTCGCCACGCGCAGCTCGGCGGCGGGGCCGGCGCCGCCGCGGGCCGCGGCGGCCATCTCCTCCAGCACCGACAGCACGTGCTGCACGCCGGCGCGCCGCGACCGGCACAGCGGCCGGCTCAGGAACCAGCGGTCGATGAGCGGGCCGAGCCAATCGTCGCCCTCGGCCTCGTCGCGGTAGATCGCCGCCATCGTCTCGGCGTCGTCGGGGAAGCCGCGCGGCTTGGCGTGGCATCGCGCCATCGTGGCGCTGAGCATGAAGGTGGCGTAGGTCTCGCGGAAGATGAAGTCGCCCACGCCGGCCTCGATCTGGCCGGGGTCGCGAAAGGCGAGCAGGTCGCTGTAGCCGATGTCGACCAGCGCGTCGCCGCGCGTGTAGGTGCGCAGCAGCGCCACCACGGCGTCGCAGGCGGCACCCACCCGCGCTGCCTCGGTGTCCGGCGGCGCGCCCGAACGCAGCGCCTGCTTGCTGGCCAGCATCGTGTGCTCGAAGCTCTCCAGCGCGTCGCCCAGCTCGGCGGGGATCTGGCGCACACTGATGTTGCCGGTGCGTGACCGCGGCCACGTCTCGCCGGGGCCGCCAGCCCCGCCGGCCGCCGCCGCGATGCGCGCGGCGTCGCCGGCGCGCACGCGCTGCGCCAGCGAGATGGCCAGCGAGTGGTAGAAGCGTGCCGCCAGGCCGGGCTCTGCGGCGATCAACGATTGCATCGCGTCACCCTCGATGGCGTCGACCTCGCAGGCCTCCTGCGCGACGATGGAGGCGCTCGCCGCGCGGTCTTCGGCGAACCCGATGTCGCCCAGCACCTCGCCGGGACCGAGCTGGGCGAGCACGATGGGGCGGCCCTGCAGCAGCCGCTCGACGCGAATCGAGCCGCTGCGCACGATGAGCAGCGCGCGCCGGTACACCCCCTCCTGGATGAGGACGGCGCCGCGCGGGTAGGACACGCGCTTCATGTGCTGGCGCAGCAGCTCCAGGTCGGCCGCGTTGAGCATCTGCAGCGGTTGCGCCTTCATGGCCGGGCTCCTTCGACTCGGGCGTGCGCGGGCGGTGGCGTTGCCGCGGCGTCGGGCCGCGAGCCGGCCAGCACCTGCGCGATGATGGTCTCGGCGCGCACCGTGCCCCGGCGCGCGGCGTGCGCGCGCAGCCCGGGGCTCGCACGCTGCAGCAGCTCGGCGCCGGCCAGCAGCGGCCAGGCCACCCAGCGCAGCCAGCCCCAGCCCTGGCGTGGCGGATAGCCGAGCGCATCGGCCAGCGCCTCGCCCACCAGTTCGCGCGAGAGGTCGTAGGCCACGGGAACGCGCCAGGCGTAGCGATCGAGCTCGGGCAGGTAGCGCGCGGTGATCACCGCGTTCATCAGCGCACGCGAGTCGTCGTCCGGCGCGCCTTCGAACTGGTCCATGAACTCGATGACGCGCAGGCCTTCCGCCTCGGTCGAGCACTGCAGCTCCGGCATCACTCCCATCAGGTGGCTCGAGTAGCGCCACAGCGCCAGCAGCGCCTGCGCGTCGTCATGGCCCACCAGCACGCCCAGGCGCCGCAGGCTGCGCAGGAACACCACCGACAGCGTGATGCCCGTGGCCGCCATGTACAGCTGGTTCACCGGCTCGCCCCAGGCAGGGTTCCAGCGGCCGGAGGGCCGCAGCAGCCGCCGCACCTGCGCGTGCATCAGGCGCACGCGCACGGTCATGCGAAAACCCTCGGCGTCGCGGTGCAGCCCGCCGGGGCGGCTGGTCTCGAGCATGAAGCGCGCCGTTTCGGCCAGCCGCCGCGGCGCCCTGCGCAGCAGCTGGCCGGTGATGACGAGCGGCTTGTTGCCCGACGGCGATCGGTACATCATCGGCAGGCAGGCGAGGTTGAGCGCCGCGATGCCGACGACGCCGCTGCGCAGGAACAGCAGGCCGCCGCGGTCGACGAGCTTCCAGTCGACCCACACCGGGACGGCGTCGAGCTGCGCGAAGAAGTCGACCAGCGCCGGCGGGGCTTCGGGCACGGCGGCGATGCCTTGTGCCAGCGCCACCTCGAGCATCTGGCGCCCGCGGCCCGCGGGCAGCGCGGCGAAAGCGGCGGCCACGGCATCGGCCGCAGGATCGGCCGCGTTCACGTAGCGGTGGTAGGCGCCGTTCGCCGCCGAGCTCACTCGAACCGCACCCGCATGCTGCCGCGGTACCGCGCGGGAAGGGTGGAGCCGTCGAGGCGGAAGTCCTGCGGCGGCAGCGTGAAGTGCGCTCCGCGCAGCAACTCGGTGAAGAACACCTGCAGCACGAGGGTGGAGTACTCGACGCCGGCACAGCGGTGCGTGCCCAGTGCGCTGCCCGGCCCTTGCGGCGCGAAGGCGTGCGGCGCGCGGCCCTCGCCGCCATCGCCACGCCCGGGCAAGAAGCGGTCCGGGTCGAAGCTGCCCGGCGATGCGTAGGGCGCGACGCCGTCGACGACGTGCGAGGCGTGCGTGGACCACGTGACCAGCCAGCCCTTGGGGACAGTGTGGCCGGCGACCGTGAACGTGCGTGCCGCCACGCCGAATGCGGTGAACGGGAAGACCCACCCCGTGCGCTTGACTTCCCGCACGAAGGCGTCCAGCAGCGCCACCTCGCCGAGCGCCCGGCCCGAGGCCTCGGGCTCGAGCGCGTTCACCGCCCGGGTCAGGCGGTCGCGCAGCGCGGGGTCGTCGGCCAGTGCCTTCACGCCGCGGCAGCACCAGGCCCAGATTCCGCCGCCCGCCGCAGCGAGGTGGAACAGCTCCTTGGCGATGTCCTCATCGGTGAGCCGCGCGCCTTCCACCTCGCTCGCGACGAGGCGCGAGGCGCCGTCGCCGGTGGGATGGCGCCGCCGCTCGGCCACCACCGCCGCAAGGCGCCCGCGCAGTTCGCGCGTGAAGGCCTGTGCGCGGCGCAGCGCCGTGCCGGGCAGCGCGACGGGGAAGCCGAACAACGCGCCGGCCACGTCGGCGAAGCCCTTGGCGTAACGCGCGCAGACGGCGTCGCTCTCCGACAGGCCCGCGAAGTTGGCCAGCACCAGTTCCAGCGTGGCAAGCACCGTCTCGTCCTGCAGCGCCACCTCGCCGGCAGCGTGCCAGCGGGCCATGCGGGCGCGCAGCAGGGCGCGGATCTGCGGCAGGTAGTGCGCCAGCGCCGCGCCGTCGAGCGCACGCATCACGTGCTGCTTGCGCGCGCGGTGTGCCACGCCGTCAAGCTGGTTGACGACTCCGGTACCGAACAGCGCCGCCACGTGCGGCGGCATGGCCCCGCTGCGGCGCACGTTCGCTTCGTCGAGGAAGGCGTCGGCCGTCTGCGGGCCCGACAACACGACCAGGTCGCGCGACATCAGCCGCGACCGCACCACCGGCCCGTGCCGGGCGGCCCGCTCGCGCACGAACGCGAACGGGTCGGCCAGCAGCGCGAAGGCCTCGCCGACGACGGGCAGCCCGCGGTCGCCGGGCGGTGGAGGCGCGGGGGTCAACGGATCCGACGCCATGTCGCGGTGGCCCTGCGCCTTGCGCTGGCGCACTGCGACGATCGTAGCATCGGGTCGAAGGCAGGCTGCCGTGGGTGCTGCCGCCCGCTTCACAGGAAGCTGAACCCTGGCTTCATGCGGAATCGCGGCGCGCAAGTCCGAGGCCGCGGGGGGCCGCTCAGGGCTTGGCACCCGAACACACGGCTCACCGCCGGCTGCGCTCCAAGGTCGGTGGCCGCGCCTCGGGCGCCAAGCCCTGAGCGGCCCCCCACGACCTCGGACTTGCTTGGGAGCGGCGCTCAGACGATGCCGTGCATCGCCTCGTGCCGCGACGCCGCGGCGCGCAGGTCGGCCGCGAACTGCGGGTCGGTGTGGTCGTAGCGGTCGGCCATTGCGCGCACGCGCGCCACTTCCAGCGCCACGGTGGCGTGGCCGCGGCTGCGCAGTTCGCGCTCGGCGCGCTCGCGGCCGATCTCCTCGAGCGTCTGCCAGGTGGCGCGCCCGAAGGCGGCCAGACTGTGGCCGATTCGGCGCAGCAGGGTGGCCGCCCCGGCGGCCAACGCGGCGCCACGCGGCTCGGCAACGGGTGGCGGTGTGTGGATCGAGATCTGCATGGTTGAACCCCTTCGTCAGCTCGGCGGCTGGCGGCGACCAGCCGATGGACGAAGGTTAGGGTTAACGCTTATCCTTGCACAAATCACTCGTCCGAATGCAGCCATTGCCGGCATCAATGGCGTCAGTGAGTAGTTGCTCCAAATTGTCGCGCGGCCACGTCGCCTGCCGGCGGCGCGCCACATCGGCAGCGCGGGCCGCACCAGGTCAGTGCAGCGTGCCCGCGATGCGCGAACCGGCGGCGCGCAGCGTCTGGCGCAACCAGCGCTGGGCCGTGTCGTGCTCGTGCCGGCGGTGCCAGAGCAGGCCGACGTCGATGCGCGGCATCTCGAACGGCAGGTCGCGCATGGCCAGCTGCTGGCCGAAGCCGGTGGCCGGTACGTAGCTGGCGGGCAGCACGGTGAGGAGGTCGGAGCGATGCACCATCGCCCCGGCGGTTGCGAACTGGCCGACGCTGATGAAGACGCGCCGGCGCCGGCCCAGCCGCCCCAGGGCCTCGTCGACGAAGCCGTGCGGCCGCCCGGCGAAGTTCACGCGCAGGTGCAGCGCGCGGCAGTAGGCATCGAGCGTCAAGGCGCCGGGTTCGGCCAGCGGGTGGTCGCCACGCATCACGCACTGGTAGCGGCAGGCGTAGAGGGGCTCCAGGCGCGTCAGCGCCGCGTCGCCTTCGGCATCGAGCGCGGCACGCACATCCGGGAAGAAGCCGAGCGCGGCGTCGGCTTCGCCCTGCTCGAGCAGCGGCCGCGGGTCGCGGCTGGTCAGGTTCACGACGCGCAGGTCCACCTGCGCCTGCTCGCGCTGCAGCGCCTCGGCCAGCACCGGCAGGAACAACGCCGCCGTCGCGTCGGCCATGGCCAACGTGAAGTGGCGTTCGTCGCGCCGCGCATCGAAGTCCTCTGGCGCCAGGGCCTGGCGCAGGCTGTCGAGTGCCGAACGCACGACCGGCCACAGCGACTGCGCCTGCGCGGTGGGCGTGACGCCCGTCGGGGTGGGCACGAAGAGCTCGGCGTGCGTCGCCTCGCGCAGCCGGCGCAGCGCGTTGCTCACGGCCGGCTGCGACATCGCCAGCCGCTCGGCCGCGCGGGTGACGTTGCGCTCCTGCATCACCTCGTTGAAGACGCGGAGCAGGTTGAGGTCGAGAGTGCGGAAGTTGAGCGGGCGAGGGGTCATGCGCGGCGCGAGCCCGGAGGGGCAGCGCAGCATCCTAAGTGAAAACCCTTAGTCCGATGGTGACCAGGGGTTGCCGACCCACGATGCCGGCGACGAAGACCGCGTCGCGCGGCCGGCCGGCGCCTACTTGGCCAAGCGCGAGAGCACCAGCCGGCCGCCGACCAGCGAGCCGTACTCCCATGGCTCCTGGCGCTGGCCCGTCATGTCGAGCACCTCCTGGCGCACGCGCCTGAGCACCAGCGCGATGTCCTCGTCGGCGTCCAGGTGGCGCAGCAGTGCGGTCGTGTAGGGGCTGTTCTTGCCCGTACCGTCCTCGGCGGTGGAGCCGTCGCGCGTGGCGTAGGAGAGCAGGGTGCCGCTGACGGTGGACATCGGCGCCAGGCCCAGGCCGGCCGAGCTGCGCGTGGCGCGCAGCGAGCGCGCGACCGGGTTGTCGCGGCAGGCGTCGAGGAAGACGATGCGCGTGGGCGCCGGCAGGTACTCCAGCGCGTCGTCCAGCGAGATGCCGTTGAGCTTCACCGAGCCGACGGTGGCGCCTTCACCCTGCATGTCCACCGGCACGATGTAGTTCGTGCCTGCCACCTGCAGGCCGTGCCCGGCGTAGAAGAGGATGTTCACGTCGTGGCCGGCGGAGCGCGTCTGGAAGTTGGCCAGCGCGCGCACGAGTGCCGAGCGGTCGGTGTCCAGGTGGAGGTCGACCTCGATGCCGTAGCCGCGCAGCTTGGCCGCGATGGCTTCGGCGTCGCGCCGCGGGTTGGGCAGCGGGCCGAGGCCGGTGTAGCGGCCGTTGCCGATGACGAGCGCGCGGGCCCGCCGCGCGGGGCTGGTGCCGGCGGCGGGCGACGCGCCCGTCGTGGTCTCGGGGCGCGTGCGTGCGACCTCGGTGCGCAGCGACTCGAGCTGCTGGCGCAGCGCGGCGATCTCGTCGGCCGTGCTCGGCGG
>JAHCKS010000030.1 GCA_026125665.1 Rubrivivax sp.
CAAGCGGCGCGCCGCGGCCACGCCCGTGGCCGTCACGCCCGACTACTGGGACGACGCCTGCCGCCACCTGACGCGCCGCGACCGCGTGCTCAAGCGCCTGATCCCGAAGTTCGGCGAGGCGCGGCTGGCCAGCCGCGGCGACGCCTTCACGACGCTGGCGCGTTCGATCGTCGGCCAGCAGATCTCGGTGAAGGCGGCGCAGGCGGTGTGGGACCGTTTCGCCGCCTGCGTGGGCGGCGTCTCGACGCACCTGGCGCCGCACAGGGTGCGCGCTCTGCCCGAGGCGGCGATGCGCGAGGCCGGACTCTCGGCGCGCAAGTGCGAGTACCTGCTGGACCTGGCCGGCCACTTCGAGGAAGAGCGTGTGCACGTCGCCGACTGGGCGACGATGGACGACGAAGCCATCATCGCCGAGCTGGTGGCCATCCGCGGCATCGGCCGCTGGACGGCCGAGATGTTCCTCATCTTCCACCTCATGCGCCCCGACGTGCTGCCGCTGGACGACCTCGGCCTGATCAAGGGGATCAGCCTCAACTACTTCAGCGGCGAGCCGGTGTCGCGCGCCGAGGCGCGCGAGGTGGGTGAGGCCTGGGCGCCGTTCCGCTCGGTGGCCACTTGGTATATTTGGCGCAGCCTCGACCCCCTGCCCGTCGAATATTGACCCCCCCGAAGCGCCTGCGGCGCCTCCCCCCAGGGGGCGCGGCCTGCGGCCCGGCGAAGCCGGATCCGCGGCGGCCACTTGGCTGCGTTGCTGATCTTCGGGCGACATCGCGTTCTCCGCGAGGACCAACTCCTTGAGCAAACGCCACTTCCTCGACTTCGAGCAGTCCATCGCCGAGCTCGAGTCCAAGATCGACGAGCTGCGCTACGTGCAGAACGAGTCGGCGGTGGACATCTCCGAGGAGATCGAGCGCCTCTCGCAGAAGAGCCAGCAGCTCACCAAGGACATCTACTCGAGCCTGACGCCGTGGCAGGTGACGCAGATCGCACGCCACCCGCAGCGGCCCTACACGCTGGACTACGTCGGCCAGATCTTCACCGACTTCCACGAGCTGCACGGCGACCGCCACTTCGCCGACGACCTCAGCATCGTCGGCGGCGTGGCGCGCTTCAACGGCAGCGCCTGCGTCGTGCTCGGCCACCAGAAGGGGCGCGACACGAAGGAGCGCACGCTGCGCAACTTCGGCATGAGCCGCCCCGAGGGCTACCGCAAGGCGCTGCGCCTGATGCAGATGGCCGAGAAGTTCCGGCTGCCCGTCTTCACCTTCGTCGACACGCCCGGCGCGTATCCCGGCATCGGCGCCGAGGAGCGCGGCCAGAGCGAGGCGATCGGCCGCAACATCTTCGAGATGGCCAAGCTCGAGGTGCCGATCATCACGACGATCATCGGCGAGGGCGGCTCGGGCGGCGCGCTGGCCATCAGCGTCGCCGACCAGGTGCTGATGCTGCAGTTCGCCGTCTACTCGGTGATCTCGCCCGAAGGCTGCGCGTCGATCCTGTGGAAGACGGCCGAGCGCGCCAACGAAGCGGCCGAGGCGCTGGGCATCACCGCGCACCGCCTGAAGGCGCTGGGCGTCATCGACAAGATCGTCAACGAGCCGGTGGGCGGCGCGCACCGCGACATCCCGTGGATGGCGGCGCAGCTCAAGCGCGCGCTCGGCGATGCGCTGCGGCAGGTGGCCGACCTCAAGCCCAAGGAACTGCTGCAGCGGCGCTACGACCGCCTGCGTGCCTACGGGCGCTTCGCGGACAGCACGGAGCGATAGGACTGAATGCCTCGCGTCGCGTCGCCGTCGCCGCCAGCGGCGGTGTGGACTCGACGGCGCTGCTTCATGTCACCACGCGCGCGGCGCGCGGCCTCGGCCTCGACGTCGCGGCGCTGCACGTTCATCACGGCCTGATGCCGCAAGCCGATGCGTGGCTGGGCCACGTGCGGCGGCAGGCGGTGCGATTCGGTGCGCAGTTCGCCTGCGAGCGCCTGACCGGCGCCCCGGCGCGCGGCGACAGCGTCGAGGCCTGGGCGCGCCGCGAGCGCTATCGCGCGCTGGCGCGGCTGGCGCGCGCCGCCGGCTGTGACCTCGTGCTGCTGGCGCAGCACCGGCGCGACCAGGCCGAGACCTTTCTCGTGCAGGCCTTGCGCGGCGGTGGCGCGGCGGGCCTGGCGGCGATGCCCCGGCTCGTACGGCGCGATGGCATCACCTGGGCGCGGCCGTGGCTCGACCTGCCGCGCTCGGCCATCGAAGCCTACGTGCGCCGGCATCGCCTGCGGCATGTCGACGATGCGAGCAACACCGACCCGCGCTTTGCCCGTGGCCGCCTGAGGGCTCTGTGGCCAGCGCTGCACGCCGCTTTCGCCGACGCCGAGACGACCCTCGCACGGGCGGCCGAACGGGCGGCCGCCGATGCAGCGCTGATCGCGGAGGTGGCGGCGGCCGATCTGCACGCGCTCGGCGCCGAAGGAAGCCCGATGCCAGTGAAACCGTGGCTGGCGTTGACGGAGGCGCGCCGGGCCGCCGTGCTGCGGCTGTGGCTCGGCACGGTGCTGCCGCAGCCGGTGCCGGAGACGCTCGTGCGTCGCCTGATGCACGAGTTGCCCGGGCGCGCGCATGCTCGCTGGCCCGCCGGCGCCGACGACCTCGAGTTGCGCCGCGGCCAGCTCGTGCGCGTGCCCGCCACACCCCGGCGCGTTTCAGGTTCGAGTGGGTCGGACGCCTAGAATCGCCGGTTTGCGCGCCGCTCAGCGGGGCGCTGCATCCGCCCCGGTCCCGATCTCCTCGCCATGGCCCTCATCGTTCACAAGTACGGCGGCACCTCGATGGGTTCCACCGAGCGCATCCGCAGCGTCGCGCAGCGCGTGGCGAAGTGGGTGCGCAACGGGCACCAGATGGTGGTGGTGCCCTCGGCAATGAGCGGCGAGACGAACCGCCTGCTCGGCCTGGCGAAGGAGCTGATGCCGGAAGCCACGACACGCGAGGCGATGCGCGAGCTCGACGCCATCGCCGCCACCGGCGAGCAGGTCTCGGTGGGCCTGCTCGCGCTGGCGCTGCAGGCCCAGGGCGTGCCGGCGGTGAGCTACGGCGGCTGGCAGGTGCCGATCGAAACCGACTCGGCGTTCACGAAGGCGCGCATCGCCCGCATCGACGACAAGCGCGTGCGCGCGGACCTCGACAGCGGCCGCGTCGTCATCATCACCGGCTTCCAGGGCATCGACCCGGAGGGCCACGTCACGACGCTCGGCCGCGGCGGCAGCGACACCTCGGCGGTGGCGGTGGCGGCGGCGCTGAAGGCGGCCGAGTGCCTGATCTACACCGACGTCGACGGCGTCTACACCACCGACCCGCGCATCGTGCCCGAGGCACGTCGGCTCAAGACCATCAGCTTCGAGGAGATGCTCGAGATGGCGAGCCTCGGCAGCAAGGTGCTGCAGATCCGCTCGGTGGAGTTCGCCGGCAAGTACCGCGTGCCCACGCGCGTGCTGTCGAGCTTCACGCCGCCGGACATCCCGATCGACGAAGAGGCCGCATCGGGCACCCTCATCACCTTCGAGGAAGACGAGAAGATGGAACAAGCCGTCGTGGCCGGCATCGCGTTCAACCGCGACGAGGCGAAGATCAGCGTCATCGGCGTGCCCGACCGGCCCGGCATCGCCTACGCGCTGCTGGGGCCCGTCGCCGAGGCCAACGTCGACGTCGACGTCATCATCCAGAACGTCAGCCACGACGGCCGCACCGACTTCAGCTTCACCGTGCACCGCAACGACTACGCACGCACCATGGAGCTGCTGAAGACGAAGGTGCTGGCCGCCGTCGGCGCGGCCGACATCGTCGGCGACGCCAAGATCTGCAAGGTCAGCATCGTCGGCATCGGCATGAAGAGCCACGCCGGCATCGCGGCGAAGATGTTCCAGACGCTGTCGGCCGAGGGCATCAACATCCAGATGATCACGACGAGCGAGATCAAGACCAGCGTCGTCATCGACGAGAAGTACATGGAGCTCGCCGTGCGCGCGCTGCACAAGGCCTTCGGCCTCGAGGAAGCCAAGGCCGCCTGACGCGGCGCGGTGCCGGCGCCGCCGCCGCCCGCGCGCAACCCCGGTCCGGGGCTAGAATCGCGCCACTTCGCCGGAGACGTGACCGAGTGGCCGAAGGTGCTCCCCTGCTAAGGGAGTATGTGCCAAAAGCGCATCGAGGGTTCGAATCCCTCCGTCTCCGCCAACCCCGCCAGAGCCCTTCGTCGGCTGTCCTGCGCCGGGTGAACCGGCCCTGCGGCAGCCAAGATCCTGCGGGTCCCGCTGCCACCGAGCCCCGACACGGGTCCTGACCTGCGATCGGCCGCGCGCGCTGGTGGCGTTGCCATCCGCTGCGGCACCGGCTCGATGTCACCTGTAATCAGCGTGCTCGCGCGCTGGCCCCTACACTGCCGCGCCGAAAAGAACGCGTGCGCACGGCGGGCATCTCGTCGAGAACGGGGCTGCCCGATCGTCGTGCATCGGAGGAGCGCCCGAGGCTGCGTGCGCGTGCCCCGGTGCGGGTGCTGCTCCGCCCCCGCAGCCCACCCCTATCGAACATGATTGCATCGACCGACTTCCCCTTCCGTCGTTGGACTGTCTCTGCCCGCCGGCCGCTGCCGGCCGGCATCGGCCCGGTGTCGGCGCTGCTGCTGAGTGCCGGCGTGCTCGTCGGCTGCGGCGGCGGCCAGCAGGCCGGCGGTCCGGGGCATGGCGGTCCCGGTGGCGCGATGCCGCCGATGCCGGTGGCCGTGCGCGTGGTGCAGCAGCAGACGGTGCCCGTGCTCGTGGAGGCGGTCGGCCAGGCCGAAGGCGCGAAGGAGGTCGAGGTGCGCGCGCGCGTGGGCGGCGTGCTGCAGCGCTGGCACTACCGTGAAGGCGAGCCCATCCGGGCCGGGGCGCCGATGTTCACGATCGAGCGTGCACCGTTCGAGATCGCCGTCGCGCAGGCGCGCGCCGCCGTGGCGCAGGAAGAAGCGCGAGTCGCACAGGCAAGGCGCGAGTCCGCGCGCCTGAAGCCGCTGGCCGACATGCAGGCGGTGTCGCGCCGCGAGGCCGACGACGCCGCGAGCCAGCTCGCGCTGGCCGAGGCGGCGCTCGCCGCGCAGCAGGCGCGGCTGCGCGAAGCCGAGCTCAACCTCGGCTACACGGCGGTGGCCGCGCCGATCAGCGGCATCGCCACGCGCGCCGAGAAGAGCGAAGGCAGCCTCGTCAGCGTGGGCGACGGGCTGCTCGCGCGCATCGTGCAGACCGACCCGATCTGGGTGCGCTTCTCGCTCAGCGTGGCCGAGTACGCACCGCTGAAGGAGCAGCGTGGCGCGCCGGTGCGCCTGCTCGGCGCCGACGGCAAGCCGCTCGGCACGGCGGGCAGGCTGAACTACGCCGCGCCGGCGGTGGATGCGCGCCTGGGCACGGTGAGCCTGCGCGCCGAGTTCGCCAACCCGGGCCTCGCCGTGCTGCCGGGGCAGTTCGTGCGCACGCAGGTGCAGTCCGGCACCGAACGCGCGTGGCTCGTTCCGCAGGCGGCGGTGCAGGCCGGCGACCAGGGCAAGTTCGTCTGGGTCATCCGCGAAGGCAAGGCGGCGCCGACGCCCATCGAGGTGGGCGGCTGGGTCGGCGACGACTGGGCGGTGCGCAAGGGCCTGCAGGACGGCGACGCAGTGATCCTGGACAACCTGATCAAGATGCGGCCGGGGGCGCCGGTGCAGTCCGGGCCCGCCGGCGCGGGGCAGGGCGGCGCGCCGGGGGCGCCGGGCGCGCCCGGCGGATCGGCCGCGCCGAGCGCCGGCGCCTCCGCGCCGGGTGCCGTGGCGTCGTCGGCTGCGCGCCCCGCGGCAGCGGCGTCGCGCTGAGAGAGGCGGCACCCGCATGACTTCCCGCTTCTTCATCGAGCGGCCGGTGTTCGCGGCCGTGATGTCGATCGTCATCGTGCTTGCCGGCCTCGTGGCGCTGCGCATCCTGCCGATCGCGCAGTACCCGGAGATCGCGCCGCCGACAGTGACGATCACCGCCACCTACCCCGGCGCCTCGGCCGACACGCTGGCCAAGACGGTCGCCGCGCCGATCGAGGAGCAGCTGTCGGGCGTCGAGAACCTGCTGTACTTCCAGAGCAGCAGCAGCTCCAACGGCCAGACGACGATCACCGCCACGTTCGAGGTCGGCACCGACATCGACAAGGCCACCTTCAACATCAACAACCGCGTGCAACTGGCCACGCCGCGGCTGCCCGACGAGGTGCGGCGCAACGGCGTCGTCGTCGCCAAGCGCTCGCTGAACTTCCTGCTCGTCGTCGCGCTGAACTCGCCCAAGGGCACCTACGACTCGCTGTACCTGAGCAACTACGCGACGCAGAACGTGCTCGACGAGCTCAAGCGAGTGCCCGGCGCCGGCGACGTCATCGTCTTCGGTGCGCGCGACTACTCGATGCGCCTGTGGCTGCAGCCGGACAAGATGGCGCGCCTGGGCGTGACGACCGGCGACATCGCCGCCGCGGTGAACGCGCAGAACGCGCAGTTCGCCGCCGGCAAGATCGGCGCCGACCCGGCGCCCAAGGGGCAGCAGCTGGTCTACACCGTCACCGCGCGCGGCCGGCTGGTGGAACCCGAGGAGTTCGGCGACATCATCATCCGTTCGGGCGCTTCCGGCAGCGGCAACGGCGGCGGCACGCTGCGGCTGAAGGACGTGGCGCGCATCGAGCTCGGAGCGCAGAGCTACGACGCGACCAACAGCGTCAATGGCCAGCCGGCCATCGCGCTGGCGGTGTTCCTGGCCTCCGGCGCCAACGCGCTGGACGCGGGCGCGGCGGTGAAGCAGCGAATCGCCGAGCTGAAGAAGGAGCGTTTCCCCGCCGACATCGACTACCTGATCCCCTACGACACGACACGCTTCGTGTCGGCGTCGATCAGCGAGGTCGTCGCCACCGTCGTCGAGGCGGCGATCATCGTGCTGCTGGTCGTGTTCGTCTTCCTGCAGACCTGGCGCGCGACGCTGATCCCGATGCTCGCCGTGCCGGTGAGCCTGATCGGCACGTTCGCGGGCCTCTGGCTCGCCGGCTTCTCGATCAACACGCTGACGCTGTTCGCGATGGTGCTGGCGATCGGCATCGTCGTCGACGACGCCATCGTCGTGCTGGAGAACGTCGAGCGGCTGATCCGCGAGGAGAAGATGGCGCCGCTGCCCGCAGCCATCGAGGCGATGCGCGAGGTGTCCGGCGCGGTGATCGGCATCGTGCTCGTGCTGTGCGCGGTGTTCATCCCTGTGGCTTTCCTCGGCGGCATCGCCGGCACGCTGTACCGTCAGTTTGCGGTGACGGTGACGATCGCCGTCGTCATCTCCGGCGTCGTGGCGCTGACGCTGACGCCGGCGCTTTGCGCGCTGCTGCTCAAGCCCGAGCACGGCGGCTGGAGCGAGAAGCTGTTCGCCCCGTTCAACCGCTTCTTCGGCTGGCTGACGCGGCGCTTCGTGCACGGCGTGGACCTCGTGCTGCACCACCGCATCGTCTCGCTGCTGGCCTTCGCGCTGCTGATCGCCGGCGCCGGGTGGCTCTTCACGCGCGTGCCCGGCAGCTTCGTGCCGCAGGAGGACCAAGGCTACATCATCGCCGTGGCCGCGCTGCCCGACGGCGCCACGCTCGAGCGCACCGAGCGCAGCACCGAGCAGATGCGGCTGATGATGAAGGACAACCCCGCGGTGGAGAACTTCTTCATCGTCAACGGCTTCGACCTCATCGGCGGCGGCACGAAGCCGAACTCCGCGACGATGTTCCTGCCGATGAAGCCGTGGGAGGACCGGCAGCAGACGGCCCAGCAGCTGGCCGGCGAGTTCAGCGGCAAGGGCTTCGCGCTGGCCGACGGCATCGCCTTCGGCTTCGCCCCGCCGGCCATCCTCGGCCTGGGGCAGGCCGGCGGCTTCGAGCTCTACGTGCAGGGGCGGCTGAACAGCGACACCGCCGCGCTGGCGCAGGTGACGAACGACTTCATGAACGCGCTGCGGGCGCGCCCGGAGCTCGAGGGCCTGACGACGTTCTTCCGGCCCACCGTGCCGCAGCTGCGCGTGGAGGTCGACCGCGAGAAGGCGCTGGCGCTCGGCGTGAGCACGGCCGACGTGTTCGCCGCGCTGCAGGCGCAGATGGGGTCGCTGTACGTCAACGACTTCAACAAGCAGGGCCGCACCTACCGCGTGACGATGCAGGCCGACGCGGCGTACCGCAGCCGGCCCGACGACCTCGGCGCCATCCACGTGCGCAGCGCCACCACCGGGCAGATGGTGCCGCTGAAGGCGATGATCCGCGTCAACACGCTCATCGGGCCCGAGCAGATCGAGCGCTACAACGGCTACGTCGCGGCCAAGGTGATCGGCAGCACGAAGGCCGGCTTCAGCTCCGGCGAGGGCATCGCCGCCGTCGAGGCGGTGGCGCGCGACGTGCTGCCGCCCGGCTACAGCTTCGAGTGGACGGCGCAGGCCTACCAGGAGAAGCGCACCGGCAGCGCCTCGGTGTTCGCGTTCGGCTTCGCGCTCATCATGGTCTACCTCATCCTCTCGGCGCTCTACGAACGCTGGGGCGTGCCGCTGGCGGTGGTGCTGGCGGTGCCGTTCGCCGTCACCGGCGCGCTGCTGGCGGTGTTCCTGCGCGAGATGAGCAACGACATCTACTTCCAGATCGGGCTCGTCGTGCTCATCGGCTTGGCGGCGAAGAACGCGATCCTGATCGCCGAGTTCGCGATGCAGGGCATGGAGGCGGGCAAGAGCGCGATGCAGGCGGCGCAGGAGGCGGCGCGGCTTCGCTTCCGGCCGATCCTGATGACCTCGCTGGCGTTCGTCATGGGCGTCGTGCCGCTCGTGCTGGCCACCGGCGCCGGCGCGGCGGCGCGGCAGTCGATGGGCACCGGCGTCTTCGGCGGCATGATCGTCGCCACTTTCGTCGCGCCCCTCTTCGTGCCGCTGTTCTTCAGCCTGCTGGCCAGGAAGCCGCGGCCGCAGCACAGCCACCCGGTGGGAGGCGAGGAATGAGCGCCGCGGTCGTGAGAGAGGGGCGGATGCGGCTCGTGGGACGCCTGCCGGCAGAACGGCGCGCCGCGCCTCGGCGGCCAGGCGTGGCCCCGGCGTGGTGGCTGCTGCCGGCCGCGTGGGCAGTGCTCGCCGGGTGCACGACGCTCGGCCCGGACTACCAGCGCCCGGCGGTCTCGCTGCCGCCGGCCTACGGCGAAGCGGCGGCCGCGCCGGACGCCGCCACGGCGCCGCTGGCCGCGGACTGGTGGACGCTGTTCGGTGACCGCACGCTCGACGCGCTGGTGGCCAAGGCGCTGGCCGCCAACGCCGACATCGCGCAGGCCGTGGCGCGGTTGGAGCAGGCCGACGCGCTGGTGCGCGAGGCGAGCGGGGCGACCGCGCCGACGCTGAATGCCGGCGCGGCCGGCAGCCGCGCGCGCACGAGCGCACGCTCGCGCAACAACCCGGGCGGCACGTCGATCGAGGACAACAACTTCGCGGTGTCGCTGTCGACGTCGTTCGAGCTCGATTTCTGGGGCCGCCTGGCGCGCGCCAACGAGGCGGCGCGCGCGCAGCTGCTGGCCAGCCAGGCGGCGCGCGACACGGTGCGGCTCACGGTCGCCGGCGCCGTCGCGCAGGCGTGGTTCGCGCTGCGTTCGCTCGACGAGCAGGTGGCCACGCAGCGCCAGACGCTGCGCTCGCGGGAGGAAGGCGCGCGTGTCATCGGCCAGCGCCTGGCCGGCGGTGCCGCGAGCCGGCTCGACGCCGAGCAGGCCGAGGTGCAGCGGGCCGACGCGGCCCTGCTGCTTCGGGAGCTGCAGCGCCAGCGCCAGATCGTGCAGTCGCAGATCGCGCTGCTCGTCGGTGAACCGGGCTCCGTGCTGCCCGAGCCCACGCCCGGCGCGCAGGCGCTGCCGCGGCTGCCGCCGATCCCGCCTGCCGGCCTGCCTTCGGCGCTGCTCGAGCGGCGACCGGACATCCGACGCGCCGAGGAGCTGCTCGTGGCGGCGAACGCGCAGATCGGCATCGCGCGCGCGGCGATGTACCCGACGTTGTCGCTGACGGGCAGCCTGGGTTTCGAGAGCACCGAGCTCGCCAAGCTCATCGAGGCGCCAGCGCGCTTCTGGTCGCTCGGCTTCGGGCTGGCGCTGCCGCTCTTCGACGGCGGGCGCAACGCGGCGCGCGTCGATGCCGCCGGCGCGCGCCAGCGCGAGGCGGTGGCCGCCTACCAGCAGGCTGTGTCGTCGGCCTTCAAGGAGGTTGCCGACGCGCTGGCCGGGCTGCGCGCGGCGCGGGAGTCCGAACCCGACGTGCGGGCGCGAGGCGACAGCGCGGCGCGCGCGCTCGAGCTGGCGAAGGCGCGCTTCGACGCCGGCTATTCCGGCTCGCTCGAGCGGCTGGAGGCCGAGCGCACCGCGGCTGGCGCTGCGCTGGAGGTGGTGCGCAACCGCGAGCGCCAGCTGGCCGCCACGGTGGACCTGATGAAGGCGCTCGGCGGCGGCTGGACCGGGTTGCCGCGCTGACGGCCGTTGGCCTGCGGCTGACGACGGGCCGCCTGCGGCTGACAACGGGCCGCCTGCGGCTGGCGGCAGCTCGACCGTCGCCCGTCCCGGTCCACGGGCCGGGCGGTGCACGCCGGGCGTGCGCTAGGCTCGCGCGATGGCCAACACCGAGCGGCTGTACAAGATCGAACGCCTGATCCGCACCCGCGGCGCGGTGAGCTTCCAGGCGTTGCTCGACGAGCTCGAGGTGTCGCGCGCGACGCTGAAGCGCGACCTCGAGTACCTGCGCAGCCGGCTCGGCGCGCCGATCGAGTACGACCGCGAGGCCAACGGCTACCGGCTCGGTGCCGCGCCGCCCGGGACGCACGGCGGGCGGCACGAGCTGCCGGGCCTGTGGTTCGACGAGGGCGAGCTTTACTCGTTGCTGATGGCGCACCAGCTGCTGGCCGGGCTCGACGAGGAAGGCATGCTGGCGCGCCACCTGCAGCCGCTGCTCGAGCGCATCCACCAGCTGCTCGGCAGCGGCGACGGCACGGCTGCCGGGGTGCAGGTGCAGCAGCGCGTGCGCATCGTCAGCGCACTGAGGCGTCCGGTGCCCAGCCGCTTCTTCCAGCGCGTCGCCGAGGCGCTGCTGCAGCGGCGGCGGCTGCACCTGCGCTACCTGACGCGCGCTCGCCGCGAAAGCGGCGAACGCGAGGTCTCGCCGCAGCGCCTGGTGCACTACCGCAGCACGTGGTACCTCGACGCCTGGTGCCACCGCGTCGAGGGGCTGCGCCGCTTCGCGCTCGACGCGATCGAGGACGCCACGGTGCTCGAACAGAAGGCGCGCGAGCTGCCGCTGGCGCAGGTGGCCCAGGCGATGGACGCCGGGTACGGCATCTACGCCGGCAGCGCGCGGGGCCGAGCCGGTGAAGGGCGCCGATGGGCGACGCTGCGCTTCGACCGCACCGCCGCGCAATGGGCCGGCCGCGAGGTCTGGCACGCCGAGCAGCAGGGCCGCTGGCTCGACGACGGCCGCTACGAGCTGCGCCTGCCCTACGTCGAGGAAACCGAGCTCGTGATGGACGTGCTGCGCCAGGGCGAGCAGGTGGAGGTGGTGGAGCCGGCGGCGCTGAGACGGGCCGTGCGGGCACGGCTGGCAGCGGCGCTGGCGCAGTACGGTTGACCGGCAGGCCGTGGTGCGGCCTGGGGCGCCAAGCCGACGGCCGCCATCAGCGGCGCTCGAGCCGCATCACGTCGTTCTCGCGCCGCCACTGGAAGCGCTCGAGGAAGCTGTTGCCCAGCAGGATGAAGGGCATCGGCGCCTCGGTGACGAGGGCGGGCACGTCGTACACCTCGACCTCGCCGACGCGCACACGTTGCAGCGGCAGCATCTGCGCCTGCGCCATGCCGCCGGCGGTGATCGTCGTCACGGGCTTGGCGCCGCGCAGGTCCAGCCCCAGGCGTGTCGCCTCGGCGCGCGACATCGACACCAGCGTCGCGCCGGTATCGACGACGAAGCGCACGGGCCGGCCGTTGATGCTGCCGGCGGTGACGAAGTGGCCTCCGGGGCCGACCGGGATGACGATCTCGCGCGCCCCGTTGCCGCCGGCCGCGCCGCCGCCCAGGCGCGCAGGCGCCGCGCCGACCCGCAGGCGCAGCTGGGCGCCACCGTGCTCGACGACGGCCGCGTCCTGCTCCCAGCGCACGAGGCGCGTCGCGCCGTTCGCCTGGCCCACCGCCAGCACGACGCTGCGGCCCTGCACCAGCAGCAGCGCCTTGTCGCCCATGCGGCCGGCGAGCGAGATGTCCTGCGCCGCCGCGGTGGCGGCTGCCACGGCGAGCGCGACCGCCGTGGCGGTCCGGAGGATGGGGTTCATGCGCGGAAGTTCGTGAAGGCCAGCGGCAGATCGTGCACCTCGCGCCTGAGCAGCGCGATGGCTGCCTGCAGGTCGTCGCGCTTGGCGCCCGTGACGCGCACGATATCGCCCTGCACGGCACCCTGGACCTTCAGCTTGCTCGCCTTCAGCAACTGCTGCACGCGGCGCGCCGTCTCGGCATCGACGCCGCTCTTCACCGCCACCGGCTGGCGCAGGCGGTCGCCGCCGAGCTTCTGCGGCTTGGCCGTCAGGTCGAGGTAGCGCACGTCGACGCCGCGCTTGGCCAGCCGCGCCAGCAGCAGGTCGCGCACCTGCTGCAGCTGGAAGTCGCTGTCGGCCAGCAGCGCCAGCTCACGCTGGCTGGCGCCTTGCTGCGTCAGCTCGACCTGCGCACTCGAGCCCTTGAAGTCGAAGCGCGTGCCGATCTCCTTGTTCGCCTGCTCGACGGCGTTGCGCAGCTCGACCAGGTCGGGCTCGAGGACGACATCGAAGCTGGGCATGATCGGTTCGCTGCCTCCGCCGGCGGCGCAGGCGGCGCGCGGGAGCCGCGCACGAACCGCGAGGACCGTCAGGGGCGGTGCGTAAAATTCTCGCATGCGATCGCCGCCGACGCAGCCCCTCGACGCCGCCCAGGTGCGCGCGGCCAATGGCACGCTGCACGTCGAGAGCCGGGCCAGCCTGCGCCCCTTCAACACCTTCGGCCTGCCGGCACTGGCGCAGACGCTCGTGCACGTGAAGAGCGAAGCCGACGTGAGGCGCGTCGTCGATCACCCGACCTTCGGCCGCGCCTCGAAGTTCATCCTCGGCGGCGGCAGCAACGTCGTGCTCACGCGCGACGTCGCGGCGCTCGTGCTGAAGGTCGAGATCATGGGCCGGCGCCTCGTCGAGGAGCGCGCCGACGCATGGATCGTCGAGGCCGGCGCCGGCGAGAACTGGCACGAGTTCGTCGCCTGGACGATCGAGCAGGGCTGGCCGGGGCTCGAGAACCTGGCGCTGATCCCGGGCACCGTCGGCGCGGCGCCGGTGCAGAACATCGGCGCCTACGGCGTGGAGCTGCGTGATCGTTTCGAGTCGCTCGACGCGGTGGACCTCGTCACCGGCCGCAGCGTCGCGCTCGACGCCGCGGCTTGCCGGTTCGGCTACCGCGATAGCGCCTTCAAGCAGCACCTGGCCGGCAAGTCGGTCATCACGCGCGTGCGGATTCGCCTGCCGCGGCCGTGGCGGCCGGTGCTGGGCTACCTCGAGCTCGAGCGCAAGGTCGCCGAGACGGGCATGGCGGACCCCGACGCGCGCACGATCTTCGACTGGGTGTGCGCGATCCGCCGCGCCAAGCTGCCCGACCCGGCACGGATCGGCAACGCCGGCAGCTTCTTCAAGAACCCGGTGGTGAGCGCCGAGCAGTGCCGCGACATCATCGGCCGCGACCCCGAGATCGTGCACTACCCGCTGCCCGACGGCACCGTGAAGCTCGCCGCCGGCTGGCTCATCGACGCCTGCGGCTGGAAGGGCAAGACCGTGGGCGGCGCCGGCGTCTACGAGAAGCAGGCGCTGGTGCTCGTCAATCGCGGCGGCGCGCACGGCTCCGAGGTGGTGACGCTGGCGCGCGCGATCCAGGAGAGCGTCTACGGCCGCTTCGGCATCCGGCTGGAGCCGGAGCCCGTCATCGTCTGAAGGCGCCGGTGGCGGGCGGGGCGGCCTGCCTCAACCACCGGTGAGCAGCATCTGCTCCAGCTCGAGCCCGGTGAGCTGCCGCGCCCCACGTGCCAGCCAGAACATCAACGCCATCATCATCACCATCGACGGCAGCGCGATCACCGGGTAGCTCAGCAGCGTCAGCCGCCCGAGCTCCTGGTTGAACGCCTCGGTCCCCGCGGGGCTGGTGACGATCCAGCGCGCGAGCACGTAGTTGGCCAGAGCCGAGAAGAAGAACGTGCCGGCGAGCAGCACCGTGCCCTGGCGCAAGCGCGCCTCGAACGCCGCGCCGGTGCCGCGTTCGGCCAGCGCGCCGTTGACCTTGTCGACGTCGAACAGGTCGGCGTTGAACACGAGGATGCGGATGAGCGGCTGGCGTGTCCAGGCCGAGGCCAGCACCGCCAGGCCGATGGCCAGCGGCACGGCCGCTTCCTTCACCGCGAGCCAGCGGGCTTCGAGCTGCAGCAGGCCGATGCCGCCGGTGAGCAGCGTGCTGATGACGCCCAGCACCGACAGCCAGTTCAGCCGCCGGCGCCGCCAGCCATCCCACAGGCCCCAGGCCAGCGGGAAGGACAGTGCAAGCAGCAGCGCGTGCAGCGGGCCCAGGCGATCGGCGCCGCTCAGCTTCATCAGGATGACCGCCGGCACGACGATCGTGATCCCGATCTCGAGCAGTGCGTTCGGTTTCTTCGCTTTCGCCATGGGTGCGAAGCCTAACCCGGCCGGCGCCGCGCCGGCTGCCGTGGGCAACCCGGTTCGTTGCCCAGCCCCGCAGCGTGCGGGGCCTCAGTGCAGGTGCACGGCGCGCAGGCGCTCGAGCTTGGCGGCGTAGACGGCGCGCGCCGCCCGTGTCGGGCTGTACTCGGCCGCCCGGTCGAGATGGCGCGCGGCACGGCGCGCATCGCCCAGTGCCGCGTGGGCCTGGGCCAGCCAGAAGTGCACCTCGTGCTGTTGCGGCTGCAGGCGCAGCTCACGCTGCAGCAGGTCGCGTGCGTCGGCGGCACGGCCTTCCTGCAGCGCCTTGCGGCCCAGCTCGAAGAAGTGGAACGGGGGATGCGGCTCCAGCGCCGCCAGCCGCGCGGCGGCCACCCGCGCTTCGTCGTGCCGCCCTTGCGCGTGCAGCAGGCGGGTCAGGTTGGCCCACCCGCTGACGCTCCCCGGTTCGCGCTCGAGCACGAAGCGCAGCGCCCGCTCGGCCGCCGCGGGGTGGCCGGCGCGCTGGTAGATGACGCCCAGCGTGTTCGCTGCAGCGGTGAAGTCCGGGTCACGGCGCACCGCCGTGCGTGCCCACCAGTAGGCCGAACGCAGGTCGCCGCTTGCCAGCGCCTCGGCCGCGCGGTTGTTGAGGAACATCGCGACCAGCGTGCCCTCGTCGAGCGGCACGGTGCGCTGGCCTCGCAGCTCCGACTGCGGCAGGAAGTCGATCGTCAGCCACTGCGCGTCGTCGCCCTTGGCCGGCACGCGCCGGCCGAGCATCACGTTCACGTGGCCGCTGACGAAGAAGAGGTCACCGGCGCGCGTGAACTCGTCGTCCAGCAGGACCTGCTGGTACGCCACAGGCAGCCCCAGGTGCTTCGCGAAGGCCGCTGTCATCAGCACCAGGGAGAGACAGTTGCCGGCGCGCGCCTCGAAGGCCTCGGAGGCACTCCGCGTGGCCTCTGCGTCGTAGGCGAGGCCCAGCGCGTCCTTCATGTACAGCGCGTCGATCAGCCCCTGCCTGCGGTCGCGGCGAAAGGCCGGTTCGGCCAGCACGCGATCGGCGTAGCGGCGCATCGGCTCGGACATCTCGAACACGCGGTCGGCCTGCGCGGCGGCCTGGGCCGCGGCGCTGCCGGGCTCGCCGGCGGGCGCGAACAGGTGGTCCTGCGGCAGGTCGGCCGCGGTGATCGTGCGCGGCAGCGGCGCGCACGCGCTGCCGGCGGCGGCAAGCAGCGCCGCGCCCAGCAGCGCGGCAGGCGAACGGCGGGGCAGGTGGGATGACCGAGGACTCATCGCAGGGCTCCGGCGCCGCGCCGGACTCGGCAGGCCGCGGCGCGTGGCGGGCATGGTACGCCTCGCGCGGCAAGCGGCACTGGCCATTGGCGCGGCAGTCACCGAGCCAAGTGGGTGTTCGATTCGGGTCCGGTGACCGGAAAGCCCGCCTGATGCCCGGCACGCGCGTCGCGCGTGCCTCAGGCCTGGTCGAGCTTGAGCAGCTTGCGCACGCGCTCGGCCACCGCCGGCAACGCGGGGTTGGACGAGCGTGCCGCGGCGTCGAGCAGGCCGCGTGCGTAGGCCGGGTCGGTCTGCAGCCGCTCGACATGCAGGTGCACGCCCTCGCCGGCAAGCAGCCACTTCAGGTCGATGATCTCGACCAGGGCCAGGGCTTCGGTTTCGCGATGCGAGAGAACGTTCATGCGACGATCGGGACTGCGCACACCCACGTTAACGGCCGTTTCTCGCGGGAAGCTGACACCGCATTAGGGTGCATTCCCCAATGGCGGCAGGTTCGTGCATGCGGCTGGAAAGGCTGCGCGGCGCAAGTCACGGAAGCGCTCGCCACCCCCGCGGATCGATGTCTCCCCCACCGCCTCTCACGGCCGCCGCCGACCTTGCCTCGCAACTGGCGGCCACCGGCTGGGCCGTGCTCGCAGCGGCCGCGCTGCGCGCCGTCGCCTCGCAACAGGCGTTGTGGCCGGCCAGCGAGATGCCGCTCGGGCCGCACTGGCCGTCCTGGACGCCGCTGTGGGACGACCTGCCCCCCGACCGGCACCTGCGCGACGGCGGGCGGTACCGGCGGCGGCGCCATGGCAGCTTCGTCGTCGAAGGCAGCGAGTGCCACGCCGTGCCGCACCGCGCGCACTGGCAGCCGGTCGAATGCAACGCGCTGCACGGCGGCATCGAACGCTGGTTCGAGCCATTGCCTTCCGCGCTCCTGGCCGACGCGGAATGGCGACGCCTTCTCGTGGCGGGGGGCGCCATCGCATCGATGCTGCGTGGGCCCCAGCGTTGGTTCGTCGAGGCGCACATGTTCCGCATCGACACCGCCGGCGGCATCGGCCGCCCCACGCCCGAGGGTGCGCACCGTGACGGCGTCGACCTCGTCGCCGTGATCCTCGTCGGTCGCCACGGCGTGAAGGGCGGAGAGACCCGCGTGTTCGACGCGCGCGGCCCGCAGGGCGTGCGCTTCACGCTGCACGAGCCGTGGAGCGTGTTGCTTATCGACGACGAACGCGTCATCCACGAGACCACACCGATCCAGCCGGCCGAGGGCGCCGGCGACGAGGCCCACCGCGACACGCTCGTGCTGACCTACCGCCGCGGTGGCTTCCAGGGCCCGCCCGGCCCGGCCACCGGCTGAGAACCCGGCCGCCGCCGCCAGCTCCCACCTCGCACCATCCACCCCGCCTTGCCATGACCGACGCAGCACTGTTCACCGACCTCGCCATCCAGCCCGCCGACATCGATGCCGCCGCCGCGCGGCTGGCCGGCGTCGCGCGCCGCACACCGGTGCTGACCTCGCGCCAGGCCGACGAACGCACAGGCGCGAAGCTCTTCTTCAAGTGCGAGAACTTCCAGCGCATGGGTGCGTTCAAGTTCCGCGGTGCCTACAACGCGCTGGCGCAGTTCGGCCCGGCCGAGCGCGCGCGCGGCGTCATCGCCTTCTCGTCGGGCAACCACGCGCAGGCGGTGGCGCTGGCGGCGCGTTTGCTCGGCATGCCGAGCGTCATCGTCATGCCCACCGACTCGCCGGCGGCGAAGCTGGCCGCGACACGCGAGTACCAGCAGGGGCAGCGCGACAGCGAGGTGGTGCTCTACGACCGCTACAAGGAAGACCGCGAGGCGATCGGCAGGCGGCTGGCCGCCGAGCGCGGCATGACGCTGATCCCGCCGTTCGACCATCCGCACGTCATGGCCGGGCAGGGCACGGCGGCCGCCGAGCTGGTCGACGAGGTCGGGCCGCTGGACGCGCTCGTGGTCTGCGTCGGCGGCGGTGGCCTCATCTCGGGCTGCGCCGTGGCCGCGCACGCGCGCTCGCCCGGCGTGGAGGTGATCGGCGTCGAGCCCGAAGCCGGCAACGACGTGCAGCAAAGCCTCGCCGCCGGGCGCATCGTGCGCATCGACACGCCGCGCACCATCGCCGACGGTGCGCAGACGCAGGCCGCCGGTGCGCTGACCTTCCCCGTCATCCAGCGCCTCGTGCGGCGTGTCGTCACCGTCAGCGACGAGCAGCTCGTGCGCACGATGCGCTTCTTCGCCGAGCGCGTGAAGATCGTCGTCGAGCCCACCGGCTGCCTCGCCGCGGCGGCGCTGCTGGAAGGTGTGCTCGCCCTGCGTGGCCGGCGCGTCGGCGTCATCGTCAGCGGCGGCAACGTCGACCTGCCGCGCTACGCGGCCATGCTTGCCGGCAGCTGAGGCCCCCAGGGCCGGGCCAGCCCGGCCCCGCCCCCCGCGGGGTTCGGGTCGCCCCGGCAAAGCCGGATCGACTCGAGAGCCCACACCACCGAAGATCACGCAACCCGAGGAGACCCCGTGAGCGAAGCGACCGCGGCGCCGAGTGCCGCCACCCCCGATGCCGAGGCCGCGAAGCGGCAGAAGGAGCATGTCGAGAAGCTGCTGGCGCGAGCAGCGGCCGAGAGCACCGGCACGGCCGAGATCGGCGGCGAGCGCATGGAGTACACGGCGTCGGCCGTCTTCCTGCCCGTCGGTGCCGATGGCCTGGCCGGCGCCGCCGGCGAGCCGCAGGCCGCGGTGCTGACGACCGCCTACCTGCTCAAGGGCGCCTCGGCCGCCGGGCGGCCGGTGTGTTTCGCCTTCAACGGCGGGCCGGGCTCGGCGTCGATCTGGCTGCACCTGGGCGCCCTCGGCCCCAAGCGCATCGTCGTGCCCGACGACGGCTCGATGCCGCTGCCGCCCTACGGCGTCGAGGACAACCCGCTGTCGTGGTTCGAGCACTTCGACCTCGTTTTCATCGACCCGCCGCACACCGGCTGGTCGGTCACCGCCAACGAGGCGGCGCGCAAGAAGATGCTGTCGGTGGACGGCGACGCCGAGGCGCTGGCCGAGGTCATCCGCCTGTGGCTGACGCGGCACAAGCGCTGGGGCTCGGCGGTGTACCTGGCCGGCGAGAGCTACGGCACGACCCGCGGCGCGGCCATCACCGACCGGCTGCAGACGCTGGGCGTGGCGGTGTCGGGCCTCGTGCTCGTGTCGTGCGCGATGGACCTGCAGAGCATCGTCTTCGCGCCGGCCAACGACCTGCCGTACGCGCTCTTCGTGCCCGGCTTTGCCAACGCGGCGCAGTTCCACGGCCTGCTGCGCGGCAGCCTCGGTGCCTCGAGCGCCGCGGCGCGCGAAGCGGCCGAGGCCTTCGTGCAGGAGGACTACGCAGCGGCGCTGCAGGCCGGCTCGCGGCTGACGGAGAAGGAGCGCGCGCGTATCGCCAGGCGCCTGTCGGAGGTGACCGGCCTGCCGCGCGCGCTGGTCGAGGAGAAGAACCTGCGCATCAGCGACCAGACCTTCTTCTTCGAGGCCTTGCGCGACCGCGGCCTCATCGTCGGGCGCCTGGAGGCGCGCGCCACCGGGCCGATGGCCGCCAGCCGCACGCGCGACTGGGAGTTCGACCCCGGCATCGAGGCCATCGCCGCGCCGTACACGATGGCCGCGATGGCCTACTTCCGCGAGCAGCTGGGCCTCGACATCGAGGCGCGCTACCAGGTGCTGAACGTCGAGGTCAACCGCGGCTGGGGCTGGAGCCGCGAGGGCAACCCGGGCTTCGGCCGCATGGGCTTCGCGTCGACGAGCCCGGATCTGGCGCGTGCGCTGCGCCGCAACCCGCACCTGAAGGTGCTGGCCGCCAGCGGCCGCTACGACCTGGGCACGCCGTACAGCGCCAGCGACTGGTCGCTGGCGCGGCTGGACATCCCCGCCGAGGTGCGCCGGCGCGTTGCCCACCGGTACTACGATGCCGGGCACATGATGTACACGCGCCAGGCCGACCTCGCGCAGCTCAAGGCCGATCTCGCGTCCTGGTTGCGCACGCCTCGTGCCGCTGCGCGTGAAGGCTCCGGCCGTGGTTCCGGGCGGGCGAGCCGAAGGAGCTCGCGTGCCGCCGGCTGAGGCCGGGTTTCGGGAGGTCGACCGTGGGCGCTCCACTGCACATCGCGATCCTCACCGGCGGTGGTGATTGCCCCGGCCTGAATGCCGTCATCCGCGCGGTCACGCTGGCCCTGGCGCGCGAGTGCGGCGCACGCGTCACCGGCATCGAGCGCGGCTTCCACGGCCTCGTGGCGCGGCGTTCGCGGCCGCTCGCGCCGGCCGACGTTGCCGGCATCCTCGCCGAAGGGGGCACGATCCTCGGCACGCACAACCGCTGCGACCCGTTCCGGTGGCAGGGCGCCGACCACTCCGCCGCGGCGGTGGCGTACCTGCGCGAGCTCGGCGTCGATGCACTGGTGGCCATCGGCGGCGACGGCACGATGCAGATCGCCGAGCGCTTCGAGGCCCTGGGTGTGCCGGTGGTGGGCGTGCCGAAGACGATCGACAACGACCTGCCCGCCACCGACCGCTCGTTCGGCTTCGACAGCGCCGTGGCCGTGGTCGCCGAGGCGCTGGACCGCCTGGCGACGACGGCGCGCAGCCACGGCCGGGTGATGATCCTCGAGACGATGGGGCGGCACGCCGGCTGGATCGCCCTGGAGGGCGGGCTGGCCGGGGGCGCCGACGTGATCCTCATTCCCGAGCTGCCGTTCTCGCTGCAGGCGCTGGCCGAACGAGCGCAGGCCGTGGAGCTGGCCGACGGCGGCGCCGGCAGCCTGCTCGTCTGCGTGTCCGAGGGCGTGCGCATCGATGGTGACCTGGTGGTGCGCGAACGCGTCGATGACGCGGCCGACCCCGTGCGCCTGGGCGGCGTGGGGCACGTGCTGCGCGAGCGGCTGCAGCCGCTCGTCGGCTGCGAGGTGCGCAGCACGCTGCTCGGGCACATGCAGCGCGGCGGCACGCCCACCGCCTTCGACCGCGTGCTGGCCACGCGCTACGGCGTGCACGCGGCCGAGCTCGTGGCCGCCGGCCGCTTCGGCCGCATGGTGGCGCTGCAGGGCGCGCAGGTGACGAGCATTCCGCTCGCCGACATCGCCGGGCGCTCGCGCCCGGTGCCGCCGGACCACGAGTTGCTGCGCGCGGCGCGCGGCACGGGGGTGCTGCTCGGCTGAGCTGTCGGGTGCGCCGCGCTCGCGGCGCGGGCATTCAGAACGGTGGCGGGCTCTCGAACTCGACCGCATGCCCATCGTGCGGGTGCGCGAACGCGAGGCGCGAGGCATGCAGCATCAGCCGCGGCGAGGTCGCGTCGGGTGCCCCGTCGCCGTGGCCGTAGAGCGCATCGCCGACGATGGCATGGCCGATCGACAGCAGATGCACGCGCAGCTGGTGCGCACGGCCGGTGACCGGCTCCAGCGCCAAGCGCGTGCGCTGTGCCGCTTCGTCGCGCGCCAGCACGCGCCAGCGCGTCAGCGAAGGCCGGCCGTGCGCGCGGTCGATGCACTGGCGCGGGCGGTTCGGCCAGTCCACCGCCAGCGGCGCGTCGATCTCGCCGCGGTCGCCGGCGACGAGGCCGTGCACGACGGCGACGTAGCGCTTGGCGATGCGCCGCGCCTCGAAGGCCATGCTCAGGCAGCGCTGCGCGGCGGCGCCGCGAGCGAACAGCATCAGGCCGGAGGTCGGCATGTCGAGCCGGTGCACGACAAGCGCGTCGGGCCAACGCTCGCGCACGTGTTCGCTGAGGCTCGCACGCTTGTCCTCGCCGCGGCCCGGCACGGCGAGCAGGCCGGCGGGCTTCTCCATGACGACGATCGTGTCGTCCACGTACCAGGCTTGCATGGCCCGACCAGCATAACGAGCGCCTCGCCCCGGTCCGTCGATGCGACCGGTTCCAACCCGGCGCGTCGTCCGCACATCGACCATCCGAAGGCCTTGACGTGTCCCGGTGGCCCGGGCACAGTCGCGCCCCAGCCCGCCAGTGCGGGCCCGCGCCGGCTCTCGCCGGCTTCACCACCCCACGCCACAGGAGGCTTGCCATGACGACGAATGACATTGCCCGCCTGTCGGCCCGCGTCCGCCTCGGTTCGCGAGGTGCGCCCGCACGCCGCTGACGACGCGTCGCCGCGCCTTTGCGCGGCTCGATCGCCACCGTGAGCGCGCGGCTGCCATGACCCCCGGCTGAAGCCGGGTTCGCGGTCCGACCACTCCCTCCCCCTCGACTGGCCGAGGCCGTCGGCGGCGCAGCTGCGTGCTGCGTGCTGCGTGCGCCGAGGCACCGCCGGTGACGCGCGCGCGAGCGCGCCTGCCTGCCGGCAGCGAACGCATTGACAACCGGGAACTCACGACGATGTGGAACGAAGACGTGGCGGGGCAGCTGCAGGCCATCGGCCTGGCCCCCGCGATGGCCGCCGAGGCGCGCCTGCGGCTGCAATCACCGATGCCCGGCGACGGGCACGCACCAGCCGGCGAGCCAGCGCTCATGCGCGTGGCCGAAGTGCACCGCGAGGGTCTGGTGCTGCACGACGGCGTGCGGGAGCACGCCGCGCGTCAGCTGCCGGCGCTGCGCCAGGCACTGGCTGCCGAGGCCGACGCACTGGCCGTTGGCGACTGGGTGCTGGCGCGCCGCAACGCCCATGGCGAGTGGTGGGTCGACGAGCGACTGCCGCCGCTCAACCAGCTGGCACGCCGGCTGCACGACGGGCGCGACAAGGTCGAGCGCGTCGTGCTCGTCAGCAACGTCGACACGGCGATGCTGGTGATGGGGCTCGACCACGACTTCAACCTGCGCCGGCTGGAGCGCTACGTGGCGCTGGTGCGCATGGCCGGCGTGCTGCCGCTCGTCGTGCTGACCAAGGCCGACATCGCAGGCAGTGCCCAGGTGGTGCAAGCGCGCCTGGCGCAGGCGCGCACGGCGTTGCCTGCCGGCGCCGAGGCGGTGGCGCTGAACGCACTCGGCGACGAACCGCAGCGCCAGCTGGCGCCGTGGCTTGGCCCGGGCCAGACGGTGGTGGCGCTCGGTTCCAGCGGCGCGGGCAAGAGCACGCTCACCAACGCGCTCGTCGGCCGCGACGTGCAGCGCACCGGCGCCAACCGGGGCGGCGACAACCGCGGCCGCCACACGACGCGGGCCCGCGTGCTGCATCGTGCCGCCAGCGGCGGCTGCATCATCGACACGCCCGGGCTGCGCACGCTGCGCCTGGACGGGGATGCCGACGCCATCGGCGAGGTCTTCGACGACATCACGACGCGCGCGATGAGCTGTCGCTTCCGCGACTGCCGGCACGAGGGCGAGCCCGGCTGCGCCGTGCGCGGCTTCGTCAGCGAGGAGCGGCTGCGCAACTGGGCCAAGCTGCAGCGCGAGGCCCGCCGTGACACCCTGAGTGCGCTCGAGCGCAAGACGCAGGTGTCGCTGTGGAAGGCGCGCGCCCGGGGCGCCCGCGTGCGCATGCTGGCCAAGCGCGGCGAGTGAACCGGCGGGTGGTTCAGGGCGGGGCCGAAAGCGGGGTCGCAGAGAGCGAGGTGGACCACCGAGCCCACCGGCCCGAACCAGGCCGCGGTGGCGCCGGACTCGAACTCGCCGAGCGCAACGAGGCGGGGGACGAAGACGCGGCCTGCGCGCTCAAGCCGGCGGCGGCAAGGCCATGCCGCGCCGGGCCATGGCCGCGCGCACGCGGTCGGGGTAGTCGCTGATGAGGCCGTCCACGCCCCAGCCGAGCAGGCGATCGATGATCGCCGGATCGTTCACCGTCCACGGCACGACCTTCAGGCCCAGTGCGTGCGCCTCGGCCAGCAGGGCCTCGGTGAGGTCGCCATGGAAGGGCGACCAGACGGCGGCGCCCGATGCTTTCACCAGGCGCGGCAGCGAGTTCCCGCTGGCGGCCAGCGAATGGCCGGCGGTCCAGCGGCCGTCGGTGATGTTGTCGAGGAAGTCGCGCCGCGCGGTCAGCGCCACGGTCGGGATCTCCGGCGCGAGCTTCCGCACGACCGCCAGCGTGCGCCAGTCGAAGCTCTGGATCGACACGCGTTGCGCCATGCCGTGCCCGCGCACGACGTCGAGCACGGCGCGCGCGAAGGGCTCGGCGGCGGGAGTGAGGTCGGGCGTGTTCGGGTTGAGCTTGGTCTCGATGTTGAAGCGCACGGCCGAGGCGCCGCGCCGCTTCACCTCGTCGAAGAGGGCGCCCAGCGTGACGACCCGCTCGCCGTCGGCGGCGCGTTGCGCGGCCCACTGCTGCGCGTAGCGGGAACCCGGCTTCGGCCGGCCGACGTCGAAGCGCTGCAGCTCCGCCAGGCTCAGCTGCAGCACGGCAGGGCCGGGCTCGTCGATCCAGCGGCCTTCGGCATCACGCGTGAAGGCGGGGTTCAGGCGCGGGTCGTGCGTGACGACCACCTCGCCGTCGCGCGTGACGTGCACGTCGAGCTCGAGCGTGTGCACGCCGATGGCCAGGGCCGCGCGGAAGGCGGACAGCGTGTTCTCCGGCGCCAGGCCACGGGCGCCCCGGTGGCCCTGCAGGTCGAAGGCGGCTGCGGGCAGCGCGAGCAGGAGCCCCGCGAGGGCCGACATCAGGCCCGCCCCGAGCCTTGACCCGAGCCTCCGCCCGGACCGGGGCGCACGCCGCGACGCCTTCGCGACACCGCGTGGCGACCCGCTGCCCCCCGTTCGACGGAGACCCGTGGGCGCCACCCCGCATGCCGGTGGCGAACCACGGCCATGCGTCACTCGTCTCGGGGAAAGCGGCGCTGTGTGCAACGAGCCTCCCTGCTAAGCTTCCCTCGACATGTCCGATGCCGCGCGCGCCCTGCCCGAAGCCGAGAGCGCGTTGCCGCCGGGCACGCGGCTGGCGGAGTTCGAGATCCGTGGCCTGCTCGGCGGGGGCGGTTTCGGCATCGTATACCTCGCCTTCGACCACGCGCTGGAGCGCGAGGTGGCGATCAAGGAGTACATGCCCGCGTCGATGGCCGGGCGCACGGAGACGATGCACGTCTCGCTGCGTTCGCAGAGCGACGCCGAGGTCTTCGCGCTCGGGCTGCGCTCGTTCGTCAACGAAGCCAAGCTGCTGGCGCGCTTCGACCACCCGTCGCTGATCAAGGTGCACCGCTTCTGGGAAGCCAATGGCACCGCGTACATGGCGATGCCCGTGCTGCGGGGGCAGACGCTGAAGGACATCCGGCGCACCACGGGGCGCGGCCCCGACGAGGCGTGGATCCGCAGCGTGCTCGGGCAGCTGCTCGGAGCGCTGGAGCGGCTGCACAACGAGGGCGTCTACCACCGCGACATCGCGCCCGACAACATCCATCTCGAAACCGACGGCGGCCAGGGCCGCCCGGTGCTGCTGGACTTCGGCGCGGCCCGGCGCGTCATCAGCGGCAAGACGCAGACGCTGACGGCGATCCTCAAGCCGGCCTACGCGCCGATCGAGCAGTACGCCGAGACGAGCGCCGTCAAGCAGGGCCCCTGGACCGACCTCTATGCGCTCGGCGCGACGATGCACTTCATGCTGCTGGGGCACCCGCCGCCGCCGGCCACGGCGCGCGCGGTGGCCGACGAGTCGAGCGGGTTGGCGGCGATGCCGCTGCCCGGCTGTTCGCCGCAGCTGCTGGCCACCATCGACTGGATGCTGGCGCCGAAGCCCGACGACCGCCCGCGCAGCGTCGCCGAGTTGCGTGCCGTGCTCGACGGGCGCGCGCCGCTGCCGCACCGCCCGCACGTGCACCGGGCTGCGGGGCCGGGCGGCGGCGGCCTGCCGCCATCGCCGGTCGATGCACCCGTGACGGTGCCGCTGGGCGACATCGCGCCGGCCGACATCGAGTTCGACCTCGGCACGCTGCCGCCTCAGCACCCGCGCGGGGCGGAGCCGGTGCGAGACGCACGAACGGGGCGCGAGCGCCCCTTCGCGCCCGCGCATGGTGAACACCCGCCGCTGGCCGCCGACGCGACGCACCGCGTGACGCCACCGCGGGAACACTCGCCGTTGCCGGCACTGGCCGCGCTGGTGGTCGTGGCTGCCGGCGCGCTGGGGTACTTCGGGTGGACACGCTTCGCGGCGTCGGGGTCGCAGGCGGTCGGCGCCGCTGCAGCGTCGGCGCCGGCCAGTGCCGTGCCGGCCGCAACGACCGCGGACCCGCCCGCCGCCGCCACGCCTTCGGCGGGCGGAGGCCCGGTGGGCGCTGCTCCCGCGCCGGCCGGGCCCGTGGTGCCGGCAGCGGCGGGGGCGCAAACCGGATCGCCAACCGGATCGTCAACCGCGTCTGCGCCCGGCGAGCCCCCTGCCCAGGCGGCGGGTGCCGGCGGCTCCGCCGACGGTGCTTCGAGCGCGGGGCGCGATGCCGGCCCCGCGGCTGCGCTGCCGCCGGCCAGGCCCGCGCCGATGATGGGCACGGCTCCCGTGCCAGCCCCTGCCGCCGCGACCACGCCAGCCACGGGGCCGGGCGCGAGGGGGCCCACGGCGACGGCGCCGGCCGCGCCCTTGCCGCCCCTGGCGCCGTCGTTGGCGTGTGCCGGCCGCACCCCCGTCTCGTATCACTTCTGCATGGAGCGCGAATGCCTGCGGCCGCGCCTGCAGAATCATGCGGACTGCCGGGCCTGGCGTCAGCAGGCCCGGCCGCGCCAAGATGTCCCCAATTGACGGCGCGCCGGACACCGGGCGCGCCGAGGCCGGTGCCGCGCGGGTGCCACCACACGCCGCGATCTGGCCGAAGCGGCTGCCGCGCCAGCTGACCATTCCCGAGACTTCACTCTGGTTCAACCTCGAGGTCAGCGCCCGCCGCTATCCCGGCAAGCCGGCGTATGTCTTCTTCGGCCGCCCGCTCACCTTCGCGCAGCTGCAGGCGCAGGCCGAGGCGCTGGCCGGCTGGCTGCAGGCGCACGGGTTGCAGCGCGGCGATCGTGTGCTGCTCTTCATGCAGAACTGCCCGCAGTTCGTCATCGCGTTGTACGCCGTGCAGCGGGCCGATGCGGTGGTGGTGCCGGTGAACCCGATGAACCGCGCCGACGAGTTCGGCCACTACATCGTCGACCCCGAGGCGCGTTTCGCCATCACCAGCGTCGACCTGGCCGGCATCGTGGCCGAGGCCAGCGCGCGCCTGCCGCAGGAGCAGCAGTTGCGGCACATCGTCGCCACGCGCCTTTGCGACACCATGCCCGAGGTGCTCGACGACGCCGAGCGCCCGTCGCCCGCGATCCTCGAGTGGCTGCTCGCGGACCCGCCGCTGCCGCCACGGTGCACGCGCTGGGCGCAGGCGCTGGCTGCCGGCCATCGCCCGGCGGGACCGCCGCAGGCGCAGCCCGACGACCTGGCGCTGCTGCCCTACACCTCGGGCACCACCGGCCTGCCCAAGGGCTGCATGCACACGCACCGCACGCTGATGGCCAATGTCGTCGGTGGGGGCCTGTGGGGCTTCGCCAGCGCCGAAGCGGTGTCGCTCGCGGTGGTGCCGATGTTCCACATCACCGGCATGATGTACAGCGTGCTGGCCTGCATCTACATCGGCAGCACCGCGGTGCTGATGCCGCGCTGGGACCGCGAACTGGCCGGGCGCCTCATCTCGCGCCATCGCGTCACGCACTGGACCTGCATCCCGACGATGGTCATCGACCTGTTCGGCAGCCCGAACTACAGGAGCTTCGACCTCTCGAGCCTGCGCTACATCAGCGGCGGCGGCGCGGCGATGCCGCAGGCCGTGGCCGAGCGCCTGCGCGAGGAGTTCGGCCTCACGTTCTGCGAGGGATACGGCCTCACCGAGACGGCGGCGCCGAGCCACTCGAACCTGCCCGAGCGCGCCAAGCTGCAGTGCCTGGGCATCCCGATCTTCGGCGTCGACAGCCGCATCGTCGACCCGGACACGCTGCGCGAGCTGCCGCCGGGTGAAGCGGGCGAGATCGTCACGCACGGGCCGATGGTCTTCAAGGGCTACTGGCGCCACCCCGAGGCGACGAAGGCGGCTTTCGTCGAGATCGACGGCAAGCCCTTCTTCCGCACCGGCGACCTCGGCCGCATGGACGAGGAAGGCTACTTCTTCATGACCGACCGCCTGAAGCGCATGATCAACGCCAGCGGCTTCAAGGTCTGGCCGAGCGAGGTGGAGCTGCTGCTGTTCAAGTGCCCGTGGGTGCAGGAGGCCTGCGTCATCGGCACGAAGGACGCGTACCGCGGTGAGACGGTGAAGGCGGTGATCGTGCCGCGCGCCGAGGCGCGCGGCCAGGTGCGCGCCGAGGACATCGTCGCCTGGGCGCGCGAGCACATGGCCGCCTACAAGGTGCCGAAGATCGTCGAGTTCGCCGACGCGCTGCCCAAGAGTGGCAGCGGCAAGGTGATGTGGCGCGTGCTGCAGGAGCGCGAGCCGCGCTGAACGGCGCGACCGCCACTTGGCCTCAGCGCATCCGGCGGCCCGGCCTCGCGTCCAGCGCCTGCAGCGCGCGCTGCAGCGCACGCGCATCGTTGCTCGCACGGTGGCGTGTCACCGCGAGCTCGGTGAACGCCGCCTTGTGCACCTCGTCGAGCTGGCCGAGCAGCGTCTCGCCGAACAGGCTCGCCGCCGGCTCGAGGCGAAAGCTGCGCGGCAGTTGCGCCTCTTCGAACAGGCGCGCCAGCCACGCGTAGTCGTGGCCCCAGGCGTCGGAGTAGACGATCTCGTGGCCGAGCTCGGCATTCAACCGCTGCGCCGCGTCGCCCGGCGCATGGCCGTGCTGCGCCAGCGTCTCGCGGCTGATGCCGTGCACGCGTTCGGCCGCATCGTCCCAGTGCGTCCAGTGCGCCGGCGGCCGCACGAGCAGGCAGCCCGTGCGGCCGTCGGCCAGCGCCCAGCCGACCTCGATGGGGTAGCTCTGCCGACCGAAGCCCGACGCGTCGATGTCGATCACGCAGTGCAGCCGGCCGCTGGGGGTCGTCATCTGCGGCCTATTCTGTGCGAGCCCGGTGGCGTGGAACACTCGGGGAAATGACCGAGAGCTTCGATGTCGTCATCGTCGGTGGCGCCGTGGTCGGCAGCGCCGCCGCGTATTTCCTTGCCGAGGCGCTGCCGCCCGGTGCGCGAGTGCTCGTGCTCGAGGCCGACCCGAGTTACGCGCACTGCGCGACGACGCGTTCGCTGGCGTCGATCAGGCACCAGTTCAGCACGCCCGAGAACGTGCGCATGTCGATGTTCGGCACGGCCTTCCTGCGCGAGGCGCCGCGGCGGCTGGCCGTGAACGGCGAGGCACCGCTCATCGGCTTCGTCGAGGCGGGCTATCTGTTCCTCGCCAGCGAGGCAGGCTGGCCGACCCTCGAACGCAACCACGCGGTGCAGCGGGCCGAGGGCGCCGAGGTGGTGCTGCTGCGCCGCGATGCGCTGGCGGCGCGCTTCCCGTGGCTCGCCACGCGGGACCTGGCCGGCGGATCGCTCGGCCTGGCCGGCGAAGGGTGGCTCGACGCCCACGGGCTGATGCAGGGCCTGCAGCGCAAGGCGAAGGCGCTCGGCGTCACGTGGCGGCATGCGCGAGTCGACGCGCTCGTGCGCGTGGGCTCGCGCATCGTTGCGGTGCACATGGCCGACGGCCACCTCGTCGCCTGCGGCACGGTCATCAACGCTGCCGGCACCGGCGCAGCGGCGCTGGCACGCACGGCCGGCATCGAGCTGCCGGTGCAGGCGCGCAAGCGCTGCGTCTTCCACTTCCGAAGTCCCGAAGCGGCGCGCGGCTGCCCGCTCGTCATCGATCCGTGCGGGCTGTACTTCCGGCCCGAGGGGCAGGGCTTCCTCTGCGGCATCGCCCCGGCCGAGGCCGAGGACCGGGAGAGCAACGACTTCGACGTCCCCGCGCGCTGGTTCGAGGAGCGCCTTTGGCCGCTGCTGGCGCACCGCGTACCCGGCTTCGAGGCGGCACGCGTGCTCTCGTCGTGGGCCGGCCACTACGACGTCAACCTGTTCGACCACAACGTCATCCTGGGCGCGCACCCCGGAGTCGACAACCTGCTTTTCGCCAACGGCTTCAGCGGGCACGGCCTGCAGCAGGCGCCGGCCGTGGGCCGCGCGCTGGCCGAGCTCGTCGCGCACGGCGGCTTCCGCACGCTCGACCTGCGTGCGCTCGGCTGGCAGCGGGTGCTCGAGCAGCGGCCGCTGCGTGAACTGAACGTCGTCTGAGGCCGGGCGCGCCGGGCTACACCACCACTGTCGCCGCGCCGCCGTCGAGGCGCAGATCCTGCCCGGTGATGAAGCCGGCATTGGCGCTGCACAGGAAGGCGCAGGCGGCGCCGAACTCTTCCGGCCGGCCGAGCCGGCGTGCCGGCAGCGAGTCGGCCAGGCGCTGGCGCGCCTGGTCGCGCGTCAGGCCGAGCTCGGCCATCATGCGCCGCGCCAGGAACTCCTGGCGCGCGGTGTCGAAGCGTTCGGGCTGCAGGTTGTTGATGGTGACGTTGTCGGCCGCGGCCTCGCGCGCCAGCGCCTTGCCGGCCGCGGCGAGGCCGGCTCGCGCCGCGCTCGTCAGCACGAAGGCACCGTTGTGCGCACGCAGGCTGTTGGCGACGTTGACGATGCGCCCGAAACGCCGCTCGCGCATGCCGGGCAGCACGGCACGCATCAGCAGCACCGCGGCGACGAAGTAGGACTCGAACGCCGCCGCGAGGCCGTTGCGGTCCCAGTCCGCCGCCTGACCCGGGGCGGGCCCCGGGTGGTTGGTGACGAGGATGTCGGGCGCCGGGCAGGCGGCGAGCAGCGCCTCGCGGCCGCCTTCGGTGTTCAGGTCGGCCTGCACCATGTGCACCCGGCCGTGGGTGGCCCGTCGGATCTGCTCGGCGGCGCTGGCCAGCCGCGCTGCGTTGCGGCCGTTGATCCAGACCTCGCAGCCTTCGTCGGCCAGCGCCAGCGCACAGGCATGGCCGAGCCCTTGCGTCGAGGCACACACGAGCGCCCTGCGGCCGTTGATGCCCAGCTCCATGCCCCGAATCGCCTCCCTGCGCGTTGTCCCGTCGTCGCCCGGGCATCATGCCTGCGATCGATGCCACCTTCCGGCGGAGCGCCGCAGCGCGGTGATGCATTTGCACGCGGCGGCGCGCACGGGTCGCGGCCGCGCCGCCGGCCCAGACCTGTGGCCGGGCTGCGCCAGAAACGGCTCGCATCGCTGTGGCAGCATGGAATGCCCAAGCCGTCACGCCGACGGACTCCACCGACGACGCCCGAGATGACCGTTCAACTCCAGTCCCGACCCGCGCGCGGCAGCGTACCGATCCACCTGACCACCAGCACGACCTGGGACGACCACGCGCGAACGCTGGCGCCCGAAGTGCGACGCTGGCTGGTGGCGACCGGCTTTGCCGGCCGGGCGAACAGCCACGCGCTCGTGCCGGGACCCGCCGGCACGCTCGCCAGCGTCTGGGCCGGGGTGCGCGACGTCGCCGATCCCTGGCTGCTGGCCGCATTGCCCAAGGCACTGCCGACAGGCGACTACCACCTCGGCGGTGACACCGGGCTCGCCGGTGACGAGCCGGCGGCGGCGCTGTCGTGGCAACTGGGCAGCTATGCCTTCGATCTGTACAAGGCGCGCCCGCGCGAGCCGGCGCGGCTCACGCTGGCGGCGACGGCCGGCTCGCGGCGCAGCCTGCTGCTGGCCGAGGTCATCGCCGCCACGCGCGACCTCGTCAACACGCCGGCCGAGCACATGGGGCCGGCCGAGCTGGCCGCTGCCGTGCGCCTGGCTGCCCGACCGCACAAGGCCAAGGTGCGGGAGATCGTCGGCGACGAGCTGCTCGCCAAGGGCTTCCCGGCCGTGCACGCGGTGGGCCGCGCGGCGGCAAGAGCGCCGCGCCTCGTCGAGCTGACCTGGGGCCGCGCGCGCGATCCCCTGGTCGCCATCGTCGGCAAGGGTGTGTGCTTCGACAGCGGCGGCCTGGACATCAAGTCCGCCGATGGCATGCGGCTGATGAAGAAGGACATGGGTGGCGCCGCGCACGCGCTGGCGCTGGCGCAGCTCGTCATGGCGCTGGCACTGCCGGTGCGGCTGCAGCTGCTGATCCCGGCGGTGGAGAACGCCATCGCCGGCAACGCCTTCCGGCCCGGCGACATCTTCAAGACCCGCGCCGGGCTGCAGATCGAAGTCGGCAACACCGATGCGGAGGGGCGCGTGATCCTCTGCGACGCGCTCGCCTACGCAGCCGAGGGCCAGCCCGACCTCGTGATCGACCTGGCCACGCTCACCGGTGCGGCGCGCACGGCGCTCGGGCCGGCGCTGCCGGCGCTCTTCTGCCGCGACTTGGGCATGGCGCGCGACATCGTCGACCTCGGGCTCGCGCAGCGCGACCCGCTGTGGCACATGCCGCTGTGGCGCGACTACCACCCGCTGATCGAGAGCGAGATCGCCGACATCGTCAACACCGGCAAGGGGCCGATGGCCGGCGCAATCACCGCCGCGCTGTTCCTCGAGGACTTCGTTCCGGCCAAGCTGCCGTGGCTGCACATCGACCTGTTCGCGTGGAACGACAGCGCGAAGCCGGGCCGGCCGGTGGGCGGCGAGGCGCAGGCGCTGCGCACGCTGCTCGCGTGGCTGGAGAGGCGCTACGCGAAGTGATGGACGCGCCGGCAGCGGCGCGGCGCGTGAACTGGGGCCGCAAACCGGGCCTCTTCCGCTGTCCGCGATGCGGCCCCGGCTGGCAAAGTCACGTCTGACGACAGGCGAGAACCGACCGCACCACTGGGCGGAGTACCGGAACCCGTGCCCGGCGCCTGCTCTTCATCCTGCTCTTCACCTTGCCGCGCCCGCGGCAGCGCGCGACCTCGGTCAGCGCCACACTTGACGGCCGGCTTGGAATGCGGCGCGATCGGTGCGATCGGCGCTTTGGCGCCTGAGCCTCGGCGCCTCGCGGCTCAGCGTGTCGGCGTCCGACGCAGCGCGCGAATCATCGCCTCGTCCAACGCGGCTTGCTCGCAACGGCGCAGCGCGGTGTCGCACAGCGTCACCGCGCCCGCCGTCCAGAGCACGCGACCGCGCGCCGCCGCAGCCTGCGTGAGCTGCCATTCTTCGTCGTGGACCGGTGGCGCCTCCACAGGGGCCCAGCGCCCGCGGGCGGCGGCCGCCATCTCGGCCAGCCACGGGGTTGCGTCCGCCGCCTGTTCTCCGGTGATGGGCACGAGGCGCCAGCCGCCGGACTCGGCCGCCGCGAGCCACTGATCGACGATGCGGCGGGCGGCGAGCCCGGCCAGCCCGGCCGGCCCGGTGCTCGACGGGCCCGCCGGGAAGGGCGTCGGCGTCTGCGAGGCTTCGCGACGTGCGCCCTCGGATGCGCGGGCGCGTGACGCGGGGGCCACCGCGTCGGGCGCGGCCGCAGGAGCCGGCAGGGCCGGCGCGGCCTGCGGCGCCGCGGGGGCAGCACGCAGCCTCGCAGCGGGTGCAGGCGAAGTCGCACCGGTTGGGGCGCGCGCTTGGCGCGTCTGCTCGCTGCGCGCCGCCTCGGATCGCCGGGCAGCGGCTCGCTCGGCAGCCGCCCGACCGGCCGCTTCGCCTTCGGTCGCGTCCAGCGCCTGGTCACTGCGCCGCTCGAGCATCGCCTCGCCACCCGCGGGGGCGCGCGCGCCAGCCGGCGTGGGCACGCCGTCACGCGCTGCCCCCGCGGCGTTGCCTGCGGTTTGTGCCGCCGCCGCGCGCCGGCGGCGCGGTCAGCTGGCCGGGGGCGCGACCGGGGCGGTGGCTGGTGCGGCGGCGTCGCCAGGCCCGTCGTTCCGGCGCGGGCATCACCCCGCCCGCGCCGCCTCGGCAGCCGGGGCATCAGGTGCTGCGCGCCGGCCGAGCTGGCCTGTGGGCTGTGGGTTCGGCCGCGGAGCCGCAGTGATTCGCCAGCGGCGCCGGCGCCGGCGCCTGCGGTCGGCGGCGGGGTCATCCGCCGGCGTTATGGTGAGGCCGACGCAGCGCCCGCCCGCTCGGCACCGCAGATCGTCGCCGCCGCCGGGGCCGATTGGGGCCGCCGGGGTGTGGCCGTGTCAGACGCCGAGTCGCGCGGGCGCGCCGGCTCGGCCTCACGCGCCGTCACGGCTTCCGCCGGCGCGGCGTCGCGGTGGCGGGTATCGCCCGCTCGTGGACGCAGGTCGGGCGCCTGGGGCTGCTCGTCGCGCCCCACCCACAGCACCGTCGCCGCCAGCACGGCCGCGGCCGCCGTGCCGGCACCGCCCAGGCGCCAGGGGCTGGTGTCGAAGTCGAGCCGCCACCACGCCCGGCGGCGTTCGCCTTGCTGCGCGAGCGAACCGGCGCGACGGTGCGCCGCGGCCAGGATGCGCGCGCGCAGCAGCGGCGGCGCATTCTGGTCGGCGTCGGGCGCGTGCCGCAGCGCCGCCTGCAGCCGCGGGTCGCGCTCGAGATCGTGGTCGCGACTCACGCAGCCCCCCGTTGCGGTCGGCCCGGCGGCGCGCCGAGTGCGTCAAGCCGCCGCGCGCTCCTGCAAGCAAGCTGGCCTCGGCGCTTCGCGTCGCCGCGCCGCCGAGGGCGCCGGGCTTCTCGCGCCACGAGGCGCAGCGACCGATTTGGGCCGGTACGGCGCCTCACGACTTCACCTCCACCGGCAGGTACGCGCCCATGCAGGTGCGCAGCTTGGCCATCGCGTAGCGCAGCCGGGTCTTCGCCGTCTCGAAGCCCACCTCGAGCGCACGCGCCATCTCCTCGACCGCCAGGCCGTCGTCGTGGTGCAGCAGGAAGGCGGTGCGCTGCGGCAGCGGCAGGCCTTCGAGGCAGTCGAGCAGGCGCTGGCCGGCGCGGCGCCAGAAGAGGCGGTCGTCGGCCGCCGGGTCGGCGGCGATCGGCGCATCGGGCCAGCCCGACCACGCGGCCCCGGCCGGCTCGAACGGACCCGCGGCACGGTCGTCGTCGTCGCAGTCGAGTTGCACCTCGCGGCCGCTCTTGCGCAGGCAGTCGATGGCGCGGTGGTGGGCGATCGTGAAGAGCCAGGTGCGGAAGGCCGCGCCCTGCGGTGCCCACGCGGCGCGCGCCTCGATGGCGCGCATCCATGTGTCCTGGAACACCTCGTCCACCTGCGCCGCCGCCCCCTGGCCCAGCAACCGACGCACGAAGCGGTAGAGCGCCTGTTCGTGCCGCGCATACAGGCGCTCGAAGGCATGGCCGTCACCGCCGGCAAAGGCGCGCATGAGCTCGTCGTCGCTCGGTTGGTGCATGGGCGTGGGGCCGGCAGTGTGCCACCGGGTTTGTACGGCGCTGCGCGGTGAACGGGGTGAAACGTGCTGGGGCCGCCCGATGCGCGCCGGCTGCCCCGGGGCCCGCAGCGCGTTGCCGCGGCGACGTTCACCCCATCGGTCGCGACCGGCCGTATCAGCCAGCGCGGGCGGCTCCTGCGCGAGCGGCCCCGAACACCGACCAGCCCGACCAGCCGAGGAACCCAGACATGACGTCCATCGAACACACGCCGCACCCCACCATCCAGCTTCGTCCGTCCGCCCGGCACCGCGCCCGTGCGCGCCGCATCTTCCGCGTCACGCTGCTCGCCGGCAGCGCCGCTGCGGCGCTGCTGACATCCCAGCTGGCGCCGGCGCATGAGTGGACCTCGCCGGCCGTGGCGGTGGCGGCGGCGCGGGCCGTGCAAGCGCCGGTGCAAACGCCGGCCTGGACCGGCACCCTCTGGGGCGGCGTGGCGCAAGGCGCGCCGGCGATGCCTTCCGCCAAGGATTGCCGCCGGCCGCCTTCGACCTTCGACGTGGCGGGCTACGAGAGCGCACGGCCGCGGCGCGGCGAGGCCGAAGGCGGCCCGACCCTCTCGGCCATGCCGGGCGTGTTGGCGCTGCGCACCGCGCCGAGCCCGGCGCCCGCGGTCGAGCCACCGGTGGCCGATGCCGGCGGGCGTGCCGAAGCGGCAGGGCCCGGCTCGCGCGAGCGTGTCGCGGCTGCGCGCGCAGAAGCGATGAGCGCCGCGCACGAGCGCCATGCCGCGGCACGCGACGCGCGTGCGCCGGTGAACACGGCCGCGGCACCGTCGGCCCCGCCGCCGCCCGCAGGCGTCGCGGTCGCGGGCGGCCCGGCGCGGCAGCCGCCGATCGCCACGCCGCGCCCGGCGGACGAGCCGGTGAGCGCCGGCATGGTGGACGACAACACCGACTTCGGCGAGTACCTCGCGTACCGCCAACGCTGGCCACAGCTGCCGCGCCGCGACCTGGACGTCTCGGCGCGCGTGCTGCTCGACGTGCGCGACGCCGCAGGCCGGGCCGTGCCCGACGCGCAGGTGCGTGTGCGCGACAGCAGCGGGCGCGAGCTGCCGCTGTGGGCCCGCACCGATGCCGGTGGCCGCGCGTGGCTGATGCCGCAGCCCGGCGTGGCGCCCGCCGCCGGCGAGCCGCTCGAGGTGGAAGTGCGCAAGGGCGCCGCCGTCACGCGCGTCGCCTGGCAGCCGGGGCAGAAGGACCGCCTGCAGGCCCGGCTCGACGCGCCCGCGGCGGCGGCGGCGCGGCTGGACGTGGTGTTCCTGGTCGACGCCACCGGCTCGATGGGCGACGAGATCGCCAAGCTGAAGCGTTCGATGCGCGAGGTGGCCGACCAGATCGCGCGGCTGCCCGCGCGGCCCGACCTGTGCTTCGGCCTCGTCGCCTACCGCGACCGTGGCGACGAGTTCTTCGTGCGCGGCGCCGACCTCACCAACGACCTCAGCGCGTTCCAGGGCGTGCTCGAGGGCCTGCGCGCCGGCGGCGGCGGCGACTACCCCGAGGCGCTGAACGAAGCGCTGCACACGGCCGTGCACCGCATCTCGTGGCGTGGCGAGGGCACGGCGCGGCTGGTGGTGCTCGTCGCCGACGCGCCGCCGCACCTGGACTACCCGGGGCCGCAGTACGACCAGGACCTGCGCGCGGCGCAGGCGCGCGGCATCAAGGTCTTCAGCGTCGGCGCCAGCGGCCTCAACCCGCAAGGCGAGTTCGTGTTCCGGCAGATGGCCCAGTTCACCGGCGGGCGCTTCGTCTTCCTCACCTACGCGCAGGCGGCGCGGCCTTCCAGCGGCCCCGGGCGCGAGACGGTGCACGACGTGCGGAACTACTCGGTGGAGACGCTGGACAAGCTGCTCGTGCGCCTGGTCAGCGAGGAGCTGGCGCAGTGGCCGGCGCAGGCGCGCGAACCCTGAGAAGCCCCGTGGCGCGGGGAAGGGCGTAAGGGCAGGGCGGCGAGGTCCCGCCTTGCCCCGCGGGTTGCCCCCCACTTGAACCGCGGATCAAGGCGCGGCAGAATTAATCGACCGATCGGTCGGTGAACAGCCGCTCGTTCCCGGTCCCAGGGCTGCCGCCATCGCGCATGGCCAGCCCAAGCTGCAAGCCGCCCCGCCCGCGGGAGATCCCTTGAGCCAGACGACAGCCACACCGGCGGCCGCCGAGCCGCCCCTCCTCGTCGCCCGTGAAGGGGCGGTGACCACGCTGACGCTGAACCGCCCGGCGTCGCTGAACAGCTTCACCGCGGCGATGCACGCGCTGCTGCTGCCGGCGCTGCAGGCGGCGGCCGACGACGCGAGCGTTCGCGCGGTGGTCATCACGGGTGCCGGCCGCGGCTTCTGCGCCGGGCAGGACCTGGCCGACCCGGCGATGGCCGCTCGCGACGGTGAGGGCGCCGATGTCGGCGCCGTCGTCGAGCGCTTCTACAAGCCGCTGGCCGAGCGGGTGCGCACGATGCCCGTGCCGGTGATCGCCGCGGTGAACGGCGTGGCCGCCGGCGCCGGCGCGAACTTCGCGTTGTGCTGCGACTTCGTCGTCGCGGCCCGCAGCGCGAGCTTCATCCAGGCCTTCAGCAAGATCGGCCTGATTCCCGACTGCGGCGGCACCTGGCTGCTGCCGCGACTGGTGGGCCGTGCGCGCGCCATCGGCCTGGCGATGACCGGCGACAAGCTGCCGGCCGAGGAGGCCGAGCGCATCGGCCTCATCTGGAAGTGCGTCGACGACGCGCAGCTCGGCGAGACCGTGATGGCGCTGGCAACCCGCCTGGCGGCGATGTCGAGCAAGGCGCTGGCCGAGACGCGGCTGGCCATCGACGCGGCGCTGCCGCTGGACTTCGCCACCGCGCTCGGCCGCGAGGCCGAAGTGCAGGGCCGCTTGGGCCGTGGCGCCGACTTCGCCGAGGGCGTGGCCGCCTTCCTCGCCAAGCGACCGGCCGTGTTCAAGGACCGCTGAGCGATGGACCGCGCCGTCGACCGTGCCGTGGGGCCGAGCGCGCAGCAGGTTGCGGAAGCGACGCGCGAGGCAATGTGGAAGGACGACCGCGCCTCGCGCATGCTCGGCATGGAGGTGCAGGCGATCGGCCCGGGCACGGCCACGGTCGCGATGACGGTGCGCGACGACATGCTCAACGGGCACGACATCTGCCATGGCGGGCTCGTCACGACGCTCGCCGACAGCGCCTTTGCCTTCGCCTGCAACGCCTACAACGAGGTGACGGTGGCGGCCGGCTTCGACGTCAACCTGTTGGCGCCGGCGCGGCTGGGCGACCGCCTGACGGCGCACGCCACCGAGCTCTCGAAGAGCGGCCGCACCGGGGTGTACGACATCCACGTCACCAACCAGCGCGGCGAGCGCATCGCCGCCTTCCGCGGCCGCAGCCACACCGTGAAGGGCAAGGCGCTGGTGGAGGGGCTGCCGGTGGGCAAGGGTGCCGCGGCCTGAGCACCGGCACGGGCGACAACAACGACGGAGTCGAGAACGATGCCGGTGAAGAGCCCGAAGCCGGGTGAGCTCGAGCCGATCGAGCGCGCCAGCGCCGACGAGCTGCAGGCGCTGCAGCTCGCGCGCCTGCGCTCGACGCTCACTCGCGCGTACGAGAACGTGCCGCACTACCGGCGCGCCTTCGACGCGAAGGGCGTGCACCCGGAGGACTGCCGTTCGCTCGCCGACCTGGCGAAGTTCCCGTTCACGACCAAGGCCGACCTGCGCGCCAACTACCCCTTCGGCATGTTCGCCGTGCCGCGCGAGCAGGTGGTGCGTGTGCACGCCAGCAGCGGCACCACCGGCAAGCCCACGGTCGTGGGCTACACGCGCGGCGACATCGACACGTGGGCGCACCTCGTGGCGCGCAGCCTCCGTGCCAGCGGCGGGCGGGCCGGCGACATCGTGCATGTCGCCTACGGCTACGGCCTCTTCACCGGCGGGCTCGGCGCGCATTACGGCGCCGAGCGCCTGGGCTGCACCGTGGTGCCGATGAGCGGCGGCCAGACCGAGAAGCAGGTGCAGCTGATCGAGGACTTCCGCCCCGACATCATCATGGTCACGCCGAGCTACATGCAGGTCATCTGCGAGGAGTTCCGGCGGCAAGGCAAGGACCCGGCGGCGATGAGCGTCAGCGTCGGCATCTTCGGCGCCGAGCCGTGGACCGAGCAGATGCGCCGCGACATCGAGCGCAGCGCCGGGCTCGACGCGGTGGACATCTACGGCCTGTCCGAGGTGATGGGCCCGGGCGTGGCCAACGAGTGCATCGAGGCCAAGGACGGCCCGGTGATCTGGGAGGACCACTTCTATCCCGAGATCATCGACCCCGAGACGGGTGAGGTGCTGCCCGAAGGCAGCGAAGGCGAGCTCGTCTTCACGACGCTGACGAAGGAGGCGCTGCCGGTCATCCGCTACCGCACGCGCGACCTCACGCGGCTGCTGCCGCCCACCGCACGCAGCATGCGCCGCATGGGCAAGATCGTCGGGCGCAGCGACGACATGCTCATCATCCGCGGCGTCAACCTGTTCCCGACGCAGGTCGAGGAGATCGTGCTCGCGCACGGCCAGCTCTCGGGGCAGTACCAGCTCGTCGTCACGCGCGAGGGCCTGCTCGACGAGGTGGAGGTGCTGGCCGAGGTGACGCCGGAACACGCCGGCGCCGACCGCGAGGCGATCGGCCGCGAGCTGCAGCACCGCATCAAGACGCTGATCGGCGTGTCCACGCGCGTCAGCATCGGCGCGCCGGATTCGATCGAGCGCACGCTCGTCGGCAAGGCGCGCCGCGTCGTCGACAAGCGACCGAAGTGAATCCGTCACCGGAGACCCGACCATGTACACGCAGGCGATGGACCTCGGCCCGAAGGAAGAGCGCAAGGCCGTGCGCAGCGCCGAAGACGCGGCGCGGGAGGCGCGCTTCGAGGCGCGCATCGACGAGGGCGCCTTCATCGAGGCCAAGGACTGGATGCCCGAGCACTACCGCAGGACGCTGGTGCGGCAGATCAGCCAGCACGCGCACTCGGAGATCGTCGGCATGCTGCCCGAGGGCAACTGGGTGACGCGCGCGCCGACGCTGAAGCGCAAGGCGATCCTGCTGGCGAAGATCCAGGACGAGGGCGGCCACGGCCTGTACCTCTACGCCGCCGGCGAGACGCTCGGCACCAGCCGCGACCAGATGCTGGAGGCCCTGCACGGCGGCAAGGCGAAGTACTCGAGCATCTTCAACTACCCGACGCTGACGTGGGCCGACATCGGCACCATCGGCTGGCTGGTGGACGGCGCGGCGATCATGAACCAGGTGCCGCTCACGCGCTGCAGCTACGCGCCGTACGCGCGGGCGATGGTGCGCATCTGCCGCGAGGAGAGCTTCCACCAGCGCCAGGGCTTCGACAGCCTGCTGGTGATGATGCGCGATGGCACCGACGCGCAGCGGCGGATGGTGCAGGACGCGGTGAACCGCTGGTGGTGGCCGAGCCTGATGATGTTCGGCCCGCCCGACGGCGAGAGCGTGCACGGCGCGCAGAGCGCGCGCTGGGGCATCAAGCGCATCAGCAACGACGACCTGCGCCAGAAGTTCGTCGACGCCACGGCCGAGCAGGCGAAGGTGCTGGGCGTGACGCCGCCCGACCCGCTGCTGAAGTGGAACGAGGCGCGCGGCCACTACGACTTCGGCCCCATCGACTGGGACGAGTTCTGGCGCGTCGTCGGCGGCCACGGGCCGTGCAACAAGGAGCGCCTGGCGGCGCGCGTGAAGGCCTGGGACGACGGGACGTGGGTGCGCGACGCGGCGCTGGCGCACGCGCGCAAGCAGGCGACGAAGGAGGAGGCGGCATGAGCGGCACCGCGGTGCAGAACGAGTGGCCCTTGTGGGAGATCTTCGTGCGTCCGAAGGCGGGCCTCGACCACAAGCACTGCGGCAGCCTGCACGCGCCCGACGCGAAGATGGCCGTGCAGCTGGCGCGCGAGGTCTACACGCGGCGCCAGGAAGGCACCAGCGTGTGGGTGGTGAAGAGCAGCGACATCACCGCCAGCGACCCGGCCGACAAGGGCGAGCTGTTCGACCCGATGGAGGACAAGGTGTACCGCCACCCGACCTTCTACGAGCTGCCCGAATCCGTCAACCACATGTAGGGCCGGCGCGAAGATGGCTGTCACCGCGGAATCGATCCGCCTGAACCTCACGCCGCCGGTGCGCTACGTGCTGCGCCTGGCGGACACGGCGCTCGTGCACGCGCAGCGCCTGGCCGAGTGGTGCGGCCACGGCCCGGTGCTCGAGGAGGACATCGCGCTCACGAACATGGCGCTCGACCTGGTCGGCCAGGCGCGCGCGCTGCTCACCCACGCTGCGAAGCTGGAGGGGCAGGGGTTCGACGAGGACCAGCTCGCCTTCCTGCGCGACGAGGCGCAGTTCCTCAATCTCACGCTCGTCGAGCAGCCGATGCGCCGCAGCAGCGCGCACTCCCCGGGCGGCGACTTCGCCGACACGGTGCTGCGCAACTTCCTGCTCGCCACCTGGTTCAAGCAGCTGTGGCAACGGCTCGCCTCGTCGGCCGATGCCGAGCTGGCCGCCATCGCTGCCAAGGCGCTGAAGGAGGCGCGCTACCACCAGCAGCACGCCGGCGACTGGGTGGTGCGCCTGGGCGACGGCACCGAGGAGTCGGCCCGGCGGGCCGCCGCAGCGGTGGAGCGTGCATGGCCCTACACGAACGAGATGTTCGTGCGCGACGACGTCGACGAGGCGGCGCAGGCCTCGGGCCTCGGGCCGGCGCGCGACACGCTGGCGGCCGACTGGCAACGCGATGTCGCCGCGGTCTTCAACGAGGCCGGCCTGGCCCTGCCGCCAGCCACACCCTTCGTCAGCACCGGTACGCTCGGGCGGCACAGCGAGCACATGGGCTTCATCCTGGCCGAGATGCAATCGCTGCAGCGGGCGCATCCTGGAGGGCGCTGGTGACACCACCCAGCCGATCCGTCGAGGCCGCCGCAGGGCCCGCGCTGTGCGCCGTGCCGGCCGGCACCGGCGACCGCGCGCGGCGCGAAGCCGCGGCCTGGGCGGTGCTCGAGACCGTGCCCGACCCCGAGGTGCCGGCGCTGTCGCTGCGTGACCTCGGCGTCGTGCGCGACGTGAGCGAGCGCGACGACGGCCGGCTCGAGGTCATCCTGACGCCCACCTACAGCGGCTGCCCGGCGACCGAGGTCATCGCCGAGAGCGTGAAGGCGGCGCTCGAAGGCGAGGGGCTCGGCCCGGTCGCCGTCACGCACCGCCTCGCGCCCGCCTGGACGACCGACTGGATCAGCGAAGCCGGCCGCCGCCGGCTGCGCGAGTACGGCATCGCGCCGCCGGCGCACCTGGCAGCGGGCGGCAGCGAGCAGCCGATCCGCGTGCGCCCGCGCAACGTGGTCTGCCCACGCTGCGGCAGCGCCGACACCGAGCGCCTGTCCGCCTTCGGCTCGACGGCGTGCAAGGCCCTGCATCGCTGCCTGGCCTGCCGCGAACCCTTCGAGCACTTCAAGCCGATCTGAAACCGAACCCTGACGAGTCGATGCGATGAGCGGACTGCACTTCCACCCGCTGCGCGTGCAGCGGGTCTTCGCCGACACCGACGACGCGCGTGTCGTCACCTTCGAGGTGCCGCCGGAGCTGGAAGAGACCTTCCGCTTCACACCGGGCCAGTACCTCACCGTGCGCCGGCCCGGCGCGGACCTGCGCCGCTCGTATTCGATCTGCGCCACGCCGGGCGAGGCCTTGCGCGTCGGCGTGCGGCAGGTGCCGGGGGGTGCCTTCTCGGGCTGGCTGCATGCCGAGCTGAAACCCGGCGACTGGCTCGAAGCGATGGAGCCGCAGGGCCGCTTCGGGGCCGCGCTCGGCCGCGCGCCACGCCACGTGCTGGCAGTGGCCGGTGGCAGCGGCATCACGCCCATCCTCTCGATCGTGAAGACCGTACTGGAAGGCGACGCGCGCGCGCGCGTCACGCTGCTCTACGGCAACCGGCAGGCCGCCTCGACGATGTTCAAGGAGGAGCTCGAGGACCTGAAGAACCGCTACCTGACGCGGTTGGCGGTGCACGTGGTGTTCTCGCGCGAGGCGATGGATGTGCCGCTGTCCACGGGCCGGATCGACGCGGCCAAGATCGCCACCTTCCTGCGCGTGGCCGGCGGCGCGGATGGCATCGACGAGGTCTTCGTCTGCGGCCCGCACGCGATGAACGACGAGGTCGAGCAGGCGCTGCTGGCCAACGGCATCGGCGCCGGGAAGATACACATCGAGCGCTTCGGCATCCCGCCTTCGGCCGACGACGCGACGCTGCACGCGCCGAAGGAGGGCGACGCGACGACGGCCAGGGTCGCCATCGTGCGCGACGGCCTGACGCGCGAGGTCGGCTTCCAGCCCACCGACGAGAGCATCCTGGCGGCGGCCTCGCGCGCCGGGCTCGACGTGCCCTACTCGTGCAAGAGCGGCGTGTGCGCCACCTGCCGCGCCAAGCTGCTGGAAGGGCAGGTTCGCATGGACCGCAACTTCGCGCTCGAGAAGGCCGACCTGGAAGCCGGCTTCGTGCTCACCTGCCAGGCACACCCGCTGACCGAGCGGGTGGTGGTGAGCTTCGACGAGCGCTAGCGCGGCGCGTGTCGGCGCGCGTCGGACGGCACACGATCGACATGGCCCGCCCGCGTTCGGCCGACTACGACGACCACCGCGGCCAGATCCTCGCCGCGGCGGCGCGGCTGTTCGCCACGCACGGCTACGCGGCCACGACGATGAACGACGTGGCGGCCGCCTGCGGGTTGTCCAAGGCGACGCTGTACCACTACGTGCACGACAAGCACGACCTGCTGGCGCAGGTGTCGCGCACGCACGTGCAGCGGCTGGAGGCTCTGGTGGCCGAGGTGCTGGCGCGGCGGCTGGCGCCGCGCGAACGGCTCGTGGCGCTGATCGAGGGTTTCATGGCCGCCTACGCCGACGCGCAGCACGAGCACCGCGTGCTCACCGAGGACGTCAAGTTCCTGCAGCCCGGGCCGCAGCACGAGGTGCTGGAGGGCCAGCGGCGTGTCGTCGCCGCGTTCGCCGAGGCGATCGCGCAGGTGCGGCCGGAGCTCGCGGCGCGGCCGCTTGCCGGCGCGCTGGCGATGCTGCTGTTCGGCATGATGAACTGGACCTTCACCTGGCTGCGGGCCGCGGGCCCGTTGTCGCACGGGGCCGTGGCGGCCATGGTGTCGGAGCTGTTCTTCGGCGGGCTGCCGGCGGTACGGCGGCCGGCGCCGCTGCCGACACCGCCCGAGCCGGCACCGGCGCAGGCTTGACGCGGCCGGCGGCGTCGGCCGCGGCCCGCTGCGGGAGCTCCCAACCGTCGATCGCCTGCTCCCAGGCGAGGATCTCGGTGCGCCGGCCGGGAAGCCCGAGCCTGGCCAGGCGCTGCAGGAGCTGTTCGCAGGCGGGCTCGCCCAGGCTCAGCACGAAGTACTGCCAGCGCCGCTGCACACGTTCACCGAGCCAGGCGTCCTCGAGCACGCGGCCGAGGTCGGGCGCGACGTCACGATGGCCGGCCTGCGCTTCCAGCACCCGCGGCGCGAGCGCACCGACCCACAGGTTGAAGTCGGTGCGCAGCGCGGGCGTGGGCAGCAGCGCCGCCACGGCCCCGATGCGTGCGCACCAGTCGCCATGCGCCATGCGCAGCGTCAGCAGCGTCTGCAGCGCCTGCGCGGCGTTGAGCACGCGCACGCGGTTGGGCGGAAGAGCCGCCAGCGGCAGCTTCGCAGCGTCGCTTTGCGCCAGCGGTGTGGTCAGGCTGCGCAGCGTGGCCAGGCGCCACCACGCGGCGGCGTCGAGCGGCGTGCCTTGCGTCGCTGCCGCTCGATCCGGCGGCTCGTTCGAGCCGGCCTCGCTCGCCTCCGCGGCCTGCGCCGCTTCGGCAAGGCGTGCCCGACGCACGAGGTCGTGCACGCCCAGGCCCCGCCAGGCCTCGGCGGCGGCGGCGCTCAGCATCACCAGGTTGCCGGCGGCGTAGGCGGCGTCTGCGTTGAGCCGCTCGATGCGCGGCGCATCGGGCGTGGCCGCCGCAGGGGCATCGCCCCCGCTGCCACCGCCGAGCGCCACCCGGCGCACGGGGCATCGCCGCACCTCGATCTGCGCCAGGTGGTTCGGGGTCACCGAGGCGAGGTCGAGTGGGGTCGCGGCGCGCCAGGCCTCGATGCGCAACGCCAGCCAGCGGCGCGTGTGCCGGTTGGCCGGCCAGGGCCGTGCGGGTGCGGCCGGGCCGCCGAAGACGGCGCGGCCGGCGCGCCAGCCCTGGCCGATGGGCGTGCCGTCAAGCAGCAGCTCGGGTGGCGGCACGAGGCCGTGGTGGGCATGGTCCCAGCCAATGCGAAAGCCGATTTCGTCGGCGTGCTCGGGCTCCTGCGCCGGCAGCGCCAGTTCGACCTGGTTCATCGCGACTTCTCCGGTTCGGGCCCCGCAGCGGGACCGCATGCCGGGCAGTGTGGCGGCTGGGTGGCTCATGGCGTGAGCCTGCCGTGCCGCAACCGGCGGCCTTGGCGCAGCGCAGGCGGCAGGCGCGCGGCGCCCGTCCCGGCGGCCACGCCGCGGCCGTGGGGCACGCCTCAGGCACCGACCGAGAAGAGGCGGGCGTTGTTGACCGTGTAGACGCGGCCGTCGGCACCGATGGCTGTCGGTGTGTACGACTGCGCGTAGCCGTTGTTCAGCCGCAGCCGCTCGCTGAGCCTGTCGCTCGGCAGGTGCCAGCGGTAGAGCGCGCCGTCCTCGCTGTTCATCAGCACCGAGCTCGTCAGCGGGTCCACCGCGGCGGTGTTGATGCACCATTCCTTGCGGCCGCCGGGCACGTACGGGTCGGCGGTCGGGCCGAGCACGGTGAGGACTTCGCGCATCACCGGCACGCTGGAGAAGCGGTCGGCCTGCGCCGCGTGCGGGTCGACGATGGCCACGCGGTGCTGTCCGTCGCCGGCACCGATGCCGGCGTAGCTGTTGTACTTGAGCGCCAGCAGGTAGGGCGAGGTGCCGGCGTACTGCGGCACCATCGCGCGCGGCACCACCGAGGCCGTGCTGTCCCAGCCGAAGCCGCCCGGCGTGCGCGTCGCCCCGAGTGCGGCGTCGAAGTGCAGCAGCCAGCCGCGGAAGCTGTGCGACGGCGCGGCGGCCTCCAGCACGCCGATGTACACGTCGCCGTCCGGGCCGACGGTGGGCGACGACGTCGCGTTGTCGCTCACCCAGGCCGCCGACTGCAGCGCCGGGTCGACGAGCGGCACGCCGGCCAGCGTCGCCAGCGTCGTCGCGTCCAGCGCCAGCAGCCGGCCGGCCGGCCGCTGTCCCGAGGCCGAGGAGCCGTTCACCACGACGTACAGCGTGCCCTCGTCGAGCGAAAGCGCCGGCGCGCTGTTGGTCGCCGCCTTGACCATCGTCGTGTCGCCCGAGGCGGCGGCGGCACCCACCCAGCGCCCGCTGCCGTCGGCGCCCAGGCGTGTGATGCCGCCGACGAGCCCGAGCGGGTTGAGGCCGGTGACGGTGAAGCCGAAGAAGGCGTTGCCCTGGCTGTCGCAGGTGATGGGCGTGTTGACGACGACGGTGGCGTCGTAGACCGCGGGCGCGGCCGCGTACTCGGCCTCGCCGTAGAAGACGAGGTGACGCTGCGCGCCGGTGGCGGCATCGGCGTCGGCGCGCTCGAGCATGCGGCCGCCGGCGGCGGGCACGAGCACGCGGCCGTCTGGCGTGAGCGTCACGTTGAGGCTCGGCACCCACTGGTGCGGCGGCAACCGGTAGTCGGTGGCCAGCGTCCACAGCGCCTGGCCGTTGATGCCGACGAAGGCATCGACGCGGAAGTTGCCGGCGGCATCGACCTTGACCGGCACGACCACCGTGTTGTGGCGCGTGATGACCGGCGAGCCGTAGTGCGCGAGCAGCGAGCCGCTGCCGGTGTAGGGTGGCGCCAGATCCACCGGCGTGCTCCACCAGATCGTCGTCAGCGCCTGCGTGGCGATGGCGCCGAGCGCCGCGTGCTGCGCGTCGCGCGCGAAGGTGGGCCACGCGGGCCCGTCCACCGGCACCACGGGCGGCGCCGGCGGTGGTGGAGGTGGAACGTCAGGCGGCGGCGCAGGGCTGTCGCTGCCGCCGCAGCCCGGCAGCGACAGTGTGGCAGCGAGCGTGGAGAGCACACCGACGAGTGCCGTGCGTCGTGTCGGGGCGCCGCGAGGTGCCACCGTGTCGACCGCCGCAGCGTTCGGAGCGGGCGCATCGGTGGCGGTCGGGGTCGGGGCGTCGCGTGGAACCATGGTGTGCACGACAAGCTTGTGGCGGCCGCGTGCTGCAGCAGCCGGGAGGATCGGGGCGGCCCCTATAATGCGCCGCTCTTTCGCGCCGGTGTAGCTCAGCTGGTAGAGCAGCGCATTCGTAATGCGAAGGTCGGCGGTTCGATTCCGTCCACCGGCACCAGGCTTCCATGCCTCACCCCTCTCGCCTGGATCCCAGCTTCCGGGCGCAACTGCTGCAACGTCTGCAGTCCTTCGAAGTCCGGCCGCTGCCGCACGAAGGCCTGCGGCATGCCGCCGTCGCCATGGCCCTCGTGCAGGAGGGCACGGGTGCCGGCATTCCCGGCCTCGAACCGGGCGGACCCGCGTGGAGCGAGGCGCCGGCGCTGCTGCTGACGCGGCGCAGCGCCACGCTGCGCGCGCACGCCGGCCAGTGGGCGCTGCCGGGCGGGCGCATCGACGAGGGCGAGACGGCCGAGGCCGCCGCGCTGCGCGAGCTGCACGAGGAAGTCGGCCTCGAGCTCGCGCCCGACGCGGTGCTCGGCCGCCTCGACGACTACGCCACACGTTCGGGTTATGTCGTCACGCCGGTGCTGGTGTGGGCGCCGCTGGCGCGCGACCTGCAGCCCAACCCGGCCGAGGTGGCGAGCGTGCACCGGCTGCCGCTGGCGGAACTGCTGCGCGAGGACGCCCCGCTGCTGAACCATCCCAAGGGCGCCGAGCATCCGGTGCTGCGCATGCCGGTGGGCCGCGCGTGGATCGCCGCGCCGACGGCCGCCTTCCTCTACCAGTTCCGAGAGCTGTGCCTGCTCGGGCGCGCCACGCGCGTCGCGCACTTCGACCAGCCCTTCTTCGCCCGCCGCTGAGGGGAGCGCCAGGCACGGGGCGCGTGAGGGCGCTGCCTACAATGCCCGCATGCGCATCCTGATCGCCAACGACGACGGCTACCTGGCTCCCGGCATCGCCGCGCTGGTGCAGGCCTGCCGCGGCCTCGGTCACATCGACGTCATCGCGCCCGAGCAGAACGCGAGCGGCACGTCCAACGCCCTGACGCTGAACCGGCCGCTGTCCACCTTCGAGGCACGCGGCGAGGGCATCGCCGGCTTTCGCGTCGTCAACGGCACGCCTTCGGATTGCGTGCACGTGGCGCTGACGGGCCTGCTCGGCGAGCGCCCCGACCTCGTGCTGTCGGGCATCAACAACGGCGCCAACATGGGCGACGACACCATCTACTCCGGCACCGTGGCCGCGGCGATGGAAGGCTTCCTCTTCGGCGTGCCGGCGATCGCCTTCTCGCTCGTCGACAAGGGCTGGGAGCACCTCGACGCCGCGGCGGCCGCGGCCCGCGCGATCGTCGAGCAGGTGCTTGCGGCGGGGCCACCGGGCCTTGGCGGGGGCGCCGGGCCGGCAGGCGCCGAGCCCTGGCTGCTGAACGTCAACATCCCCAACCGTGCGGACGCTGCGACGCTGCCGCGCCTCGTCACGCGCCTGGGCCGCCGGCACGCGAGCGCGCCGGTGCAGCGTCAGCTCAATCCGCGCGGCGAGGAGATCTACTGGATCGGTCCGGCCGGCGATGCGCGCGAGGCGGGCGAGGGCACCGACTTCCACGCCGCGGCCAACGGCTGCATCTCGATCACGCCGCTGCAGGTGGACCTCACGCACCACGCGGCCATCAATGACTGGCGCCGGCGGCTCGCGGGCTCGGGTGGCGACGGGGTCGCCGCCGCCTCGAAGGCCGCAGCCTGAGGTCGCGGGCGAGGCCGCGCGCGGTGTCCACGAGCAGGCCCCCCGGCGGGCGGCGGTTCCCGGCCCCGCTGCCGGCCGTGGATCTGCGCCTGCTGCGCCCGCAGCGCATGGTGCAGGCGGCCGTCGCGGACGCACGGCGCCAGCGGCCGCCGGCCGGACTGGGCCTGGACTCGGCGGTCGTGCGCGGGCGCATGGTCGAGCGCCTGCGGGCCGGCGGCATCGGCGACGAAAGGGTGCTCGCCGCCTTCGCCGCGGTCGAGCGGCATCGTTTCGTCGACCCGGCCCTGGTGACGCAGGCCTACGAGGACACGAGCCTGCCGATCGGGCTCGGGCAGACGATCTCCAAGCCGTCGGTGGTGGCGCAGATGCTGCAGGTGCTGCTGCACGAGCTCGACACACGGCGCCTGGCGTCTGCCGGCGGGACGAGCGGGTCACGCGGCGTGTTCGGCCGTGTGCTCGAGATCGGCACCGGCTGCGGCTACCAGGCGGCCTTGCTGGCCCGGCTGGCGGAGCGCGTCGTCAGCGTCGAGCGCCTCGGCGCGCTGGCCGAGAAGGCGCGTGCCAACCTGGCCGCTGCGGGCGTGCACAACGTGCAGGTGCTGCACGGCGACGGCCTGCTCGGCGCGCCGGCGATGGCACCGTTCGACGCGATCGTCAGCGCCGCGGGCGGCAGCGAGCCGCCATCGGCGTGGCTCGACCAGCTCGCACCCGGCGGTCGCCTCGTCGCCCCGGGCGCGCCGGCACGCCCTGGCGCACAGCCGCTCATCGTCGTCGAGCGCACGAGCTCGGGATGGACGCGGCGCGTCGCGGCCGAGGTCTGGTTCGTCCCCCTAAAATCCGGCACCGAATGACCTACCGTTTCCTGGCGCACGTCGCGCGCCGCGGCGTGCCGCGGTTCATCGATTCGCTTGTCCTGCTGGCCGTGGGCTTGGTGGTGGCCGGCTGTTCCTCGCGCGTGCAGCTGGCACCGGTGGAGGACCGCAAGCCGACGGTCATCGAGCCGTCGCTGCCCCGCATCGGCGCGGCGGCGTCCCCGGCCGCTGCCCCGCCGGGTGCAGCCGGACCCGTGGCCGGTGCCGCATCGGCGCCCCCATCAGGCGCATCGGCCGCGGTGGCGGGTGCGGCCGCGTCGGCGCCGGGCGCCGCCGCCTCGGCATCGACGGCGGACGCCGGCCCGCGGCCCTACACCGAGCCGGGCGGGCAGCCCGGCTACTACACGGTGAGAGCCGGCGACACGCTGCTGCGCATCGGGCTCGAGACGGGGCAGAACTGGCGCGACATCGCGCGCTGGAACAACATCGAGAACCCAAGCGCTCTCGAGGTTGGCTCGCAGCTGCGCGTCACGCCGCCGGCCGGCGAGACCGTTGCCATGACGCGCCCGGTGGCGCCGGCGCCTCGCATCGAGAGCCGGCCGCTCGATGCCCGTGCGCCGGTGGCCGCCAGCACGCCGGCGCCAGCGGCATCGCCGGCGGCGGCGACCCCGCCGCCGGCGCCCGCTCCGGCGCCCGTTCCCGTCGCGCCTTCGCCGCCGGCCGCGCCGCGAGACGGCGAGGGCGACATCGTCTGGTCATGGCCGGCCAGCGGTCCGGTGACGACCCCCTTCGACGACGTTCGCAGCAAGGGCCTGGCCATCGCCGGCAAGGCGGGCGACCCGGTGCTCGCGGCCGCCGACGGCCGCGTGGTCTACGCCGGCTCGGGCCTGCGGGGCTACGGCAACCTCGTCATCGTCAAGCACAACGCCACCTACCTCACTGCCTACGCGCACAACCAGTCGCTGCTGGTGAAGGAAGACCAGGTGGTGCGGCGCGGCCAGAAGATCGCCGAGATGGGTTCTTCCGACACCGACCGCGTGCAGCTGCACTTCGAGGTGCGGCGCCTGGGCAAGCCGGTCGACCCGGCACGCGTGCTGCCGGCGCGCTGAGGCGCATTTCTCGGCGGGCCGGAATGTCGCCCGCGCGTCAGCGTTTCCCGCAAGAGGACGGATGACGCCCTGCCGCTAGCATCGCGCCTCGTCGAAACGGGGTGTCGGGCCGGGGGCAGAGCTTGCAGATCCTGCAGTTGTTGATCAGCGGCGTCGCGCAGGGGTGCATCTACGGCCTCATCGCGCTCGGCTTCGTGCTGATCTACAAGGCCACCGAGACGGTGAGCTTCGCGCAGGGCGAGCTGATGATGCTCGGCGCGTTCCTCGCGCTGGCGTTGCTCACGATGGTGGGCATGCCGTTCTGGATCGCCATTCCGGCGACCATGCTCGGCATGGGCCTGTTCGGCCTGGCCGCCGAACGCGCCGTGATCCGCCCCATCCTCGGCCAGCCGGCGTTCTCGATCGTCATGCTGACGATCGGCATCAGCTACGTGGCGCGCGGCGCCGTGACGATGATCCCCGACGTCGGCACCGACACGCGCCTGCTGCCCGTGCCCTACAACGACGCCATCACGCGTGTCGGCGAGCTCGTCATCGACATCGAGCAGATGGTGATCATCGGCGTCACGGCGGTGCTGTGCGCCGTGCTGGCCATGCTGTTCCGCCACACGAAGATCGGCATCGCGATGCAGGCGAGCTCGCAGAACCAGCTCGCCGCGTACTACATGGGCATCCCGGTCCAGCGCCTGAACGGTCTGGTGTGGGCCCTGGCTGCCGGTGTGGCGGCGGTCGCCGGCATCCTGCTGGCGCCCATCACGTTCGTGCACGCGAACATGGGCTTCATCGGCCTGAAGGCCTTTCCGGCGGCCGTGGTGGGGGGCTTCGGCAGCCTGCCCGGCGCCATCGTCGGCGGGCTCATCATCGGCATCGTCGAGTCGATGGCCGGCTTCTTCCTGCCCGAGGGCTTCAAGGACATCGCCGCCTACGTCGTCGTGCTGGTCATGCTGATGGTCAAGCCGAACGGGCTGTTCGGCGAGAAGCTGGCCAAGAAGGTGTAGCGGGCTGCGCCGATGCGTTTCATCTTCAAGACCGACTACGAGCAGGACATCCGCCTGGCCAGGCACGGCGGCCAGGTGTTCTGGTACGGGCTGCTGCTCGCCGGGCTGCTCGCCTCGCCGTGGCTGCTGGAGGAGTACCTGCTGGCCCAGCTCACGCTGGTGCTCATCTACTCCATCGTCGGGCTCGGGCTGATGCTGCTGGCCGGTTTCACCGGCCTGTTCTCCATCGGCCACGCGGCGTTCCTCGGTGTCGGTGCATACACCCAGGCGGTGATGACGGCCGCCGGCGTGCCGTTTCCGCTGGCGCTGGCCGCCGCGGCGGCGCTTTCGGCGGCGGTCGGTGTCGTCGTCGGGCTGCCGGCGTTGCGCGTGAAGGGCATCTACCTCGGCATCGCCACGCTCGCCTTCGGCTTCATCGTCGAGGAGGTGTTCGCGCGCTGGGAGAGCGTGACCGGGGGCAATGCCGGCATGCACGTGAAGCCACCGGGCATCGGCGGCTGGAAGCTCGAGTCGGCCACCGAGTTCTACTTCCTGTGCCTCGCGGTGACCGTGCTGGCCACGCTCGTCATCCTCAACCTGCTGCGCTCGCCGACCGGGCGCGCCTTCGTCGCCATCCGCGATTCCGAGATCTCGGCGCAGAGCATGGGCATCCATCTCGCGCGCTACAAGACGCTGAGCTTCGCCATCTCGGCGGCGCTGGCGGGCCTCGGCGGCGCGCTCTACGCGCACATGATCAAGTTCCTGAGCCCCGACCAGTTCAACATCATCCAGTCGATCGACCTGCTGCTGATGGTGGTCATCGGCGGCCTCGGCTCGGTGCACGGCGCGTTCCTCGGCGCCATCTTCCTCATCGTCATGCCGCAGGCCATCTCGGCGGTGAAGGACCTGCTGCCGGCCTTCATCGGCCAGGCGCCGGGGCTGAAGGCGGTGGTGTACGGCGGCGTGCTGATCGCCTTTGTGCTGTTCGAGCCGCTGGGGCTGTACGGCCGCTGGCTGAAGATCCGCACCTACTTCACGATCTTCCCCTTCTACCGCAAGGGCATGTTCAAGCGGCAGAAGTCGTTCCAGAAGTCGGACCGGCTGCGGTGAGAAGCGCGCCATGAGCGACGTCCTGCTTTCGGCCAGCGACCTGAGCGTGCGCTTCGGTGGCGTGCTCGCCGTGAACAACGTCAGCTTCGACGTGAGGAAGGGCGAGGTCTTCACGCTCATCGGCCCCAACGGCGCCGGCAAGACGACGGTCTTCAACCTCATCAGCCGCATCTACACGCCGACCACCGGCCGCATCACGTACGACGGCATGGACCTGACGCAGCAGCCGCCGCACGCCGTGGCGGCGCTCGGCATTGCCCGCACGTTCCAGAACATCGAGCTGTTCGAGCACGCCACGGTGCTGCAGAACCTGCTGATCGGCCGGCACACGCACCGCGCCACGAGCGTGCTCGACGACCTGCTGTTCACGCCGCGAGCGCGGCGCGCTGCCGTCGAGGCGCGCGAGAAGGTCGAGCGCGTCATCGACTTCCTCGACCTGCAGCACCATCGCGACTCGATGATCGCCGGGCTGCCGTACGGCGTGCGCAAGGTCGTCGAGCTGGCGCGCGCGCTGGCCTCCGAACCGAAGCTGCTGCTCCTCGACGAGCCGTCCTCCGGCCTCAACGTCGAGGAGACCGAGGACATGGTGTTCTGGATCGACGACATCCGGCGCGAGTTCGGCATCACCGTGCTGATGGTCGAGCACGACATGTCGCTGGTCAGCAAGGTCAGCGACCGCGTGCTGGCGATGAACCAGGGCGAGGTGCTGGCGCTCGGCAGCCCGGCCGAGGTGCAGGCGCACCCGGGTGTCGTCGAGGCCTACCTCGGTTCGTCGGACGACATGTCCGCACTGCGCAGGAGCGCCTGAGATGGAACCTGTGCAGGTGGTGGTGGCGGGATCGGGCCGA
>JAHCKS010000003.1 GCA_026125665.1 Rubrivivax sp.
TCGCCGGCGGCCCCGGCGCGCGGCCCGCGCCGCCCGCCCCGGGAGCGGCCCGCCGGCTCACAGCAGCGCGTAGGTGGTGGTGGCGTGCGCGGCCAGCTCGTCGTCGGCGTTGAGGATCTGGATCTCCCCGAAGACGAGGCTCTTGCCCATGCGCAGCACGCGCGCCACCACCCGCGCGGTGCCGCTGGTGCCGGCCACCTGGCGCATGAAGCTCGTCTGCAGCTGCACCGTGGTCATGGGCTTGAAGCCGCCGAGCCGGGTCATCACCGCCAGCACCATCGCCGTGTCGGCGGCGGCCATCATCGTCTGGCCGCACAGCACGCCGCCTTCGTGCACGTGCCGGCTCGTCACGGGCAGCGCCAGCGTCACCTCGCCGGCGCGCGCCTCGATGAGCCGCAGGTCGAGCTCACGCACCCACGGCGCGAACACGCGCGCCAGCGCGTTGTTCAGCATGTCGTTGTCGGCGAGCGAGGCGAGCGGGTCGGGCGAGGCGTTCATGCGGGCATCCGTCGAGGGGCTGTGCTTAGTTGATTCTACGTAACCCCTACTTAATCCCTTACGTAGTACGCTTCGCCTTCCCCAGGCGGAGACAACGAGCCCATGCGCAAGATCTACCCCAGTGCCGCCAAGGCACTCGAAGGCATCGTCGAGGACGGCCAGCTGCTTGCGGTGGGCGGCTTCGGCCTGTGTGGCATCCCCGAGGCGCTGATCGACGCGCTGCGCGACAGCGGCAAGAAGAGCCTCACCGTCATCTCCAACAACGCCGGCGTCGACGGCTTCGGCCTCGGCAAGCTGCTGGAGACGCGGCAGATCAGGAAGATGATCTCCAGCTACGTCGGCGAGAACAAGGAGTTCGAACGCCAGTACCTGGCGGGCGAGCTCGAGCTCGAGTTCACGCCGCAGGGCACGCTGGCCGAGAAGCTGCGCGCCGGCGGCGCCGGCATCCCGGCGTTCTTCACGCGCACCGGCGTCGGCACGATGGTGGCCGAAGGCAAGGAGACGCGCGAGTTCGACGGCAAGGTCTACGTGATGGAGCGCGCGCTCGTGCCCGACGTCTCGCTCGGCAAGGCGCACATCGCCGACGAGAGCGGCAACCTCGTGTTCCGCCGCACCGCGCGCAACTTCAACCCGGCGGTGATCATGGCCGGCAGGATCAGCGTCGTCGAGGTGGAGAAGATCGTGCCCACCGGCAGCCTCGACCCCGACGCGATCCACCTGCCCGGCATCTACGTGCACCGCCTGGTGCTCAACGCCACGCCCGAGAAGCGCATCGAGAAGCGCACGGTGCGCGAGAAGACGGCGGCCTGACGAACGCACCGGCGAAGCAAGGAGAACCCACATGCCCTGGACCCAGGACCAGATGGCGCAGCGCGCCGCCAAGGAGCTGCAGGACGGCTACTACGTCAACCTCGGCATCGGCATCCCGACGCTGGTGGCCAACTACGTGCCCAAGGACATCGAGGTCTGGCTGCAGAGCGAGAACGGCATGCTCGGCATCGGCCCCTTCCCGACCGAGGACGAGATCGACGCCGACCTCATCAACGCCGGCAAGCAGACGGTGACGACGATCCCCGGCTCCTCCATCTTCGGCAGCCACGACAGCTTCGCGATGATCCGTGGCGGCAAGATCAACCTCTCGATCCTCGGCGCGATGCAGGTCAGCGAGAAGGGCGACCTCGCCAACTGGATGATTCCGGGCAAGATGGTCAAGGGCATGGGCGGCGCGATGGACCTCGTCGGCGGCGTGAAGAGCGTCGTCGTGCTGATGGAGCACGTGGCGAGGAAGAAGGACGGCACCGTCGACCTGAAGATCCTGCCCAAGTGCACGCTGCCGCTCACCGGCGTGGGCGTGGTCGACCGCATCATCACCGACCTCGCGGTGATGGACGTCACCCCGCACGGCCTGAAGGTGGTGGAGCTGGCGCCCGGCGTCACGCACGAGGAGCTGCAGAGCAAGACCGGCGTGCCGCTGAAGTGAGGTGGCGGCGCTAGCATGCGCCAATGAACCAGCCAGCCGACCGTCGCCCGGTCGCCCTCGTCGTCGGCGCCGGCGAATCCACCGGCGCCGCCGTGGCCAGGCGCTTCGCGCGCGAACGCTTCTTCACCTGCGTCGCGCGGCGCACCGCCGAGAAGCTCGCGCCGCTCGTCGCCGACATCGAAGCCGCCGGCGGCTGCGCGCGTGCCTTCGGCTGCGACGCGCGCGACGAGGAGCAGGTGGCGAAGCTCGTGCGCGAGATCGAGGATGGCATCGGCCCGATCGAGGTGGTGGTGTTCAACGTCGGCGCCAACGTGCCTTCGTCGATCCTCGAGGAGACGCCGCGCAGGTACCGCAAGGTCTGGGAGCTCGGCGCCTACGCCGGTTTCCTCGTCGGGCGCGAGGTGGCGCTGCGCATGGTGTCGCGCGGTCGCGGCACGATGATCTTCACCGGCGCCACCGCCAGCCTGCGCGGTGGCGCGAACTTCGCCGCCTTCGCCGGCGCGAAGAACGCGCTGCGCGCGCTGGCGCAGAGCATGGCGCGCGAGCTCGGACCCAAGGGCATCCACGTCGCGCATGTCGTCATCGACGGCGCCATCGACACCGCCTTCATCCGCGACACCTTCCCCGAGCGCTACGCGCTGAAGGCGAACGACGGCATCCTGCAGCCCGAGGCCATCGCCGAGAACTACTGGTGGCTGCACCGGCAGCCGCGTTCGGCGTGGACCTTCGAGATGGACCTGCGGCCCTGGTGCGAGAAGTGGTGAGAGGGCGGGGACGCACCGCGCCATCGCAAGGCGCGCAGGCGCCGGTCACTCCGACGTCGGCGCGCGCGATGTGGCTCCTGGTGACGGCCGCGCTCCTGGCGGCTTGTGCACCCGCCTCGATGCCGCCCGCAGCGCAGCCGCACGGGGCGCTGCCCGCCGCGCCGCCGGCGCACGCCGTGCAGCCCGAGGGAAGCTCGGGCCTCGTCGCCAAGCCGGGCTGGGAGTTCAGCCGCGCCGCCGTGGCGGCGGCGCATCCGCTGGCGGCCGAGGCCGGCTGGCAGACCCTGCGCGCCGGCGGCAGCGCCATCGACGCCGCGGTGACGGTGCAGATGGTGCTCGCGCTCGTCGAACCGCAGGCCAGCGGCATCGGCGGCGGAGCCTTCCTGCTGCACTGGGACGGGCGCGAGCTGGCCGCCTGGGACGGCCGCGAGACCGCCCCGGCTGCCGCCGACGAGCGCCTGTTTCTGCAGCCCGACGGGCGGCCGCTCGCCTTCGCGCAGGCTTCCGCCGGCGGGCTCGCGGTGGGCGTGCCGGGCGTCGTTCGCATGCTCGAGGCGGCGCACCGCGCCCACGGTCGCCTGCCGTGGGCGCGCCTTGTCGAGCCGGCGATCGCGCTCGCCGAGGGCGGCTTCCCGGTGAGCCGACGCCTGCACACGCTGCTCGCCGCGAACGCCACGCTGCGGGCCGACCCGCAGGCGCGTGCCTACTTCTACGCCGGCGACGACGGGCCTCCCCATCCGGTGGGCCACCGCCTGCGCAACCCGGCGCTCGCCGCGGTGCTGCGTGCCGTCGCGCAACGCGGCAGCGCGGCGTTGCACGAAGGGCCCATCGCCGCGGACCTGGTGGCGCGCGTGCGCGGCCATGCGCGCAACCCGGGGCGCCTGACGATGCAGGACCTGGCCGGCTACCGGCCGCTGCGGCGCGAGGCGCTGTGCACCGACTGGTGGCCACGCGCTGGGGGACTGCACGTCGCGGGGGCCGACCGCGCCGGTCCGATCGGCCGCGCCGGTGGCGCTGCTGGCGCCGATCGTGCCGATCGTGCCGATCCCGATCACCGTGCCGGCGCCGACCGTGCGACGCCGCAGGCCTACCGCGTCTGCGGCTTCCCGCCGCCGTCGTCGGGCCACCTGACGCTGATGCAGATCCTCGGCCTGCTCGAGCACGCACCGGCCGTTGGGGCGCGCGCGTCGCAAGAGCACGTCGACGGCCGCCCCGCGGCCGACTGGCTGCACCGTTACGCCGAGGCCTCGCGGCTGGCCTTCGCCGACCGCGACCGCTTCATCGCCGACCCGGCCTTCGTCGCCGCGCCCGGCGGCAATTGGCACTCGATGCTCGACGCACGTTACCTCGCGGCGCGCGCAGCGCTCATCGGCGAGCGCAGCGTCGGCCGTGCCGCTCCGGGCCGCCCGGGTGGCGAGGCGACGGGCTTCGCGCCGATGCCGGCGCAGCCCGAGGGCGGCACCAGCCACGTCAGCATCGTCGATGCCGAAGGACGCGCGGTGGCGCTGACGACGAGCATCGAGACCGTCTTCGGCGCGCGTGTGATGGCCGACGGCGGCACCGGCCTGCCGGGCGGCTACCTGCTGAACAACCAGCTCACGGACTTCTCGTTCCAGCCCGCCGACGCCGAAGGCCGCCCGGTGGCCAACCGCGTGCAGGCGGGCAAGCGGCCGCGTTCGAGCATGAGCCCGACACTCGTCTTCGACGCACGCCACGGCCGGCTGCTGATGAGCCTCGGCTCGCCCGGCGGCGCGGCCATCATCCACTACACCGCGAAGACGCTGATCGGCACGCTGCGCTGGGGCCTCGATGCGCAGCGTGCCATCGACCTGCCGAACTTCGCTGCCTACAACGGCCCGGCGACGGTGCTCGAGGCCGGCCGCTTCGACCCCGCCACGGCGGCCGCACTGCGTGCGCGGGGCCACACGGTGGCCGAGAACGACATGACGAGCGGCCTGCAGGCCTTGCAGCGCACCCCGCGCGGTTGGCACGGTGGTGCCGACGCGCGGCGCGAAGGCGTGGCGATCGGCGAGTAGGGCGGCTGTCGAGGAGCGGCCTGGTCGCCGCTTTCAGGCGCCGCGCTCAGGCGCCGATCTCTTCGTCCGCGTCACGCCGCCTGAGCGAGCGCTGGACGAGCAGCGCCACGAGCATCGCTGCCGCCGCCGAGCCCGCGAGCACCGGCGAACCCTTCACGAGCGCGGCGAGGCCCTGCACCGTTTCCACGCTCACCTGCTGCACGTGGTGCACGAGCGCCGCCACGTCGCTGCCGCGCACGCGGTTGAGGTCTTCGACGGCGGGCCGGAACTCGGGCCAGCCGCCCCGCAGACGCAGGTGCGCGAAGACGCCGTTGCCGATGGCGGCCAGCGACAGCAGGCCGAGCGGCCGCAGCAACGCGGCCAGCAGCGCGCGCCGCTCCTCCTGCGGTGCGGCCTCGTAGACCTCGGCCACGAGCTGCGGCACGTCGGGCGCGGCGAACGCGCCGCTGGCCGCCGAGGCGAAGCCCACGTGCGCCGGCGGCAGGATGGAGGCGGTGCGGGTGTCTCGAGGCAAGGGGGTCGGCGCGGTGGTCGGCATGGTGGTCTTCCCAACGGCGAGGCGCGGCGCCCTTCGTACCTGCGGCGTGGCGGATGCCGAGCGCAGTGCAGGCCGTGAACGCCGTCACGCCACGATGGCCGGCATTCTGGGCTCACGACGTGACGAACTTGCGTCTTGTGCGCCGCGGCAGCGTGACGAATGGCAACCGCGATCACGCTCCCATGCACGTGGTTCCGCGGCCATCCCTATTTCGTCGCCCCTGCGCCGCTTGCGCGCCGCGCGATTGCTGCACCTGCAGCAACAGCGCGTCGAGGGCGGCGCGAAGATGTCGCGGCGTGATGACGAGACGGCGCGAAGAACCGGTGTGAAGGAACCTTCACGCCGTGGCGAGCGCGCGTGCCGCCTCGCCGACCAGCGCCGGGCCCTTGTAGATGAGCCCGGTGTAGATCTGCACGAGGTCGGCCCCGGCCTCGCGCTTGGCGCGTGCGTCCGCCCCGCTGAGCACGCCGCCGACGCCGATGATCGGGAAGCGCGACCCGAGCGCTGCGCGCAGGCGCACGATGACGCGGTTGCTGGCCTCGAACACCGGCGCGCCGGACAGCCCGCCCGCTTCGTCGGCATGCGGCAGCCCTTGCACCTTGTCTCGCGAGATCGTCGTGTTGGTGGCGACGACGCCGTCGATGCCGTGCCGCAGCAGCGTCGCGGCCACCACGTCGATCTGCGCGTCGTCGAGGTCGGGCGCGATCTTCACGAACATGGGCACGCGGCGGCCGTGCCGGTCGGCCAGCTCGTCGCGTCGCTCGGTCAGGGTGGCCAGCAGCGCATCGAGCGCTGCGTCGCCCTGCAGCTCGCGCAGGTTCTTCGTGTTCGGGCTGGAGATGTTGACGGTGACGTAGTCGGCATGCGGGTAGACGCCGGCCAGGCCGAGCAGGTAGTCGTCGGCCGCGCGCTCGATCGGCGTGGCCGCGTTCTTGCCGATGTTCAGGCCGACGATGCCGCCGCCGGCGCGAAAGCTCCTCGCACGCTGCACGTTGGCGACGAAGGCCTCGAGGCCGTCGTTGTTGAAGCCGAGGCGGTTGATCAGCGCGTTCGCCGCCTTCAGGCGGAACAGCCGCGGCTTCGGGTTGCCCGGCTGCGGCTTCGGCGTGACCGTGCCGACCTCGATGAAACCGAAGCCCATCGCGCCCAGGCCGTCGATGCAGCGGCCGTTCTTGTCCAGGCCCGCGGCGAGGCCGACGCGGTTCGGAAACACGAGGCCGGCGACGGTGACCGGGGCGCTGACCCGTGGCTGCGCCCACAGGCACGTCGCCGGCGTGTTCTGCAGCCGCGCCAGGGTGTCCAGCGTCAGGTCGTGCGCCGCCTCGGCATCGAGGCCGAAGAGGAACGGCCGGGCGAGGCCGTAGCGCAGCGAGGCGAGCGGCAGCGAGCGCGGCGCATGGAGCATGGCCGGCATTGTCGCCTGCCGATAATGCGCGCCATGGGCATGACGCAGGACGAACTGAAGGCGCTGGTCGGGCGCGCGGCGCTGGCGCACGTGCCACCGGGCACGGTGATCGGCGTGGGCACCGGCAGCACGGTGAACCACTTCATCGACGCGCTGGCCACGATGCGGGAGCCGGTGGCCGGCGCCGTGAGCTCCAGCCGCGCCAGCACCGAGCGGCTCGTCGCGCGCGGCATCCGCGTGCTCGAGGCCGGCGAGGTCGAGCGGCTGCCGGTGTACGTCGATGGGGCCGACGAGATCGACGGCCGCGGCTTCATGATCAAGGGCGGCGGCGCGGCGCTGACGCGCGAGAAGATCGTCGCCGACCTGGCCGAACGTTTCGTCTGCATCGCCGACGCGAGCAAGCGCGCCGAGGTGCTCGGCCGCTTTCCGCTGCCGGTGGAGGTGATCGAGATGGCGCTGCCGCAGGTGGCGCGGCGCTTCGCGGCGATCGGCGGCCAGGCGAGCGTGCGCGAGGGCGTGCGCACCGACAACGGCCACCCGATCCTCGACGTGCGCGGACTCGCCATCACCGACCCGCTGGCGCTCGAGGCCGAGATCAACCAGTGGCCGGGCGTCGTGACGGTGGGCATCTTTGCGCGCCACCGCGCGCACCTGTGCCTGCTGGGCACGCCCGAGGGCGTGGTGACGCTGCGCTACTGATCGCCCGGGTGCGCCGACGCGGCCGGCTTGCGTGGCCGCGTCGCGCTCGCCGTGCGTGCCACGTCGCGCGACAGGTGACGCGCCGCGTCCACCGCGTCGAGCAGGTCGGTGTCCACCGGCAGCGGGGCGTCGGCGACCCAGGCGGCGAGCAGGCGCGCGCCGAGCAGCGCGCTGGTGATGCCGCGCGCGCCGAGCGCAGTGAGCGCGAAGAGGCCGGGTTCGCGCGGCACGTGCCGCGGCTGCGCCAGGCGCGTGGCCCGGCTGCCGGCGCTGATTTCCTCCATCGCCGCGGCGGGCAACGCCCCGATGAGCGGCAGGCGGTCGTCGGCGTGGCAGCGCCAGGCGACGCGGCCGACGAGGTCGGTCGGCCACACGCCGGATGGCATGCCGGGCTCCTGGCCGGTGAGGCGACGCCACACCCCCAGGTTGTGCTCGTGGTCGGCGGCGCGAAGCCGTGGCTCGTCGTCGCCGAGGGACTGGGTCGCGCCGCACAGCGTGCTGCCGTCGGGCATCGGGATCACATAGCCGTTGCGGGCGAGCGGCAGGCGCGGCGACACGGCATGCACCTGTGCGAGCCACTGCGCCGGCAGCTGCGTCACCTGCCCGCGCGTGCGACCGATGCGCCACGCCGCGGCCGACGCCGGCGCGAGGCGTGCCGCGTCGTCGGCGTTCGCCAGCACGACGAGCTCTGCCTCGGCCAGCGGCGCACCGTGCTTGTCGCAGGCGAGCCAGCCGGCACCGCGGCGCTGCAGCGTGGCCACGCGGCTCGACGTGCGCACCGCCGCCCCGCTCGCCGCGAGCAGCGCCTGCACGAGCGCGCCGGGCGCCACCCAGCCGCCGCCGGGGAAGAACCATGCCGGGCCGAGCCCGGGAAGGCCCGCCAGCCCGCTCGCCGCCGCGGCGTCGAGCGCCTGCACGTGTTCCGGCGGCCAGCCTCCGAGCGCGGCGCGCTCGCGCATCTCGTGGATGTCGTCGGCGAGGTGCAGCACGCCGTCGAGGCGGCCGGGCACCGCGCCGGACGACACCCTGGGCGCGAGGCAGCGCTGCGCCTCGAGCGCCGCGGCGCGGTGCCAGCGCGCATGCGCCCCGTCGTCGCGCGAGACGAGGCTGCGCACGAGTCCGGCCACGTTGCCCGAGGCGCCGGCCGCGACGACGGGGCCCGATTCGAGCACCGTGGCGTGCACGCCGGCTTCGGCGAGCGCCCACGCGGCAGCACTGCCGGCGAGCCCGGCGCCGACGACGATGGCCTGGCGCACCCGCGGCAGCGCGGCGAGGCGGCGTGCCGGCGGTGCGGCGCGGTGGCGCGGCGCGAAGCGCGCCACCGTCATCTCGCGCTTCTCGGCAAAGCCGTCGGCGCGCTCGACCTCGAAGCCGGCGCCGGCCAGGCCGTCGCGCACGGCGCGCGCCACGCTCCAGGTGGCGGCCGTGGCCTGCGGCGCGCACAGCGGCGGCAGCGCCGCGAAGAGCGCCTCGCTCCACATCTCGGGGTTGCGTTCGGGGGCGAAGCCGTCGAGGAAGACCGCATCGGCCTGCAACTGCAGGCGCTTCAGCCAGGCGGTGGCGTCGCCGAAGGCGAGCAGCAGCTCGACCCGGCCGCCGTCGAACACGAGTCGATGCAGGTCGCCGGTGAGCGGCGGCCACGCCGCCTGCAGCTGCGCCGCGAGCGCCGCGGCCGTGGCCTCGCCGACGAGCGACGAGGCGTGCACGCGCACGAGGTCGCCGCGGCGCGGCGGGTGCTTGTCGACGGCCACGTAGTGCAGCCGTGCGCAGCCGGGGTCGGCGCGCCACGCGGCCCAGGTGGCGAGGAAGTTGTGGCCGAGGCCGAACCCGGTCTCGAGCACGACGAAGCGGGCGCGCCCGGCCCATCGCCCAGGCAGGCCGTTGCCGCCGAGGAAGACGTGCCGGGCCTGCGCCAGCGCCCCGGAGCGCGCGTGATAGCGATCGCCGAACGTGGCGGCAAAGGGCACGCCGTCGGCGTCGGTCTCGACCGTGGCGGGAACGACGGGCGAGGTCTTCACCGGGTTCAGGCGGGGGGTGCTGTCAGCGCCGAGGCGGCCGGGGCCGGCCCGCCAGCCGTTGCACGTTCGGCCAGCCACCCCAGCAGTGGGGCACGCACGGCGGCCAGGCCGCGATAGGCCAACACGGCATCGCTCATGCTCGCGATCGCCGCATGCAACGCGGCCGCCCGCGCCGGGCTGGCCACCACGTCGCCCAGCGGCTGCAGGTCGACTTCGATCGTGAACAGGGCCTGCCCGAGCCCCGGCAGCGGAACGAAGGTCTGCCGTTCGCTGCGGAACCAGGCCTGCTGCACCGGAGTGGCCTGCCAGCGCGGCGACGCGAGCCGCTCGGGGTGGGCGTGCAGCCGCGGATGATCGGTGATCGTCCAGACGAACCGCTCCCAGCGCTCGGGCCCGGTGACGAGCCGCAGCAGCGACTCGGCGGCCTTCAGCAGCAGCGTGTTGTCGGCCACCGGCGCGTGCACCTGCGCGAAGTGGCGGCCGACCTTCTCTTCCGGCGCCCAGTGGCTGGGCAGCGCCACGGCGAGCCACGGGATCGTGCCGTCGCGGGCATCGACGACGGCGAAGTCCTCGGCGAAGGCGAGGCTCAGCAGCCCGGCCAGCCGCCACTCGACCGGCAGGCCCAGCAGGCAGCGCAACACCTCGTCGCCGAGACCGAAGCGGCCGGGTGCCGTCTGCCGCACTTCGCCGCCCCGCACCGCAGTGCCGAGGTGGACGGCCTCGGCTTGCGCGCCATCCCAGCTGAAGGCCTGCGGATGCTCCTCGGCAGCGTGGCGAGCCAGCGCGGCGAGCGCCGGCCCGGCGTCGAAGCCTTCGCGCTTCAGCAGCGCCTGCGGCGCAAAGGCCGACAGCACGGCGAGCTTCTCGCGCTGGTGGCGCGAGCCCGGGGCCAGCGGCGTCAGCTGCGGCGCGCCAGGTGCCAGCCGCCGCAGGCCCGGCTGCATGCGGAAGGGCGACTGGACCGCGGCGTCGAAGTCGAAGGGCATGGCCGGAGCGACAGAGGCCCGCTCAGGGGCAGGCAGCCCGCGGGGCGCGGGCAGCGCCCAGCATAAACACGAACGGGCACCGCCGTGCCCGTGCGCCCGTGCCGGGAGGCTTCAGACGCGCTTGCGGTACTCGTGCGTGCGGGTGTCGATCTCGACCTTGTCGCCGTCCTCGACGAACAGCGGCACGCTGATCTCGAAGCCGGTGCCCACGAGCTTGGCGGGCTTCATCACCTTGCCCGAGGTGTCGCCCTTGACGGCAGGCTCGGTGTGGATCTGGCGCACGACGGTGGTGGGCAGCTCGACGCTGATGGCCTTGCCGTCGTAGAAGGTGACCTCGACGGGCATCGCGTCTTCCAGGTACTGGATGGCGTCGCCCATGTTGTCGGCCTCCACCTCGTACTGGTTGTAGTCGGCGTCCATGAAGACGTACATCGGGTCGGCGAAGTAGGAGTAGGTGCACTCCTTCTTGTCCAGGATGATCTGGTCCATCTTGTCGTCGGCCTTGAAGACGACCTCGGCGCCACCGCCGTTGAGCAGGTTCTTCATCTTCATGCGCACGGTGGCGGCGCCGCGGCCACCGCGGCTGTATTCGGTCTTCAGCACGACCATCGGGTCCTTGCCCTGCATGATCACGTTGCCGGCGCGGATTTCCTGAGCGAGTTTCATGGTGCGAGTTTCCCAGCGGGAAAGGGAGGAATCGGTGGGCGCGGAGGGGGGCCGCTGGCGGGTCCGTCGGGCCGCCCTCGCGGACTTCGCGCGAGCGTGCGACCGGCCCCACTCGGGGCGGCGGCTGCCCGAGGCACCGGCTCCCTCATGATGCCGATGCCGTCGCCGATGGCGCGATTCGTGCCGTTCGGGCCGTTCAGGCTATTCAGGCTGTTCGTGCCGCTCTCGGCTGCAACTGTCGTGCAGGCCGCCGCGCGGAGCCCGGCATTCTACCCGGGCGGCGATTCTCGGTGCAGCCGCGCCAGCACGAACCTGCGCAACTGCGTGACCAGGTCTTCCTGGGCCAGCAGGCGGGCACGGGCCGCCCGGGCGGCGGCCTGCCACGGCCCGGGCGCGGGCAGCGCTTCCGGCGCGGCCGCCAAGCCGTTCCACCACGCAAGGCTCCCCGCCACGCCGGCCGGCGGCGAGAGCCAGTCGACGAACGCCTGCAGCTTGGCGGCATGGGCACCATCGTGCTGCGGATAGAGCTGCCACAGGAACGCGGCCCCGGCCCACAGGGCCCTGACGAGCGAGTCCTCGCCGCGCACGATGTTCAAGTCGGCGCTCCACAACACGCGGTCGAAGTCGGCTTGCGCCAGCCAGGGCAAGGCGGCCACGCGCACCGTCGCCGGCAGCGTGCCCGCGCCGGCCGCAACGTCGGCCAGGTGCCGCGCCGGCCCGGGGGTGGCGAGCAGCAGCGTCGGCTCGGCCGCCAGCGCCGACAGCAGCGCCGGCACCGGCGCGTCGGCGTAGCAGAACAGGCTCACGAGTCGCTCGCCTTCCCGGCGCGGCCAGCCGCGGGACGCGAGCCACGCGTCGCGGTCGAAGGCTTGACGCTGTGCCAGCAGTCCGGGCTCGCGCAACAGGCCGCCGGTACGCGCCGTGAAGCCGGGGTAGAAGAACCACTTGCGCAGGCCGTCGGCACGCGGCGAGGGGAGGCCGTGCGAGCGCTCGACATACGGCTCGGCACTCAGGTACTCGAGGTTGATCCACACCGGGTCGGCCGCGCGCATCGCCTGGACGAAGGCGGCGGGCGGGTCGCAGCCGAAGGCCTCGACGACGACCTCGGCCGGCGGGCCCGGCAGGGCCTCGCCGGCCGCCGGCCAGCGATGCACCACGAGGCGCGGCGCGAGGCTTTCGTGCCCCGGCGCCATCCAGGCCAGCGCCGCGCGATCGTCGGCGACGAGCCGCACGGTGTCGCCGAGCGCGGCCAGCTGCGAGGCCAGGCGCCAGCAGATGCCGATGTCGCCGAAGTTGTCGACGACGCGGCAGAAGAGGTCCCAGCGCAGGGCCCGACGCGGGGCCACCGGCGAGGAGGGGCGCACGTCGCGCGACGGCATGGCCGGATTATCGAAGGCGGCAGAATGCCGCCGCGATGAACAAGCGTGCGTCGACGCCGGGCACCGCGCCGGCTGTGCAGGGAACCGACGATGCACGCCGGCTGGCGCCTTCGGCCCCCGATCCGGCCGCTGCCGGGCGCGCCGCCAGGGCCGCGGCGAAGGATGCGGCGAGCGAGGCAACCACCGGCGCACGGGCGCCCGCGGCGGGCGGCGCAGCGGCGCGCGCGGCGGCCGAAGCCGTGGAGGAAACTCGCGAGCGGTTGCTCGCCGAGGTGGCGAAGCTGCCCGGCCTGCCGGGCGTCTACCGCTGGATCGACGCGAACGACCAGGTGCTCTACGTCGGCAAGGCGCGCGACCTGAAGAAGCGCGTCTCGAGCTACCTGCACCGGCAGCACGACGGCACGCGCATCGGGTCGATGGTGGCGCGCATCGCGCGGCTGGAGACGACCGTCGTGCGCACGGAGGCCGAGGCGCTGCTGCTCGAGAACAACCTCATCAAGGCACTGGCGCCGCGCTTCAACATCCTCTTCCGCGACGACAAGAGCTACCCGTACCTGAAGATCACGGGCCAGCCGGCGAAGGCCGCAACCGCGGACGAAGCGTCCACCGAACTGCGCTTCCCGCGCGTGGCGTACTTCCGCGGCAGCGTCGACCGCAGGCACCGCTACTTCGGGCCGTACCCCAACGCCTGGGCGGTGAAGCAGACGATCCAGCTGGTGCAGAAGGTGTTCCGGCTGCGCACCTGCGAGGACACGGTGTTTCGCAACCGCAGCCGGCCGTGCCTGCTGCACCAGATCGAGCGCTGCTCGGCGCCCTGCGTCGGCCTGGTGAGCGTGGCCGACTACGCGCGCGACGTGCACGACGCCGAACGCTTCCTGCTCGGCGAGGCCGAGGCGGTGATCGCCGACCTGCAGGCGCAGATGATGGCGCATGCCGAGGCGCTGGCGTTCGAGAAGGCGGCCCGGGTGCGGGATCGCATCGGCTCGCTTTCGCGCGTGCTGCACCAGCAGGCCGTGGAGGCGAGCAGCCTGACCGGCGCCGACAAGGACGTGGACATCCTCGCCGTCAGGGTGGCCGGCGGACGCGCCTGCGTGAACCTGGCGATGGTTCGTGGCAGCCGGCACCTGGGCGACCGCGCCTACTTCCCGACCCACGTGGACGAAGGCGCGGCGATGGTCAACGACGCCACGGCGGCAGGCGACGAGGCGGCCGCCGATGCCGGCCCGGCCCTCCCGCCGCGCACGCCGCGCACGCCGGAGGAGGCGGTGCTCGAGGCCTTCGTCGCCCAGCACTACCTGAACCAGCCGATGCCGCTGCAGCTCGTCACGAGCCACCCGCTCGACCCCGCGTTGCTCGAGCTGCTGACCGCCTCCACGGGCGTGAAGGTGCGTGCCACGCACCAGCCGCGCGAGCAGCGGCGCATCTGGCTCGAGATGGCGGGGCGCGGCGCCGAGCTGGCGCTGGCGCGCCTGCTGTCCGAGGAAGGCTCGCAGCAGCAGCGCACAAGGGCGCTGATCGACGCGCTCGACCTCGACGTCGAGGACGCGGCGACGCTGCGCGTGGAGTGCTTCGACGTCAGTCACACGGCCGGCGAGGCGACGCAGGCCAGCTGCGTCGTCTACGAAGGCCACCGCATGCAGCCCGCGCAGTACCGCCGCTTCAACATCGAGGGCATCACCGGCGGCGACGACTACGCGGCGATGCGCCAGGTGCTGTCGCGGCGCTACGCGCGGCTGGCCGAGGCGGTGGCGGCGGGGCGGGCAGAGCCGGCGGCGGAGGCGGCGCCGGATGGGGCATGCGAGCCGCAGCGCGAGGCGCCGAAGGCCGCGAAGGCCGTGAAGGCCGCGAAGGTCGCGAAGGTCGCGAAGGGACGCACGGCGGCGCGCCTGCCCGACCTCGTGCTCGTCGACGGCGGCCGCGGCCAGGTGGCCGTGGCGCGCGAGGTGTTCGAGGAGATCGGCCTGGACCTCTCGCTCATCGCCGGCGTCGAGAAGGGCGAGGGGCGCAAGGTCGGCCTGGAGGAGCTCGTCTTCGCCGACGGGCGGCCGAAGGTGGCGCTCGGCCACGACTCGGCCGCGCTGATGCTGGTGGCGCAGATCCGCGACGAGGCGCATCGTTTCGCCATCACCGGCATGCGCGCGCGCCGCGCCAGCGTGCGCACGGGCGGCAGCCGGCTGGAGGAGATCCCGGGCGTCGGCCCGCGCAAGCGCGCGCGCCTGCTGCAGCGCTTCGGCGGCGTGCGCGGTGTCGTCAACGCCGGCGTCGACGACCTGGCCAGCGTCGAAGGCATCTCGCGCGAGCTGGCCGAGGAGATCTGGCGTGCGCTGCACTGACCTCCCCGTGTCGCCTGCGGCACGTCCCCGGTGGTGCCGCAGGGGCCACCGCGCGCCATCGAGGCGCCGCCCGCGGACCCGCAGACCCGCATCCGCGGCGGCCGCCTGGGCGCGCCGGAGTCCATTGCAGCGAGAATGCCGCCGACCCGCCGGCCGATCACCATGTTCCTCACCGTCCCGACGCTGCTGACCTGGGCGCGCATCGCCGCGATTCCGCTCATCGTGGCGGTGTTCTACCTGCCGTGGCCGGCCGAGCTGCGCAACCTCATCGCCACCGTGCTGTTCGTGCTGTTCGCGCTGACCGACTGGCTCGACGGCTGGCTCGCGCGCAGGCTCAACCAGACCTCCGCCTTCGGCGCCTTCCTCGACCCGGTGGCCGACAAGTTCCTCGTCTGCGCCAGCGTGCTCGTGCTCGTGCACCTGAAGCGGGCCGACGTCTTCGTCGCGCTGATCATCATCGGCCGCGAGATCGCCATCTCGGCGCTGCGCGAGTGGATGGCGCACATCGGTGCCAGCCGCAGCGTGGCCGTGCACATGGTGGGCAAGGCGAAGACGCTGGTGCAGATGGTGGCCATCCCGTTCCTGCTGTACGACGGTGCGCTCTTCGGCGTCGTCGACACGCGGTTGTGGGGCACGGCGTTGATCTGGATCGCCGCCGTGCTGACGATCTGGTCGATGGCCTACTACCTGCGCAAGGCGATCCCGGAGATCCGCGCCAAGGCGCGTTGAGCGGGTCGGCCCGGGCATCGTGAGCACGACGCACGAAGCGCTGCGAGCGCAGCGCGGGCAGGCGCTGGTCGCCGCCATGCCCGCCATCTTCGTGCTCATCTGGAGCACCGGCTTCGTGGTCGCGCGCTACGGCATGCCGCACACCGGGCCGATGACGTTCCTCGCCTGGCGCTACGGGCTGTCGATCGCGGCCTTTCTCGTGTGGATCGCGCTGGCGCGCGCCGCGTGGCCGCGCGGGCACGCGCAGTGGGGGCACCTGGCCGTCACCGGCCTGCTGATGCACGCGCTGTACCTCGGCGGCGTCTGGGCCGCCGTGCGCGCCGGTATCGGGGCCGGGACGTCGGCGCTCGTCGTCGGGCTGCAGCCGGTGCTGACGGCGATCTGGGTCAGCGCGGTGCAGGGCACGGAGCATCGTGTGGCGCCGCGGCAGTGGGTGGGGCTGGCGCTGGGGCTCGCCGGGCTCGTGCTCGTCGTCTGGCGCAAGCTCGGCGCCGGCGAGGTGACCGTGTTCAACCTGGCGTTGTGCCTGCTCGCGCTGGCGGCCATCACCACCGGCACGCTGTACCAGAAGCGCTTCGTCGGGCCCTGCGACGTGCGCACCGCCAACACCGTGCAGCTGCTCGCGGCCTTCGCGGTGACGGCGCCGCTGGCCTGGCTGGAGGGCACGCCGCTCGGCGCGCCGGCGACATGGCACCCGGAGCTCGCCGGCGCGATGGCCTGGTCGGTGCTCGCGCTGACGCTCGGCGGCAGTTCGCTGCTGTTCCTGCTCATCCAGCGCGGCGCGGCCACGCGCGTGACGAGCCTGCTCTACCTCGTGCCGCCGTGCACGGCCGTGATGGCCTGGGTCCTGTTCGACGAAGCGCTCGGCGCGCTCGTGCTCGCCGGCCTGGCCCTCACCGCCACGGGTGTGTGGCTCGTCGTCCGCAGCCCCGGGCGCGAAGCGGCCGCGGCCGCTTGACCCGCGCGCGTGTAACAGGGCTTGCGACGTACGACCGGGCCCGGGCCTTGTCAACCGTGGAAGCACGCGCGCCACGGCGTCTCGTCGGCGGCACTGCACTCGCGGCACGGGCCTAGAATCGCGCCTCTCGTCGACGGCCATGCCCTGCCTGTGGCGCTGAACGCGGCCCCGCTCGCATCGCGCGCCGCGCCATGCCGACCAGCCCCACCTCAGGAGGAGGATGCGAAGTGAACAAGAGTGAACTGATCGAACACATTGCCGCGCAGGCCGAGCTCTCCAAGGCGGCGGCGGGGCGCGCCCTCGACGCCTTCACCGGCGCGGTGCGCACGGCCCTGAGGAAGGGCAGTTCGGTCACCATCACCGGCTTCGGCACGTTCGCCGTGACGAAGCGCGCGGCCCGCACCGGCCGCAACCCGCGCACCGGCGCCGCCATCAAGATCAAGGCGGCCAAGGTGCCGAAGTTCAAGCCGGGCAAGGGTCTGCGCGACGCGCTGTGAGCCAGCAACGCCCGCCCTTTCTTCCGCGCCCTGCATCGGTACTGCGCCTCGTCCCGCATGCTCTCCTGACTTCTTGATCACCGGATGCCCCGGCCCGGGAAAGGCGCCTCGTGTCGCCGCTTGCCCGGGCTGCCGCGGGTGCTTAGCTCAGTTGGCAGAGCGGCGCCCTTACAAGGCGTAGGTCGGCGGTTCGAGACCGTCAGCACCCACCACCCCCTCCCGCGCAGGCGGCATACTTATTCACTCCGCCGCGTACGCGCCGGCGCACTGGGCGCCGCGCCGTGCCGAGGACGATGCCATGTTCGAATCCATCCGCAAGCACTCGCGCCTGACGCTGGGCTTCCTGCTGCTGCTCATCATTCCCTCGTTCGTCGTCTTCGGCATCGAGGGCTACTCGCGCTTCAACAGCCCTGGCGCGCAGGCCGTGGCGCGCGTGGCCGGCGAGAACGTCACGCGGGCCGAGTGGGAGCAGGCGCACGAACGCCAGCTCGACCGTGCACGCCGCCAGGGCCCGGAGGCGGCCGAACCCCTGCGCACCGAGGCCGCCCGCCTCGAGACGCTGGACAGCCTGCTGCGCGAACGCGTGCTGCTGGCCGCCGCCAACGACCGGCACCTGTTCCCGACGGTCTCGCGCATGGCGCGCCTGTTCGATGCCGACCCGCAGTACGCCGGCCTGCGCGGCCCCGACGGCAAGCTCAGCCGGGACATGCTGGCCAGCATCGGCATGACGCCCGAGATGTTCGACCAGCGCCTGCGCCAGGAGTACGGCATGCGCCAGGTGCTGGCCGGGGTGGCCTTGTCGGGGGTGGCCCCGGCGTCGGTGGCGGCGCAGTCGCTGGATGCGCTGCTGCAGCGGCGCGAGGTGCAGATCCAGCGCTTCGACCCCGGCGCCTATCGCTCGAAGGTCAATCCCACCGATGCCGAGCTCGAGGCCTTCTACAAGGCCAACGAGGGCCTGTTCCGCACTCCCGAGCAGGCGCAGATCGAGTACGTGGTGCTCGATGCCCAGGCGCTGTCGCGCGGCATGGCGCTCGGCGACGACGAGCTGCGCAAGTTCTACGAGGCGAACCTCGCGCGTTTCACCGCGCCCGAGGAGCGGCGCGCCAGCCACATCCTGATCCTGGCCGACGCGTCGGCCAGCGCCGAGCAGAAGGCGGCCGCGAAGGCGAAGGCCACGCAACTTCTCGAGCAGGCGCGCGCGAACCCCAAGGCCTTCGCCGAGCTGGCGAAGAAGAACTCGCAGGACACCGCCTCGGCAGCGGTGGGCGGTGACCTCGAGTTCTCGCGCCGCGGTGCCATGGCCAGCAAGGCGCTGGAGGACGCGGTGTTCGCGCTCGAGCCGGGCAAGGTGGGCGGGCCGGTCGAGACCGAGTTCGGCTACCACGTCATCACCGTTACCGCCGTGCGAGGGGGCCAGGCGCGGCCGTTCGAGGAAGCCAAGGCCGAGATCCGCGACGAGCTCGTGAAGAGCAAGGTGGCCAAGGAGTGGCCCGCGGCGGCCGAGCAGTTCACGAACATGGCCTACGAGCAGAGCGACAGCCTGAAACCGCTGGTGGACAAGTTCAAGCTCGAGAAGCAGACGGCCACCGTGACGCGTGCGCCGGCTCCCGGCGCCACGGGCGCACTCGCGTCGGCCAAGCTGCTGGCCGGCGTCTTCTCCGGCGAGGTGCTGCGTGACAAGCGCAACACCGACGCGGTGGAAGTGGGCCCGAACCAGCTCGCCGCCGCGCGCCTGGTCAAGCACGAGCCGGCGCGCGTGCTGCCGCTGGCCGAGGTGCGCGACGCCGTGCGCGAGCGGGTCATCGGCGAACGCACGGCGGTGCTGGCGCGCCAGGAAGGCGAGGCACGGCTGGCGGCCGTGCGGGCCGACCCGGCCCAGACCCTGGGCGACACGCTGACCGTCTCGCGCCTGCAGGCGCGCGTGCTGCCGCCGGCGCTGCTGGACGCCGCGCTGCGCGCCGACCCGAACCGTCTGCCGCAGGTGCAGGGCGTGGACCTCGGCGGTGCCGGCTACGCCGTGGTGAAGGTGACGAAGGTGCTGCCGCGCGAGCTGCCGCCCGGCGCGACGCCCGGGGGTCCCGATCCGTTGCGCGACCAGTACGCGCAGGCCTTTGCGTCAGCGGAAACCGAGGCCTACCTCCATGCGCTGAAGCGGCGCTACAAGGTCGAGGTGAAGCCCGAGGCGCGCGTGGCCGCGGCGGCCGCGGCGGCGTCGTCCGCCACCGGATTCTGACCGGCGCACGGCACTCGTGGCCGTCGCGCGCTCGCAGGCTCGCCGAGGGGCCGCAGGGCTATACTTCCCGCCCTGCGGTGGCTGTAGCTCAGTTGGTAGAGTCCCAGATTGTGATTCTGGTCGTCGTGGGTTCGAGTCCCATCAGCCACCCCACCTAAGCGCTTCACCTGGTCCCACTCAGGACCAAACTCCTCGGAAAATCAACGACTTAACCGGTCGAAGGTTGCAGGAGCTTTCCTGCCGTCTCACGGCAGACCAGCGCAGGTGGGGGAACATCTGGGGGAACAAATGGCAGTCCTGAAGCCATTTGGAGTTTTGTTCCCCCATGCTCACCGACAAGCACTGCAAGAACGCGAGCTGCGATGCAGCAAAGCCGCGTGTCCGCTTGGCCGACTCAGGCGGTCTCTACTTGGAGGTCGCGCCCTCCGGATCCAAGCGCTGGTTCTGGAAGTACCGGTTCGACGGCAAGGAGAAGCGCCTTGCCCTCGGCGGCTACCCCGACTTGGGCCTCAAGGAGGCGCGCGGAGCGCGCGACGACGCACGGAGGCAGCAGCAACGCGGCGAGGATCCGGTGCTGGCAAGGCAAGTCGAACGACTGGCTTGCCGCTTCGACGCCAACGCTACCTTTGAGGCAACCGCGCGCGAGTTCCATGCGACCAGGAAGGTTGGCTGGAGCGATCACTACGCCAAGCGCTGGCTCGAACGCCTGGGCAAGGATGTCTTCCCGTGGCTTGGCAAGCTGCCGCTACCCCAGATCGGCGCGCCGATGCTGCTTCAGACGCTGCGAAGGGTGGAGGCGCGAGGTGCCCGCGAGCTTCCGCATTCCTTGCTTGAGGCATGCAGCCAGGTGTTTCGCTACGGTGTGTCGACGGGGCGGTGCGAGCGCAACCCGGCGGCAGACCTTCGTGGCGCTTTGAAGCCGGTTCTCACTCGGCATGTGTCCGCCGTGGTGGAGCCTGACCAGGTGGGCGACCTCATGCGAGCAATCGACAGCTACCACGGCCAGCCGGTCACTCGTGTCGCCTTGCTGTTGTCCGCGCTGCTGTTCCAACGGCCAGGAAACATCCGACATATGGAGTGGGCCGAGCTGGATCTCGACTCGGGCATGTGGTCCATCCCGTCGGCGAAGATGAAGCGCACGAAGCGCGAGAAGCTCAACGGTCGGCCCCATCTGGTGCCGCTCGCGCCGTTGGTGGTCACGGCGCTGAAGGACCTGCAGCCGCTGACCGGAGCCGGGCGCTTTGTGTTTCCTGCACTGACCACCGCCAAGCGACCGATGAGCGAGAACACCGTTCGGGTCGCTCTTCGACAGCTCGGCTTTGACAACGAAACCATGACACCTCATGGGTTTCGTGCAATGGCGCGCACACTGATGGTGGAACGCTTGAACGTACCGCCGGATGTGATCGAGGCCCAGCTGGCACACGGAAAGTCCGGTCCACTCGGGGCCGCCTACGACCGCGCTGAGTTCCTGGAGCAGCGTCGCACCATGATGAAGACGTGGTCGGACTATCTGAAGGAGCTGAGGGACCGACCGCCGAAGAAGCAGGCGGTCGGTGCGTCGACGTCCAAGCTCGGTCGGTCCGCGGCGGGCGAACAGCCGATTGCGGCCCCCACGACCTCTGCGCATGTCCGCCGGCACGTCGTGTCTGTCTGAGGTGAGATGAGACCAATGCGAAGACTGCACAGGATGATCGGAACAGCTTGTAGCTGCGCGTTCGGGCGTTGTCGGCGAGACTGCGCGTTGGGAGCAGCGGATGGATCGCTGCCAGGAGCTTGAGGCGATGCGAAAGCTCATCTTCCTCATCATCGTCACGCTGGGAGCTTCGGTAGGGCTGCTGTCGGCGGCCGACGACGATGCTTGGACGCGGGCGGTGATGGCGGTGGTCGGCGCACTGTTTGCAGCCCCGATCGGCGCCGTCCTGACTCGCCGGCGCAAGCCGACCGGCGCAACGCCGTTGCCCGACGGGCCGATCGAGACGAGCGGCTCGACTTCGCCGCGTGCGCTGGCTAGCAACTACTGGCGCGACAAGGGCCACCCCCCGTTCATGAAGCCGTCAGAGGCTGAACCGGACCGGCACATGTTCGATCCCGACCGCCAGGCCTGATCACTTTCGCTTCAGCAGATCCTTGACTGCATCCTTGGCGCTCTCGAGGGATGCACTTGCATCGCTGCCAACCTGCTTGGCGGACCGCTTCAGGAGGGATTGTCTCGACACGAGCGTGCCGTCCTCGGCCCGACTGACCTGGGACTCTCGATCAAACCTCTCACTGCGGCCCTCAGCCTCACTCCTTACAGCCGCGCCGCGCGATCGAATCTCTTCTCGAGTTCCGGAGGAAGCGGTCCCCGCAGCCTGATCCGGCTGCCGCAGACGCAGGCCCTTGGCTACTTCGGCGTCGCCTGCACGTCGGCGCGCGTCCACATCGAGCGAAGCATCAACGGTGCCAGCCTGTCGCAGGTACTCCTGTCGCATCGGTTCGAACGTGATCGGAACCGCAGTCCCATCCGAGAAAGCGCGATTGGGCCCGAGCGACCGCCGCGCAAGTTCAGCTTCCATGAGCGCGCGCGCGGCCGCGCTCGTACCGCCGTACTGCTCCGCGTACCTCGTGAACATTGCAAGGTTGTGGGGATCCTGGGCAAGGTCGATCGAGATGACCTCGCCGCGCTCGAACGCTGAACCTACGCGCTCCGAGTAGGAGACTCGATCGGACAAGCTGGCGTCGGCGCGGGCGCTGCGCGCAGCACTTGAACTCAAGCGAGATGCCAACTCGCGGGCCTCACGGGCGTCCGAGGCCACGACGCTGGAGAAGCTGGCATCGCGGGAGATGCGATCGCCAAACTGCCGGAACTCGCTGAGCTGTTCGCTGCTCATGCTGCCCAGGATCTTCTGCTCCTGCGCGGAAAGGCCAGACAAGTAGCTTCTGTCAACGGTGGCGTTGAGTCGCCCGCCGGCAACCGCGGTGTTGAGTCCGAGGTGGGCCGCTGCTCCGAACGCCACGTTCGCGACCTGCGACTGAGACAGCCCGGTGGTCTGGGCGACGCCCTTCGTGATCTGATCAAGGCGATTGAGCGACTGCCCCAACTCCTCGAAGCTGCTGGTTGCCGACCCCGCGCTGCTTCGTGTCGACTTCAGCTTGGCCACGCCCTTGCTGAACGCCTCCGCAAGCACCGCCGAGCGCTCAGTGCTGGCGGCGACCGCCTCTCCCCGGGCGGCGCTGACCTCACGGCTGGCGTCCTGCACATCCTGTTCGCTCACCCGCATGGAAACCACGCGCGAGGCGTAGCCTTGGTTGCGCAGCAGGCTCACCGCCGTCCGCCCCGTCAGCGAGTTCGCCGAGAACGTGTTCCCGCTGAGGTCGTTCTGCCAGTTGCTCATGAACGCCGACGTGCGGTTCGGCGCCAGCTGCATCTGATCCATCGCCACGTTGCCCAGGCTGACGTTACCGGTCGCGGCCGAGCCGGTGCTTCCCGACAGCGTTCCCTGCAACCCCGACAACCCGCCGACCAGCGCGGTACCGAAGGTCTCCATCCGCTTGATCGCCGCCCAGGCGATGAAGGGGATGCTGATGGCCAGGTACCCGACGATCGCCTCGCCCGAGATCGCTCCGGAGTAGATCGTCGATGCAGTCTGCAACGCCAGCGCCTTCGCCCCAGTTCCGAGGTCGGCCGCCGCAGCCAGGTCGTAGGCCGCGTAGATCGACGCCATGTAGTTCAACACCGCATACAGCGGCGGCCACAGCTGGATCCAGATGAGGATCGCCGCGTAGCCCTTGAAGGCCAGCATCGTCTCCCGCCCGCTGGTCAGCAGGAGCAGCAGCACCAGCAGCGGGAACAGCGCGTACGTGATCGCCTCGATCACGTTGCGGAAGACCGGCAGTGCCTGTTCGGCCACCTTGCCGTAGTTGAGCCAGGTTGCGTTCTGCTGGGCGGTGGCCTGGGCGCGGCCGACGGCGAGCACCATCGCCGCCGGATCGTTGACCTTCTGCCCGACGATGTTGCTGGTGTCGTTGATCGCGTTGATCACCGCGTTCTGGCGGATCAGATCGGCCGCGGTCGCCGCGGCGCTGGCGATGCTGTTCTTCAGGTAGGCCTGCTGGATCTGCGCCGCGATGACGCCGGCCGCTGTCGCTGCCGGCAGCGTCGGATTCATCGCGAACGCCAACTTCCCCTGAATCCGTGTGATCTGCGCCGGCAGCCTTCCGTTGAGGTTGCTGTACGCGCTCGGGCAGGTGGCGACACTCACCGTGCCGCCGCTCGTCAGCGTCGTGAACCGCGCCGGGTTGGGCGAAGCCATTAAGGCCCACACGTCGTCCGATGCCGAGAACGTTGCCGGATCGAGCGTGCCATCGATCAGGTCGAACATCGTGCAGTTGTGGATGTAGTTGATCAGGTCGGTGCGAAAGCTCGGATCCTGGAACACCACCTTGCCGGTCTCGCGGACCATCCGGTTGCCGAACATCAACCCATGCTGCTCGTAGGTCAGCTCGCTCGGCAGCCCGCCGACGCCCGGGATGACCTGGAAGGCCGTCTCGAAGAGGCCGGTCAGCGTGTGGCCGATGGTGCTGGTGAGGCTCCCCAGCATCGCCAGCCCGAACGGCACGTTGGCCACCACCTTGACGGCGGAGCCGCCGGTCTTGTCGACGATGCCCACCGTCACCTTCGGCACGATGAGGACGCCGAAGACGAGCAGCACCGTCGCCAGCCACTTCCAGCCCTGCAGCTTCTCCGGCGCGAAGGCGTACGCCAGAAATGCTGCGACGAACCCGCAGAACGCCACCGCCGCGAGCGCGGCCGCGTAGTCGCCGGACCCATGGATCGCCGCAGCCGCGTTGAAGATTCCGAACAGGCTGTCGGCGTTCTGATAGGCGTAGATGTCCCACATGGCGCGGGTAACCGGATCGGGAGGTTGCCCGCTTCAGCGGCCGAAATACGCCGCTTGCTGCCCCAGCATGTCCATCACGTGCTGAGGCATGCTGGTGCGCAGCTGACGCTCGAGCTGTTCCAGGTGGCTGGCCACCGCACGGAAGGAGCCGACCTTCTGGTACAGCGCGGCCTTCTCTTGACTGATCTGCAGGAGCACCGCCTGCGCGCGCTGGCGAACCTGCTGCGCGCGCTCGCGCTGCCCCTGCTGCAGCATGTAGTCCTTCTCCAGCGCCGCCATGCCGAGCCGCAGGTTGCGCTCGAGGAAGACGTAGGCGTAGTCGGCCGCGATCACGTCGCGGTACTGGGCGATCAGGCTGTCGGCCAGGCCCGAGCCCGGAATCGTCGCGCCGATCGACAGCATCTTGTAGACCGGCTCGGTGGTCTGGTTGACGAAGCCGACCTCGGCGGAGTTGTTCGGGATCGCGGTGCGCGTGGCGATCTTGTCGGCGATCGAGCGCATCATCGTCTCGACGCGCGCGGTGAACGGGGTGTGCGTGTAGCTGGTGTTCAGCGAGACGACGTCGCAGTTCGTGTAGTGGTTGCAGCGCAGCAGGTGCTGCGTCACGTTGGTCCCGGTGCCGGCGGCCTGGCCGTAGAGCAACTGGCTGATCGACGTGATGGTCGGCGCGATCGGCTCGGGGTCGCGCGCGGCGTCTTCGGCGTAGAAGATCACCGTGCCGACGAGGCTCATGATGAGTTCACGCTCCTGATCATCCAGAGCGCTGCCGGTGTATTGCAATGCCTTCCAGGTCAGGTTGCCGACGAAGGGTGCCTTGTTGCGCACGTTCGCGTCGCCCGACGAACGGGCTGAGGCGAGGATGCTGGGCCGGTCGGTCGAGCAACGCCGGCGCGCGGCGTCACGGTCACTCTCCAGGCCCATCTCGATCGCGAGGTCGGAGCAGGCCTCTTGGGAGCTGTAGCCGGCTGCTTCGGCGGCGGTGCTGACGATGGCCTTGGCGGTCTCGCAGGAGTTGATGCGCGCGTTGTTGATCCAGGTCTCCAGCCCCTTGGCCCACTTGGTCAACCCACCCAGCAAGGGCGAGACGGCCTCCAGCGCGAGCTGGAACGCGATGCCGGGCAGCGCCGCCGTGATGTTGCGCAGCATGTTCTTGAACTCGGCCGCGGAGATGTGCGAGAACGAGCCGCCGAACACGTCGATGCCGCCGCAGCCGGCCTTGGCGCTGGGGAACTGGATCGCCGCGAGCTGGTAGACCTTGTTCGGCGACCTCATGAAGAACGAGCCGCCGGTGTAGGTGTTGAAGGTCTGGCCCTTGAACGCGCCGGGTGCCGTGTAGTTGCCGATCGCGCCGAGGGCGTTGAACATGTTGTTCACCTCGGTGTTGAGGTCACCAGCGCGCAGCGCCATCGGCTGCAGGACCAGCGCGGCAGCGGCCGCTGCAACGACGGATCGACGTCGAAGAAGGCGAAGGGATCGTGGCATCGGAGTCTCCCTGTGGACGTGGGCAAGAGCCCATCAGCGCTGGGCGAGTGCGGGCCCGAGTTGCGGATCGAGCCGTTGGGCAGCGCCCGGCAGCAGCGTCTCGTAGCCGGGCGCTGCTACGGCAGTGATTCGCTCGAGGAGCTGCGCCTCGGACAGCACGCCGAAGCCGATCGGGGTGATCTTCCCGGTGAAGGGTTGAGCGAGGTAGACGGCAGGCACCTGCGTCACACGCAGCGCGGTCGCGATGCCGTTGTCGCGCCTGGCTTCGGCAAAGCCCAGCAGCACCCCGCCATCGGTGCTGACCGCTTCGACCCGGATGCCATGGCGCGCCTGAAAAGCCGCCAGGATCGGCGCGAACGCGTGGCAGTACGGGCAGTCACCGCGGAAGAAGAAGATCAGCACGTGGTCGCGCCCGAGGTCGGCGACGGAGCGCGAACGGTCAGCCAGTTGCTGCTGCTCGAAGACTTCGAGCGCCTTGGCATTCACCGGCCGGCCCTGGGTGCTCGGGTCGAGTTCGGGCGTCGCCCAGGCCACCCGCTGCGCCACATCAGCGAAGGTCGAGGCCCGCGCGACGACCCGGGACTCGAGCTCCATGTAGCGGCGCACATTGGCCTCGGTCGGCCGCATGATCGCGATGTTCCGGCGTTCCTCGAGCGCCTTCTGCAGCCGCTCGAACTCGATCAGCTCGGGGGCGCGGGCCGGGCTGACCGGCGTTGCCTTGGCTGTTGGAGTCGGCGGCTTCGCCGGCGGCAACTCCAGTTCGGGATCCTCGTAGAAGTGCCAGCCGCGCCAGGTGTCGGACCAGTAGCGCTTCGGCGCCTCCTGGGCGGCGGCGCAGGCTGCAAGCCCAACGAACCAAGCCAACAGCGTCACCAACGCTCGAAGCGAGACGAGCGTCTTCACGGCGCTTCCTTGAGCGACTTCGGCGGCATCCCGTCGCGGCAGTAGTCGATGCCGAAGTCGATCGTTTGTCGCCGAGGCGCAGGCGCACCGGGAAGCAACACACCGTCCTGCCAGAAACTCACCTTGAGGCGTCGACATCCGTCCTGCGCGTAGCGCCGCTCCGTGCTGACGTCGATGTGAATCGGGGTCGTGGCTTTGAATCGCTCAGTGATCGCGTCGGCGAGCTGGCCGCTCAGGATGCCGCGCGCCGTTCCATCCGGGGCGTCGATCGCCGCGATCAGGAGCTGCCGCGCGTCGGGCACTGCGACACGCTGCTGCGCGAGGGCAGTTCCGGAGATGCCCAGCACGAAGCCGAGAGCCGCCACCAACGAAGGAGCCGGGGCCATCACTGGCATCTCCCCTGGCCGTAGTAGCAAGTCGGCACGCGCCCCGCGCTGGTGCCTTGCAAGGCGCCCACGTTCGGCAGCGTCGGCACCAGTGACGCATAGAACTCCGACAGGTCCATGCGCGCGAAGTCCAGCGACTGCAACTGAGCCACCGTGAAGCCCGAGCAGTCAGGACTCTGCGCACCGCCCCAGCCCTTGCCGATCTGCGCGCGGCCCTGTTCGTTGACGATGCGCGCCAGCATCGAGTTGAAGCAGCACTTCGAGGTCGTGTGCTCGATGCACGAGACGCAGCTGCCCAGGACGCGGAAACACGAAGAGCACCAGGTGCCGACGGTGTGGCACAGCCTGGCGCCTTCCTTCATCGCCAGCTTCCCCTCTTCCTCGTTGCACGACATCATCGAGAGGATGATGTAGATGATCACTGCAATTACGAGCGACCACGGGTCGAAGGCAACCACGATGCTCTGGCCGCTGTAGACGGCGACCGACCCCGCCGGCAGCGCGGCGCCATTGACCGCGATCGTGATGCCGTAGCTCGTGAAGGTGCCGCTGAACCCGCCACCCAGCAGCAATGCCGACATGCCCTGGTAGATGAACTGCCGGTTCTCAGAGTTCATCAGGATGTCGTAGACCAGACGAGACCCAGTGCCGAAGACGCTCTGGTTGCTCAGCCCGGATCCAGCGCCGTCGCTGTAGCAGCAGTTCTTCAGCAGCCGGTCGCGGCAGCGGTTCTGCTCGCCCTTGAAGACCTGCATCCGGTCGGTGTCGAGGTACACGCCGGCTTCGCGCGCGGCTTCGAGCATCGACATGCTGCGGCCGAAGTCGGCGTCGTTGGGCGAGGTGATGTTGAAGCAGTTGCCCTGGAAGCAGAAGACGTTGGACGGGCAGTTGCTCGCGCTGGTCGTCGTGCCACCCGCCACCGGGCAGCTATACCCGTCCTCGAACACTTCGCAGACGCCTGTCGTGGCGTTCGTTCGGCGGCAGGTCGAGCCGGTCGGCGCGCAACCCTGCGCGACGAGCGGTGCGCACTGGTCGGGCGGTGTGCCGCTGCTGCAGCTCATCGTGCTCTCGTACTGCCAGCAGGGGCGGGTGACAGCGAGGCCGTCGATCACCTTGGTCGATGGGCCATCGACGCACACCGCGGTCGAGTTGACGCTGCAACGGCCGCCGCTGGCCAGTGTCGGGCACTGGTCGTCCCATCGATCAGCCGCTGCGTAGCTCGTCTGCGGCTTCGCATAGGTCAGCCGCATCGTCGGGATCGGGCCATACGCGGGGTTCGGATCCCAGCCGATCACCGGACGGTCGCTGTCGATGTTCCAGTAGTTGCCGGCCACCGCACCGGTGATGTCGATGCCCTCGAGAGAGGTCCAGCCGCTGGCCGGTGCGTAGCACTTGCCGCCGTCGAGCACGGTGGTCGTGCAACCGCTGTCGCCCATGCAGACGGTGTTCTGGATGTTGTCGCCGCTTTGCGTGCCGGCGCGGCAAGCGGCGTAGCGCTTGAGGAACGGCTCGACGCTGGTGCAGCTGTAGCCGGAGTCGCCACCGCCGCTGCAGACCTCCTGAACCTCGGCGGCGATCATCGCGGTGAGGCTGCAGCCCGACCCGGCGCAGGACTTGTCGGCGACCCACACGCCGGTGCGGATCGGTTGGCCGGTCATGTAGGAGTAGGAGGTGCTCAGCACGGCGACCATCTGCGGGAACACGACGGGCGTGGTCATGTCCACGTCGAAGTACGCGAGCGGCGCGCCGCTTTCGGTGACCCGGAAGTGCTGGGCCGTCTCCGGGCGGTCCGGCACGCACTGCGCATCGAGGCCGGTGTTGCCGGACTGCGCATGGGCGAACCAGTCGCCGGGCGTGCAGTTCACCGAACGGGTGATGCCGACCGACAGCGTGCGCGAGCAGCGGTAGTTGCCGACGCCGACGTAGCGCAGGCAACTGCGTGGCTGCGTGCCGGCGGGCACCGTGGTGGTGGTGGTCGTGCAGCCGCTGTAGTACGAGGCCAGGCTGTCGAGCACCGACGATGGGCTGCGCATGATGCCTTCCGCGGCTGCCACCGCCGGGTCGTTCGAGCCGACCGTGGCGCGAGGGATGTTCGCGGAAGTCATCGCGCCGCGCTGTGCCTGGCATACCGGGTCGTTGGGCATCGTCGCGCACAGCGCCAGGCGTGCATTGCCCTGGGAGGCGAGGTTGGGCTGCCGGTAGTACGTCGACTCCGAAGGCGCCGTGGTGTAGCCGGGCACCACGGTGCCGGCGCTTGGCGTCGTGACGCTGCTGCGCGCCACCGGGTTGGCGGCCTGGCCGGCGGCGACGCCTTCTTCGTGCGGGCCGGCGACCGCCGCAGTCTGCGTCGTGACGAAGCAGAAGATCGTGAACCAGACGATCAGCTTGCGCATGGTTCGCTCCTCAACCGGCCGGCGCCTTCAGGCGCTTGAGGAACGCGTCCGCATCTTTCGAGAAGGCCGGGGCCGAGCGCTGAATGAATGCGAGCGCGTAGTCGAGAGTCACGTCGCCGGCGGCCATCACGTAGCCGTCGGCCGGTATGCACAGCCCGTTGGCGCACGGCGCTGCGGTGGCTCCATCGTGCACGAGCACGAACGAGGGCGTCTGCGTGATCGCGTAGCGGTCGAAGGCCTGCGGGTCGATCTGCACCGCCACGCGCCGGCTGCCGATCAGCTGCTGCACGCGCGCGACGGTGCGCACCAGCGACGCATCGACGAGCCCGCGCAACACCAGCGATGCGCGGGCGCGTTCGGCCTGGTCGAGCAGGCGCGAGAGCGCGGCCTCCGGCATCGCGAAGCTCACGAACACGAGCAGGGCCGGGCCCGATTGGGTCTTCGGCATCCGAGCCCCTTCGCCGTTCCCGAAACCCCGTGCCAAGGCCTCCAGATCGATCGGCGCTCGGCTGGCCGGCTGAGGCAGCGCGTCGATCCTTGGCGCTGATGGCGCCGGGGCTTGCCGAAGCTCGGCATCGGTCGGCGCGCGGTGTCGCTCGCGAGCACGTTGGATGTCCGCCTCCGTCACCGTGGGCTGGGCGCGCCTGGCCCGCTCGATGTCGGCGTCGGTGATCGTCGGGGTTTGCGCCTGCGCGAACGGCAAGCCAACGAGCGATGCGATGAACACGCCCGCGCGAAGTCGTTCAGTACCCCACACAGCAGTTCCTTTTCCTGAACAACATGAAGGCGAAGTCTTCGCCGCGAACCGGGTACTCCTTGCCCGCACCCCAGACGATGGTCGAGCGGCCGAAGGGCTGGCAGCAGCGGCCGCCGTCCTTCGCGGTGTTGGGCACCGGGTAGGTGAGCTGGGTCTTGTAGGCGGTCTTGTCCATCGCCGGCATGAAGTACGGCCCGCACAGACCCGCCTGCCCGTGCCAGCCCCAGGCCAGCAGCTCGCGATGCATCTTGGCGGTCAGGCGCTGCGCCAGCAGCGCCGCAGTGCGCACACCTCCCATGTGGTACGGCACGCGGCCGTTCATCGGGTACAGCCCGCCCTGGCAGCCCGCGCACCAGAACATCTCGGGAAACCCGAAGCCCACCGTGGCGGCCACGCAGTCCGCGGCGCACGCGGCTACCGCGACAGGGTTGGCGAAGAGCACCGCCTCCGGGTTGAGGATCAGCGTCAGTTCGTCGTCACCCCACAGCGGATCGACCTCGGTCATGTAGGCGAGGTCGAAGGACCCGCGCTCCAGGCAGGGGAAATCGGTCACGACCTCGAGCCAGTACAGCACCGGGTTCACGTAGAAGTGCGCCTGGTAGAAGCTGCCGCCGTCACCATCGCCCTCGGAGCGGGTGAAGCGGGCGGCCGACGGCGCGGCGATGCCGGGATCGAGATCGACGCCGCCGAGCGACGTCAGGCAAAAGGGCTTCCTCACGACCTCGACGTGTCGCGCAGGCTCCCAAAAGCCGATCGACAGCCCGATCGTCGGGTTGACACCGCAGGTGCAGACCGGGCTCGACGGGTTCGGGATGTCTTCCTGACCGTCGAAGTTCGCGACAGTGGCGCTGCCGATGCTGATCGGCAGGATGCAGGACCAGCAGATGTCGGTGATCGGGTTCGGAAAGCGGCCGGTGCAGGTGACGCTGTCGGCGGCATGAGCCTGGCTCATCAGGCCGGGCACGGCCACCAGTGCCGCTGCGAACGCAGCCAACAGCAGTGCCCTGACGCGGACGAGGAGTGCAGCAACAGGTCTCATCGCAGACTCAGCTCGTCGATGCGCAGGCGAGCGCCTTCCTGCGATACCAACGCCGGAACCTGCCGGATGCCCAGGCGTCGGGTCAGTGCGCCCTGCTGGTCGTAGTACACCGGCACGCGCCAGGCCCGCATCAGGTCGAGGTACGAGCCGCCAGTGAGGATCGGCTTGACGGGCGTGGTGGCTGCTGTCGAAGCCATCAGCTCGCCGGCTCGTCGCACCTGCTTCGGGTCTCGTGCATCGAAGAACAGCAGCTTGCGCGTGAGCGAGACCACCTCGAGCGGGTTCTTGCGCGTGCCGGCCGCGAACAGCAGGCGCCCCTGCGCATCGACGACGTTGCGGTCGAGCGTGAAGCTTGGGTCCACGTAGAAAGTTCGCGCAGCCTCCGTGGTGCGCAAGCCTTCGACGGGCGCCGGTTGGCGCACCGACTCGACACCGCGTGCACGGGCTTCGTCGATGAGGCGCTGCAACTCACCAGTGCGCTCCTTCTCGCGCAGGCGCCGCTCGATTTCGGTCAGCAGGTGCGGCTCGGCGATGCCGTAGGTCGGACCGATGGTGCCGAGGTTGACCGCACGGGCGCTCGGCGCAGCAAGACACGCCGGAGAAGCGATCAGGACGCGGCGCTTCACGGCTGCCTCCTGCAATCGACGCGCCGGGCCAGGTCGGCAACGCCGTTCGCATCGCGCAACTCGCTGGCCCGGATCATGCCCATCAGCACCGGATCACCGCTGCCTTCGGACATCGCACGCCGCAGCGCGGCGGAGGTGAGCGGGCGACGGCAGCGCTGCTGAAAAGCCTGCGCATAGGCTTCGGCCCCGGCGCGCGCTGCTGGCGCGATCTGCTCGAGCAGCGCGAGGTAGTCGCCCATCGGAATCTCGGAAGTCGGCGATGACGCCGGCTGGGCCTGCGCAAGCCCGCACAACAGGATGAGAAGCGAAGCTCGGGAGAGAACCATCGTGGCCTCCGTCAGAACAAGGGCACCACGGTGCCCAGCACCTGGTCGGCACGCACCAACCCGCTCGCGCGGTAGCGCGAATCGAACGAGTCGGGGCTGGTCCCTTGCACGTAGTAGTGCCCTGCCGGAATGACGACCTCGGCGATCGGCTCGAGCGGCTGCCGATTGAAGGCGTGCGTTTTCGCGATGCCGACCACCTCGCCGTTGACGAAGACGACGCGCTCGCTCACGGTCACCCGGTCGCCGGGCAGACCACGCACGATCTTGAAGAACGGTTGCCCGCGCAGTCCGCGAAACGCCGCCTGCGCCTCGCCGTCAAAGGCGAAGACGATGTAGTCACCGCGCCGGAGATCGTTCGCTCGATCACCCAAGCCGAATTGCAGCAACGCCACGTGGCACGGCAGGCTGCCGGTCCAGTTGAAGAGCACCGGCACACGTGGCGTCGGGTCGGCGAAGAGCCGCAGGTAGGCGATGGCCCAGATGCCGAAGACCGGGAGGAACAGGTACCAGCGCCTGCGCATGTCGGCAAACAGCAGCACCAACGCACGGACCGGCCGTGACTCGCGCAGCGTCATGGGGCTTCTCCCTTCAGCGTCGCTGGGCGATCCGGGCGCTCCTCCACCTTCTGCTTGAGGTGAGCCGTCAGATCGAACGTGCGCGGCGTTGCCCCGGCAACAGCGCTTTTCAGCACCACCAGGCAACCGCAGTCGCGCGGCAGTTCATCCAGCGCCGCAGGCAGCCGTTGCGCGAAGCGGCGCGCCAGGGCCATCGCCCTCTGCCGATCCTCATCGGAGCTGGCCTTGGTGAGGATCAGCGTGAACTCGGCTTCCTTCTGTCGGTAGACCTCGCCGACATCGACGATGCCCACGCGCAATGCCGGGCGCACGACCCAGTGGTCGTATGCGGCGAGCGATGCCGCCGCGATCAGCATGCTCACGGCGCCGTGGAGCACGAGGGCATTCATACGGCATGCCCTCGGCGCCGCAGCAGCTCGGCGATCGCGTCGTCGATGCTGTAGCCCTGCGCCCGCAGCTCGTCGATCGGCGCGTTGTCCTCGAGCTTGTTCGAGAACAAGAGGTGCGTGGCCGGGTCGAGGATGTTGCGGGCCACGCCTTCGCCCACCGGCGAAGAGATGTACAGCTCCGAGAACACGCCGGGCTCGGTGCGCAGCGAGTTCAGCAGCCGCTTCTTCGGCTCGTCCATCGACAATCGGCCCTTGCGATCGAGCATCTCGATCGATTCGGGCTTCTGCCGCAGCAGGAACACCCAGTCCGAGCAGTTGAAGGCGGCCTCCATCTGCGCCGAGCCGTAGTAATCGTCGGCACTCTGCGTCGCGGTGCCGAGCGAGCCGCCGTACTTGCGCGCGCGCCGGGCGGCTTCCTCGACCACGGCCGCCTTCACCGGATCGTCGGCGCCGATGTCGCCGAGCTGCTGCTTCAACTCGTCGATGAAGAGTACCTTGCGCCGGTTGCGCGTCAGGTACATCTCGCCGGTGATCTGGTGCAGCAGCAGGATGTTGACGACGGCGTGCAGGTCCGGGCGGCGCTTGAGCTCCTCGTTCTCGACGACGATGAAGTCGTTCGAGAAGTCGACGCTGTTGCGGCCCTCGAAGAAGCGCTCGTACTGGCCACCGCTGGCGTACGGGTTCAGCATCACCGCCAGGTCGCGGATGCGCGGGTCGTCGCGCACGCCGAGTTCTTCGATCGTTCCGGTCTTGAAAGCGTCGCGCAGCGCGGTGACCGTCAGCTCGTTGCCGTACTGGCGGAACAAGCGCAGCACCATCGCCGAGATGGCCTTGTACTGAACCTCGTCCAGCGGGCGCGACATCGAGGCCATCTTCGAGATGGCCGGCACCAGCATGTCGATGTCTTCCTGGATGTCGGCGACATGCGTGAACGGGTTCAGGCAGATCGCGACATCGGGCCTGAACTCGATGTAGGTGCCGTTGGCTTTGCGGCACAGCTTCTCGAAGCTGCGGCCGAGGTCCAGCATCCAGACCCGGGCACCGATCGCGCGGTACGACCAGGCCATCTCGTTCATCAGCACCGACTTGCCGGACCCGGGCGCGCCGATGATCGCGAAGTTGTAGTTGCCCAGGTCGTTGTCGAACAGGTCCAGCGTCATCAGCTGGCCGCGCCTGCCGCCGAAGACCAGTGCCGGCGTTCGTGTACCGCGCCACTCGCCGATCAAGGGCGCGAGGTGGATCGCATTGGCCATCGTCTTGCGCGAGACGCGGCGCATCTTGGCCAGGTCGCGGTGGAAACGCTCCGACAGCGTCATCGGCAGGCTTGCGAGCAGCGCCTGGCGGTGCATGTAGGTATCGGCGTTGAGCTGGAAGCCCCGGCCGCGCCAGATCGCGTTGGCGGTCTCGTGCGCTGAGACCGCGAGCCCCGGCGGCGAGAAGATCGCGAGCTGGTGGTACAGGCTCACCAGACTGCCGCCGGTGTCGATCGCGTCGGCCGCTGCAGTCCAGTCCTGCAGCTTCTTGCCCACATCGGGCATCACGTCGGCCATCTTGCTCTTGGCGTTCTGCGTGGCGCGAACGTGGTTGGCCGTGACGACCGAGCGCGTGACGTTGGGGTCGAGCACGTGCGCGCCCATCGTCAGCAGGAAGGGCGCGGTGTACTGCAGCGCCGGCTGCATCAGGTCGCCGATCAGCGAGCCCATCTGCCAGAGCGCGAAGTGCTCCGGGAAGCTCTTGATCGAGTAGAAGCGCGCTTCGAGGATGTCGGCCGAGCTCTCCTTCCACAGCCGCAGGCCGCCGGGGACGACGTCCTGGATGGTGTCGAAGTCGACGATCTGGTCGCGGATCTCGCGGCCATCGTCGTAATGCAGGTTCGGCGCATCCGTCTGCGAGATGCGGTCGGGGTTGGTGAACAGCGCGCACCAGTTGATCAGCGCAGCGCAATCGCAGACCTGGTTCGGCAGCAGCGCCGAGCGCAGCGTCGAGGACATCGACTCGCGCAGCATCAGCACCTGGTCGCGACGCGTCAGGTTGTCGGCGTCGCCCGGCGAGGTGACGCTGAGCATGAGCCGGAAGTCCCGCAGCGTGTAGTGGAACCCCGTCGTCAGCGACTGCTGCGCGCCGGCCAGGAGGTGGCCGACCCGCTGCCGCCCGAGGCGGCGGAACAGGTTGTCGTTGCGAGCCGGCCGGCCCCAGTGGTGCGCCTTGTCGGCTTGGTCCACATCCTCGACCCGCAGATTGGCATAGCGGCGCAACTGCTCGCGGATATGGGGCGAGCCGAACAGGTGGAACTGGATGCCGGTGCCCGCCGGGCAATTGGCGTAAAGCGACACCAGCACCTCGGCCATGCGTTCGTCGGCGCCGGACTGGGGCATCAGCTCGAGCAGGAAGCCGAGGCTGTCGCGGTTGACGAAGAGCTGCTCGGCCGGCAGGTAGGCGGAGTACGGCAACCAGGAGGCAAACTGCTCGGCGGGCGAGTCCGGCGTCTGGACGAGTCCGAAGAGGGCGGGCCGCGAGCGAGGCGGCGTGCTGGAGGCGGGCAACGGTGTCATTGCGTGCCCCTCTATTCGTTGCTGTCGTCGTGGTCGTCGCTGTGGTCGCGCGGCGTTGGGACACGCGGGTCTGCGGGGCGGACGTCGCCTTCGCCTTGCCTCGGTGCAGACGGAACCAGCGGCATGGGAGTGCCGGGTCGCGGTACGGGCCGCAGTGCGTTCGCGCCGGTTGTCGTGTCGCCAGCGCCACTGGCGCGGGGCGGCGGCTTGAGCGGCGCGTACGTCTCGCGGATCTGGCGTTGCACGTGCTCGACTTGCCACCGCCCCGGGTCGATCTGCACGTAGACGTAGCCCTGGTCGTACAGATCGTTGTCGGCGTCCTCCCACGGCTTGAACCACAGGCGAAGCACCCGTGGCGCCGAGCGCAATGCGACCGGTGCCGGCGGCAGGCCGACGGCCGCGGGCGGGATGGCGCTGCTGCCGAGACGCGGGGCGAGTTTCTGCGGGTCCGTCATCCATTCGGGGCGGACGACGCTCGGCTTGTTGATCGCGCGTCCCTGCTGACTCGGCAGGTTGTTCTGCACCGCGTTGGCATAGGTGCCGGATACCGAGTCGCAGGCCACGCCCTCGGGAGCCTTGCAGGCGTAGCTCGAGCTGCCGCTGAGCCCGGACATGCTGGAACACCCGGCCTGCAGCAACGCCAGCAGCACCGTGGTAGCAGCGAAGCGATTCATGGCCGCACCTCCGCCGACACAGCGGATTGCTTCAGGCGTGCATCGAGCACCGCATGACCGACGTAGCCATCGGTGCGACCGCCATCGGCCCAGAAGAGCGTCGGCGTGCCCTGCACGCCAAGCTGCCTGGCGAGCGCCAGGTTGCGCTCGATCGGGTGATCGCACGCCTGGGTGCCGAGCAGCGAGCTGTCGCCTTGCAACATGTAGCGTTGCCACGCCTGTGCCCGGTCGGCCGAACACCAGAGTGCGATCGGCGTCGCGGCGCCCTGGAACGGCACGAGGAAGGTGTAGATCGTGACGTCGTCCAGGCGGGCCAGTTCGGGCTCGAGTTGCCGGCAGTAGCCGCAGCCGGGATCGCTGAAGACGGCGAACTTGCGCTGGCCGTTGCCGTGCACGGTCTTGATGGCGTCGGACAGCGGCAGCTGCGCGAAGTCCACCTTCTCCGGCTCGGTGTTCACAACCGAGCGCGCCGACTGAGGGTTCGGCATCGCTGCGGCCAGCTTGGGTCCGGTCAGGTCGCGCATGGTCTGCGTGTCGAAGACGCGCCCGAACACGAAGTAGCGCGGGCTCTTCGCCGAGACGAAGGCGACGTTGCCGTTCATCCAGACTTCGTAGAGACCTTCGACCGGGGAGCGCTGAACCTGCGTGAAGGTGGTACCGGGATGCGCCTTGCGAAGGCGCTGGAGCAACCTGGTTTCATCCGGACTTGCTGCATTCGCGTGGGGCGTGACCAGAAGAGTCGCGGCCAGGCTGCCGACAAGCAGCAGGGCTCGCATCGCCCGGCGCGCAAGGCGCAGCGCTTCAGTAGTTGCCGTCATCGGAGTGCTCCCGTGAACCGGTTGTAGAAGGAGTTCGGAAGGGTTGGGCCGGAGCGTCGGCTGACGCCGAAGCGGTGAGCGGCACATCGATGCGCACGCCCTTCGTGATAACGACGTCGATCTCGCGGCCGGCATCGACCTCGATGACCGGGAAGGTGTTCTCGGCAAGCTTGATGTAGTAGCTGGCCAGGCGATCAAGCGCCTTGCCGACGCCGCTGCCGATGCCGGCGCGGTACGCGTCGGCGCCGCTGGCGCTGGCGATCGTTCCGAGCGCCGACGTGCTGTACGTCGTCGAGGCCGTGGAGACGCCTTGCCCGATGCCGCTGACCACGCCGGCCAGCAGTGCGTTGGCGAGCATCTGCCCCTGCTTCGTCACCAGCCTGCCGCGCATGCCGACCTTGCCGTCCTCGCCGTAGACGCTGCCTTGGAGCTTGACCTCGAGGGTCGCTCCGTCGGACCGCACGCACGACAAGCTCTCGGTGCGCAAGTACGCGCGCTCCGAGCTGATGTCACCGTAGCCGGCCGCGATCACGAAGCACTCGCGGTACTCGCCCCGGAACCGGTTGGGGAGGACCGAGTTGTCCGACAGGCGGATCAGCACCGGGTGCGGGTTCGATTGCGCCTGACCGCCCGTCGGCGCGTCGAGCCCGCCGAGCAGCACGCCGCGGGTGAACGACACCGGCAGGAAGGTCGAGACCGTCCGCGCCTCGCCGCTCGCCGAAGATCCTGCCGATGCCGTGTTCGGCGACGCTGCGTCAGCGGGTTGCCTGGTCGTCACCGTGATGCGCGTGAGCGCGGGCAACACGGGAGTGGGCGGCCCCAATGGCATCGTGGGTGCCAGACCCGGAACGCCGGGTGGCATACCGCTGGTGCTGCCTCGCACCGGTGGAGGTGGCAAGGCGGCTGCCGGTGGCATCGTCGGCATCGGTACCGCGGGCTGCACGGGCGCTGGCGGTGCCGGTGCGACCGGCACTGGAGGCGGTGCTGCGGCTGCCGCTTGAACCGCCGAGGTCAGCCGCTGCTCCAGCTCAGTGAAGCGCTTCATCGTCTGCGCTTCGAAGGTCTGGCGATCCCTGTTCAGGCGCGACTGCTCCTCGCGCTCGGCTTCGTACTGGGCCAGCTTGCTGCCGGCGGTGCCGACCCATTGGTCGACAGGATTGACCTGCTGCCCCGAGGGCATCACGCCGATGTTCGTCACCGCGCTGGGTGTACCGCTGCCACGCTTGGCGGCGATGTCCGTTGGCGTCGAGCTACCTGAAGCGAACACGAGCCACAGCAGCCCGACACCGACCGTCAGGATGCCCCCGAGCATCGCGAATTGCCGCTGTCTCGGCGACAGGCGGTCGATCACCGCGCGCGCGTTCTCACGCAGGCCGGACAGCATCCGTTGCGAGGGCGTGCTCATCGCGTGCCTCCACGACGGACCACGTAGACGCCGGTGCTTTCGCCGGGACGCAGGTTGTGGTTCTCGATCGCGACTGCGAGCACCTGGCCGCCATCGGCGGCGTTGGGCCGATCGAACTCCTGCTCGGCCAGCACCATGATCGAGCTGCTGACGTTGGTCAGCAGGTAGCGCTCGCCGATCAGGTTGCGGCCCTCGAAACGGCGCACCAGCGAGAACTTGGCCTCGGCCCAGAGCTGGATCGGCTGATCCAGTTCATCGATGCGGACGTCGGAGGGCGTCCGGTCCGATGCCATCGCCACGAGCAGCGCCTTCAGCGCGCGAACGTGATGGGCCGATGTACCGAGCGGCGCCGAGCTGACCATTGCGCTGCCCGCAACAATCGGTGCCGTGGAAGCCCTGATCGTTCGGTCGCGGATCACGATCGTGTCGGCCGGCGTGTCGGCGCGCCGCAAGACCAGCGTGTACGTCGCGTGCGCCGACGAGACGAACAGGTTGACCGGCTTGCCGGACTCGCCGACCGGGCGGATGTAGATCTCGCCCTTGTCGCGGTCGCATTCGAGGACGACTTCCCCCGTCGGGTTGACGAGCGGCACCGGCAAGGGCGCGATGGTCGAGCCGCCTGCGAGCGGCGTGCTGTTGGCCGGCGCCGCCAACGGGCCACCGCAGTTGCTCGAGTAGATGTTGCCGAACACGTCGGTGATCGGCGCGCCTTCGATGCGGATTCGGGTGGGCTCCTTGTTCGAGACGATGGCTTCGATGGCCACGCCGTCGCGGCCATCGACGACCTGAAGTGCGTGCACCGGACCGATGAGTGAAACGGTCAGGACCGCGAGCGCTGCGAGCACAACCGCGACAGGACTATGGAGCCGCATGGGGCACCTCCTTGAACGTCTTGAGATGCATGCGCCCGCCGGCGTAGCTGAACTCGACCAGGTAGGTCTTCGCCTCGTTGCTGGTTTCCTGGGCGTTGACCAGAGTTCTCAGGCGCCCGCGCACGACGACGCTTTGCGTGTCTTCGCTTGGCACGAGCTGTTGCGGCATGAAGGCCGTGCTCGCGTTGATGCGCTTGAGCCGAGCGGCCTCGATTTCCTGGCGCGCCCGGAACGCACCGTGATGGTCGGGCTCGACGTAGCCGAGCAGCACGTCCTTCTTCCAGTCGACGGAAGATGGCGTCACGTCGAGCACCAGCCAGGCGATGAAGCTGCCCATCTGCTCGAGGTACTCCGCGCTGGCCTTGTCGCGCTCGACCCAGAAGGACTTGTTGATCGAAGGCGGCACGACCAGCGTGCGCACCGAGCCCAGCAGGTTCAGGATGATCACGAGTGACAGCAACTGGCCCAGGACCAGGCCGCCGAGCGCCAACGCGAGCCCGCGGTTGCGCTTGCGCAGTTCCTTGAGGTCGCTGCTGAGCCGGTCGAAGTCCATCGTGACCCTCGCGGCCTCAGCCGACCATGCGGCGAAGATGCGACGGCGGTGTCGCGCCCATCGCGGTCAGCGGGTTCGTCGGCAGGTGCCAGTACAGCCAGTGCACGGCGAAGGCCGGGTGCTTGTCGGCCTTGATGCGCGCGATCCAGCGTGCGGTCACGAAACCGACCACCGTGCACAGCGCGAAGGACCACTTCGAGCCGGACATGTAGCCGAGGAACAGCCCGAAGAGGAACGGGGCCGCGACGTCCATATCCCAGAAGCCGATCTTCCAGGGGTCGTCGAGCCGCCGCGGGATGTAGGTGTTCGCGCGCATCGCTGGCCTTTGCGTGGTGCCCGAGCAGTGGCTGCCGGCGGCGTCAGACGACCGCGCCCATGATCGCGCCGGCGATCACGAGGCCGACCGCACCGAAGATCGCGAGGCCTACGTAGAACAGCACCGGCCCGAAGTTGCGCAGCGCGGCCAGCGAGATCAGCGCGACGACGAAGCCGACGAACCCGACCAGCGCCTTGATGCCAGGGCCGAGTGCGGAGATCTGCGTCAGCGCCGAGACCAGAGGTCCGGTGATGCCCGTGAAGGCCACCAGATCGAGCGCGTAGCCCGGCATCGCGATGCAGAGGCCGATGGCGAGCAAGGCCAGCAGCGCGATCGCCGCGATCGGCCTGCGGCGGGTGGTGAAGGAAGGGGTGAAGGGACGAAGGGCGGCGGTGGTCATGATTGACTCCAAGAGAAACTTGTTTGGGGCGATGGTTCGAGCGAGGGCGTTGGCGCGACGCGAGGCAGGCGGAGGGTGGGCCGTAGCGCGCAGTTGCCACCTCGGTGGCAGCACAGGCGGCTGTCCGGCTGCAAGGCGGAGGAGGCACTTCATGGAGCGGCCCCTGAATCGCCTGCGTAGGCCACCTCGACGCGACGGTTGCGCGAGCGCGAACGTTCGTTGTCGTTGGGCGCGGCGTAGCAGCAGCGGCCGCGGGCATCGATGGCGATGCGGGCCGGCAGTTGCGGATCGATGTCCAGCAGGTAATCGCGGACGGCGAGGCCGCGGGCTAGCGCCAACGACTGGTTGAGCAGTTCGGAGCCGAGGTCGTCGGTCCGGCCGGCAACCACGATGCGGTCGCTGTGCCGCAGATCGGGCAAGGCGCGGCGTAGTTGCGCTCTGTGTTCGCCGGTCAGCGTGGAGCGGCCGAGAGCGAAGAGGAGCGTCAGGCGCTGCTCGGTGGTCTTGACGGGGGCCGGCGGTGAACCGGTCGTGACGGGCGGAACAGCGCTCGGCGGCTGCTGCAGCTTGGGTGGATCGAGGGCGGCGACCGGATGTGACGCGGGAGCAGCCGCGGTCGCGATCGTCTTCGGCGTGCGGGACGGGCAGCCAGGCTCGATGCACTCGGCAAAGTGCGCGTGCCGACCGAAGGCGAGTTGAGCCAGGCGGCGCTCCGCGCGCTCCAACGCAGTCGCAGGCAGAGGCGTGGAGAGCGTCTCCTCGTTGCTGCGCATCAGTGCGCAGGCACCGAGCGCGCAGGCGAGCAGCCCGATGACGAAGGTGCGCCAGCTCACGGTGCCACCCTGACGGCGAGCCGCGGCGCGTGCGATGCAAGGGGAGCGGCTGCGCCCGCCGATGTCACAGCGCTGCCCGCGGGCAGGCGTCTGTACACAGACCACGCGTAGCGGCTGCGCGCGGCCCGGCAGGCATCGCCCTTGAGTTGGCTGCAGGCGGCGTTGTAGGCGCCGACGCCTTCCCAGCTCACGCCATGCCGGACGAAGTTTTGCGCGAGCAGCCAAGCGCCGACATGGATGCTGGTGCACGGGTCGTACAGGTCACGCTCGGCGATGCCGTGGCGCTGGAGCGCCGGCAGGTGCGAGCTGTTGATCTGCAACAGACCGATGTCGTAGCTGCCCGTGCGTTGCACGTGCGAGCGATTGACGGCGCGGGCATCGAGGCCCGACTCGACGCGGGCCATCGCATACAGCAGCTGCGGCGATACGCCGTAGCGCTGGCCGGCCTGCTCCCAGCACGCGCTCGCGACGCAGGGAAGCAACAGGATCGCGATGGCGCCGAAGAGCCAGACCGCTCGCATGACTCACCTCACTCGGGAACCCTGGGATCGCCAGGGCACGGAGCCCGGCGGCGGAGCGGGTGACGAGGCCAACCTCAAGAGGGGCGGCTCGCAGCGGGTGAGGCCGCGCAGGAAGCGCGACGCGAGCTATGGGTTCGTCGCCTTCAGTTCGCGAAGGCGCTAACGAGGGTCAGTGGGCGGGTCACCACGACGGTGGCGAGCGGGTGGTGCTGCCGAGGCAGCGTTGCCGGAACTGTCCGGCAGAGGATCTGTTCAGGAGGGCAAGACGGCCTTGGTAGTGGCCGATCGGCGCACGATGTTGATGCGGGCATGCCGCAGCGTGCACACGCCGGTAGGGTCATCCAAACGGGCCAGCGCGACACAGCCGGTGGTCAGCTGGTCAAGCTGGAACTGAGGATTCGGATAGCGGTTCGCCGCGGACAGCTGCAAGGCGTGCAGCTGAGCGTACTGGGGGCGCCACATGGCCTCGCGCCGCCGGATGGTGGCGGGCTCGCGCAGCATCAGCTCGGAGCCGAGGAAGGCGAAGAGCCGATGGCTGGCGTCGCCCTTGGCGAACATCTGCGACACACAGGCGCTGATCAGGTCCGGCATCCGAAACCGCGGCGCCACGTTGCGGTCGCTGCGCAGCAGCTGGTACAGCCAGTCGTGCTCGGGCAGCCAGAGCATGGTCTCCGCGGTATCGATGGCATCCGCTGCTGGAGGCAGTGCCAGTGGCGGTTCCTGGGTCGATGTGGCAGCTTCCAGCATGTCGGTCTCCGAAGATGCGATGCGCTCGTCTCGGGGCATGGGGGAAGCGTAGGTTCGTGCTTCGCTCGCGTCGCCGCGGATTGCGGGCGAAGTGGGGAGGGTTTCGGCATCGGGACGCATGCCCATCTGACGGGTGACGAGGAAGGCATTCCCCTGATGGGCAAGCATGTGGCCGCCGCAGTCCGTCCCTATCCAGCTTCCACGTGACGACGGTATAGAGTGACCTGCAGGACGGTCCTTGGTCCTTGCGCCAAACCCAATACTGTTCAAAAATACAGGCATTCCTCTTTCAGTGAGGGGCTTCATGCCCAGCTACATCTTTGTGTCACCAGGCTCCGACCCGGGAGCAGGCCTCGCACTGGTCGATCCGATGCTCGGCTCGAGCAAGCCGACGATGGGGACCTGTAGGCCCGACTTGCGGAGGATGGTGACGCCCGGCGACCACATATTCGTGGTCAGCGGGAGCCGCGGCCGAACCTATCGGCAGTATGTGATCGGCGGCATGCAAATCGACGCGAAGCTAGATTCCTTGACCGACATGAGTCGGCAGTGATCGAGTCAAGTTTTCCTATGCGGCGATATGAGCGTCATCGCACCAGGAGTCGATGGCTGCCTGGGCGGCGTTGAAGATCGTCCGGGACGAGGGGGCGGCCGGCGGGACGACGGGGGCCATGGCCGGTCGCAACAGACGTACGTACAGGCGTGTGTAGAACATGGCCGTGCGCAAGCCCTCGTCGGTGAGCTGGTAGCGATGGGTCTTGGGAACGCGGGCGATCAAGCCGTGCAGGCGCAGGCGGCGCAACTCGTAGCTCATCTTGCCTGGTGTGATGTCGTCGGCCCGGCGCCCGAGCAGACGGCAAATGCCTGGCGCAAGTCCTTGTTGGTGAAGCCGCGGGCGACGAAGACGAACATCAGCAGCGCGTTGAGCAGCGCCTGCGCGTTGGCATCGCCGAATCGCAGTGCGGGTGCGCGTTGATCGTCGACCCGGCGCGGACGCTGCAAGTCCTGGAAGGCGTCTTCTCCCAAGGCGCAGTCGTGGCTGAGCTGCTCGATGTGCAGCAGCCGGCGGTTGGCCGCAAAGCCGATGCGGCGCAGTTCGGGCAGGTTGTGAAGCGCGCGGCCGACGCCGAAGTCGTAGGTGTCGTTGATGGTCGTTTCGGTCCGCAAGGCCTGCCCCTCCTTGTGGTACTGCTTGATGCGCGAACGCTTGTAGTCCACATGCAGCGAAGGCGTGACGCCCTCGGTGATCACCCGGGTACGGAAGCGCCCGGGGGTGCGCCGATTGACGCGGCGATCGAAGATGAGCTGCACCTGGCCGGGCCGGCCGATGTCCAGGTTCTCTCGGATGACCTGCTCGAAGAAGATGCGTCCGCTCACCGGACGGTCCAGCACCTGCGTCAGCGCGAACTCTGCCTGCAGAATCGACAGCGCGTAGCGGTAGCCGGCGGCACGGTCGCGGCGCTCGAATGGATGCGGCAGCCGCGCCAGCCACTTGCGCAGCAAGCGGTCGATCTTCTTGGCATCCAGCCCGTCGCAGATGCGCTGCAGCGCCGCGGGGTCCTCGCAGGACAGCACGCCGTTGTCCAGCGCTTCGTAGGCAATGCCGCGCTTGACCAACTGGCGCTTGGCGTATTCGTTGCCGTTAATGCACAGCTTGGCGTTGTAGGGGAAGTACGAACAGAACTTCAGGAAGAACGGGCCGAAGTCGCTGTCGACGCAGTAGAAGTAGTAGTGGTTGACCATCGCCGAGCCGTTGACCACCCACGGGTAGTTCATGCCGGTGCGCGCGCAGCGGCGTCGTTCGGTGCGCACCACGCGCGCCTTCTCCTGGGCGCGGCCGATGTACAGCACGCCTTCGTCAGCATCGAAGTGCTTCAGGTACTCCTGCGTCATGTCGTCCTTGCGCTGGTGCTTGGAGAAGCTCACCAAGTCCACGCCTGCCTCGTCGGCGAACTGCTCGACCGCCGCCACGAAGGCCGCGGTCTTCGGCGCCACCGCCGCTGTCGAGGCAAAGCGCTGGCCGAGATGGCCGCGCAGGTACCACACCACGCCGCCTACGCGCTGCAACTGCGGCACGTACACGTTCAGGTACATGCGGTCGATGCTCTCGCTCTCCAGCACGACATGATCACGTAGGACTTCGCCCAGGGCGATGTCCCAGGCGTAGTTGGAACTTGAGGTGGCGGTTTCCGCAATGAGCTCGTGAGAATCGAGCTTGCTGAAGACCTGAAACCCTCAACCTCAAGGGAAACCGCCATGAAGGATCGTAAGACAAGGAAGAAGGCTGCCAGTGGGCTGCGCGTGGTGCATCGCAACGATGCCGCCGCGCTCAGGCGCTGGGCGCAAGGCGATGGCCAGGCGCTGCTGCCGATGCTGGAGCTGCTGGAGAACGCGCAGGCCAGCATCGACGAGCTGATGAACGAGGCTGCGCGCGCGGTGCTCGAGGAGTTGCTGGTGGCCTCGGCCAACAAGATCGCCGGGGAGAAGCATCGCGGCAAGGCCGGCGGGCCCGTGCTGTGGCACGGCAGCCAGCGTGGGCAGATCCAGATGGCTGAGCGCAAGCTCAGCGTGACCCGGCCGCGGCTGCGAACGGCTGGCGCTACAGCCAAGGAGGTGGCGGTGCCGGCCTACGAGCGGCTGCAAGGCGACGCTCGCATGGGCGCGCGGGTGCGCGACATCGTCGTCAAGGGCGTGTCGATGCGCAAGTACCGCGAGGTGCTGCCCGAGGTGGCTGGCACCGTGGGCGTGAGCAAGAGCGCGGTGTCGCGTCGCTTCATCGAGGCCAGTGCCGCGCAGCTGGCTGCGCTGAACGAGCGGCCGCTGGCCGACGCGGCTCTGCTGGCGATCTACATCGATGGGATCATCGTGGACGGTACGCACATCCTTGCCGCGCTGGGCGTTGACGAGCGGGGCAAGAAGGCGCTGCTGGGGCTGAGCGGCGGGTCGTCGGAGAACGCGCAGGTGGTCAAAGCTTTGCTGACGAGCATGCGCGAGCGCGGCCTGGCCGTCGATCAGGACTACCTGTTCGTCATCGACGGGGGTAAGGCGCTGCGCTCGGCCATCGAAGAGGTCTTCGGCTCGCACGCCAAGGTGCAGCGCTGCCGCACGCACAAGCTACGCAACGTGCTGGAAGCCTTGCCCAAGGAGGCCCGTGCGCAGACCAAGAGCGTGATGAACGCAGCCTACAAGCTCGACGCCCAGCGCGGCATGGACAAGATCCGCCAGCAGGCCAAGTGGCTGCAGGCCGAGCACGCCGACGCGGCGGCGTCGATGCTCGAGGGGCTGGAGGAGGTCTTCACGGTCAATAAGCTGGCCCTGCCGCCCTCGCTGATGCGCTGCCTGTGCACGACCAACATCATCGAGAACCCCAACGGCAGCGTGCGCACGATGACCCACCGTGTGAAGCGCTGGCGCGATCAGGACATGGCGCTGCGCTGGGTGGCCGCGGGCTTCCTGGAGGCCGAGAAAACGTTCCGCCGAATCGATGGCGTGAAGGACCTCTGGGTGCTGGCTGTTGCTCTTGGTCGGCAAGTGCCGAACACCGTCAAACGCGCCGCGTAAGATGAGTCAGACCGCCACCGGTTCCAACTGGCCGCGGGACATCGCCCCTTGCGCTGCTTCGTCGGCTTGCTGGCCAGCATGTGCCTGATGGCGGCAATCGGGTTGCCCACGCCGGCGACGCTGTCCGAGAACTGCCGGCCGCAGCCATGGCACTGATGTTTCCGGTGCGCGTGCACGGCGAACCAGTCGCGGTCGAGGTGAGGAAAGCCGCAGTGCGCGCACCTGACCTGAATCGTTTCGAACCCAAAGACGCCCGACTCCATGTAGTTGATCGCGTCGATCTCGTCGACTTCGGCCCAGCCGTCCGAGAGCAGGTCTTCGCGAAGCGGGATTCGCAGCCGACGATAGGTCTTGTCGATCTCCTTGAACCCGCCTGTTACTGATCTGGCGTGCACATGAATGCCACGGTCCACTGGCTGCCGCGTGGTGTCGTATGCGGCTGGAACCGAACCCCACAGGGCAACGCCGCCCGGGTAGTCGTCAAAGTCGAGATCCAGTCTCAGACTTCTTGATCGGCGGGCACTACTGTCCGGTTAATCGCCCCGGCGGTCGCGGATTCGCAAGCACTGGTGCGGGCTAGCGGTCGATTTGGTTTGGTGCTGACTTGAACTTCGATCGTCAAGAACCGCGTACTTTCCCGGGCTTGACTGCCTCCGGGGACGCTCGTGTACGTCGGCAAGACCTTGTTCGCTCAAGTCATGGAGTTCGTCCCTTGGACCAGCTTCGCGCGCATCGTGCAGCGGCACCGCGGCAATGCGGGCGTGCGCTCGTTGTCGTGCGCCGAGCAGTTCCGTGCCATGGCCTTCGCGCAGCTGACCTGGCGCGAGAGCCTGCGCGACATCGAAGCCAGCCTGTCGGCCAATTCGAGCAAGCGTTACGCGATGGGCTTTCGATCGCCGGTCAAGCGCTCGACGCTGGCCGACGCGAACGAATTGCGCCACTGGCGCATCTGGTCGGACCTGGCAGCGGTGTTGATCCGCCGTGCCCGCAAGCTGTACGCCAGCGACTCGTTGGGGGTCGAACTGGACAATACGGTCTACGCGCTGGACTCCAGCACCGTCGATCTGTGCCTGAGCCTGTTCGACTGGGCGCCGTTCCGCTCGACCAAGGCCGCCATCAAGCTGCATACGCTGCTGGACCTGCGTGGGGCCATCCCCGCCTTCATCCACATCAGCGACGGCAAGATGGGCGATGTGAACGTGCTGGACATGCTCAGCTTCGAGGCTGGCGCGTTCTACGTCATGGATCGCGGCTACTTGGACTTCTGACGATTGCATGGCTTGCATCAGGCCGGTGCCTTCTTCGTGACCCGTGCCAAGAGGGGCATGGACGCTCGGCGCGTGTATTCCAACCCGGCGGACCGCAGCACCGGCTTGATCTGCGATCAACTCGTGATGCTCACCGGCTATTACCCGGTGCGCAACTACCCCGAGCACCGCGGCGCATCAAGTTCAAGGATCCCGAGTCTGGCCAAACGCTGGTGTTCTTGACCAACAACACGGCGCTGCCGGCGCTGACCATCTGCGCGCTCTACAAGAGCCGCTGGCAGGTGGAGCTGTTCTTCAAGTGGTTCAAGCAGCACCTGCGAATCAAGCACTTCCTGGGCAACAGCGAGAACGCCGTCAAGACGCAGGTGTGGTGCGCCGTGGCCACCTACGTGCTCATCGCCATCGTCAGGAAGGAACTTCAAATCGACGCCTCGATGTACACATGTCTACAGATCTTGTCGGTGTCCGTCTTCGAGAAGACCCAGCTGTCATGCGCCTTTCCGGGCGATGAGTCCACAACCGAACAGTCAGACGACGCTAAGCAGTTGATGTTGTTCAACTTTTAACCGGACAGTAGTGATCGGCGGGTCGTCAGCAGCCACGCACTTCTGCGTCGCAACCCCGTACTTTCCGGTGGCGTTGGCGTGGTGGGCCAAGCACCAAAACTTGGTACCGCCGTCACGACGGCGACCAACATCGACAATCTTGCAGCGCATCGGCGAATTATCGCGGCCGTCGTGGCTGTAGGGCATACGCGCGCTCAGGCCCCGCTCAGGCCCTGAGATGGAAACTCCCGACGGCACGCCCGACGAAAAAGCTGAGCAGCAACGGAGCGCACGGCATCAACAGCGGATGAAGCGCCACAGGCAAGACAAAGCCGATCACCGTCGCGCAGACCGCGATGACGGCCAAGGACGCGAATGCAGCGAACCACTCCGGGTCGTGCTGCCGAAACTCCTTCGCCTTGACCCAGCGAACAGAGAAGCCGTCGATCAGCGTGGCGGCTGTGAAGACCAGCAGCCAGGGAAGCCACTGCAACAGGGTCGAGAGCCTGAAGGCGGCCAGTAGGAGCAGCGCATCGATCGAGCGGAAGTATGCGCTGTTGAAGAGGCGCCGATTGACCGACGCCATCTCGACCGCAATCGCGCCGTTCAACGGATCTGCGGCCGGCGCAGCCGACGGCTGAGGGACTGGTGAGGACTGCTGCGCTGAGTCCGCGATCGCCAGTGATCGCGCCAGGATGCGGACCGAAGCGGCGGGGCCCCAGAACCGTTCGATAGCTTGCTGCTCTTGCCGAACCAGTTCGATGAACCGATCGGGCGGGTGCGCCGAGGGCAGGTACAGGACCAGCACCAGCAAGCACAGCAGCGAGACGACGCTGACGATGCGGATCATGTCGCGCCGCGCTCGGCCAGCGGTGCGGGCAAACGGGCAACACGGGGCTGTGTCCTCCCAGCATCGGGATCGATGATGGGGAACCTCCCCTTGATGATCCGGCCACCAGACACCGATGCGAAGTACTGCAGGTTCGGCAGCTTGCCCAGCACGTCGGCCGGCACCACTTCCTCGAAACTCTCCGTCAGCTGCGTCGAGTAGCTCGACGAGAAGTCGCCGAGGTGAGCATCGCTGCCGATGCTCAAGCCGACCCGCACCGCGTGGATCGCCGTCTTGCCGAAGGTCTCGACGACGAAGTCCTGCGTAGGCCGGTCCTTCGTTCGCAGCGCGATCAGGTTGTTCAGGTTGCCGAGCGCCATCCGCGCCGCATCCTCGGAGCCCAGGCGCTTGGCCAGGTCGGCCAGCGTCTGCATCGCGCAGGTGGCGAAGAGTCCGCCTTCGGCTCCCTTGTTCAGGATCTCGATCAGGGGCAGGTTGATGACATTGCTTGCCTCGTCGACGAAGAGAGCGATGCGCCGATAGACGCCTTGGTTGTAGCGCATGCCGGCCCGCGCGGCGAGGTCGGCCAAGGCCAACGCGCCGATCGCGGAAGCCACCGATGGATCCGGCAGCGAGTCGAGGCACATGTAGAGCACGTGGCTCCCGCGCTCGACCTTCTCGAAGTTGATGATGGGCCGCAGATCGTCGGCGTCGAAGGGGTCAGGTGAGAGGCTGCGGCCGAGGTCCCCCGAGGTCAGCATCGACAGGACCGGCAGCAGGTTGGCCGTGATCTTCTGGTAGTGCTCCCTGTTGTGTCTGAAGGTCCGCACCTGGGCATCGAGCACCTTGCTTCGCTGGTTCTGCGGCACGCGGTGTTCGTAGTACGACACGAACGCCATCAGGTCGGTGCTGGCCGCCTCCGAGGGGCGCTTCATGTTGCCGCGCTGGGCTTCGTGCAGCAGCTTGCGCATCTCGGGCTGCTCGCGCCAACCTGAGCCCAAGAGCTTGTCGAAGTAGCGCCGTAGCGAGGCTTCGAGAACAGGTTCGATCCCACCCTCGATGTACTTCGTCAACTTGATCAGGTTCGGGCGTTCCTCCAGCTCCACAAGCGCCTGAACGACGACGTTCACGGCATCCCAGCCGAAGGCGGAGAAGGCCCCCGCGGTGTCTGGCGGCATGATCGACTGGATGCGTGACGCGACCTCGGTGGGCTTTTGCCAGTTGAAGGTGAAGTCCAGCCTGACGCCGCACTCCGGAAACGCCGGGTGAAACTCCATGAACGTGTCCGCTTCGCGGTAGTCGGCGCAGGCCCGTTCGACGACGCGCTTGAGGCGGTGGCTGTTCTTCGGATCGATGACGACCACGACGTCGCCGCGCCGCACGGCCTGGGTGATCAAGGTGGCGAGTGCCACACCCTTGCCGGACTGCGTGGTGCCAACGAGCAGCGTTCCGCCCTCGAAGTTCTGCAAGGGTCGGTGCAGCGGCACCTCGACCGGTTCGACGCCGTGGATGTAGGGCAGCCCGATCTCGGCATCGGGCTGGGGTGTCGAGCTCTGCCCGAGCAGGTGTCGCAGCCACGGCGGCACGGTGAACTCGCGGTAGTCGACCTTGGCCAGTTCGTAGAGGCGCTGTGCGTGGACTGGACGCCACTCGAAGCCGAAGCCCAGGAACACCTCTGTCGGGACTGCGCAATGCCGCCGCAGTTCCTCGACGCTCATCACCTCGATGCCTCTGCCGCCCAGTGCACTGCGAACGCGCAGGATCTCCTTCGCCTGGCCGAATCTCCGGTGCGACATCAGGGCGCACAGCGCGCAAAGCGGCCAGGCCAGCACGCCCGGCAATGCCCCAGTCGCGCCGACGGCGCCAAAGTAGATTGCCGAGACCAGCCAGGCGATTCCGGCCGCAGCCTCGTAGGCGCGCCGCCACGGCATCTCGAACTGCCTGACCAGCATGTCAAGCTCGGGGCGCCGTTGTGTCGGGCTCGCTGCTGAAGGCCTCGGGATCGAGACCTTCGACATGGACGGCGAGGATCACGACGCCGATGGTCATCACGCCTTGTGCGTCACGTGACAGGGTCGGCGGACCGGCGTGGGAAGGCTTGTGCAGCATGCCGACGTCGCTGAGCGAACGCACGGCAACCGCCGGCTGGATGGACCGGCGTTCGAACTCCGTCAGCGGCACAAAAATCCCTTCGGGCACGGTGAAGACCGCTGTCGCCGCCGGTGGGTCATTGAGCGTGTCGATCGCCTCGTGCAAGGCCTGGCGCACGGCCGGATTGAGCCGCATTGGCGCGCGAAGACGAAAGGTTCGGACATCGACTGGTACCTCAGACAACGCGGCCGCATGCGCGCTCAGCTCGGGACCCGCTGCCTGCACCGCGGCGTCTGCAGCATCGACCTCGATGAGGGACAACTGGGGCGACGGCGCGGGCGCCGATTCCGGTCGCTTGGGGGCCTCGCGCTTTGGCTTCGGTGGAGGTGCGGGCACTTGAGCGATGGCTTCGCGTTCGTGGCGCTGCATGGGCCGGGCCAGTGCGACAGGCGCCGGATCGATGCCCGCGAGAAGGATCGCCGGCGCGCTGAGCTTCACCGCCTCCAGTGGCGCATCGGATGGAAAGACTTGCCATGTACGACTCCCGTCCGCCTGGACGACCAGTACGCCGGCGTCGAGCAGGACGTCGAGCAAGGTGTCGGGAGCCTTGGGGATGCCCGCCAGCTGGTCGGCCTCCAGCATCGCGAGCATGTCCTGCGCTGCGGCGGGCCAGATCAGGAAGAGGCCGTCCTGGCCGAACCACAGACGGCCCTTGTCGCGGTTGACCGTCCATGCGGAATGGCTCGCGGCCAGCCGACGCATCGCATCGACCAGGTAGCGCTCGAGGTGGGAGCCGTACTGCGGCGAGCCGTAGCGCTCGGCGCTAGCCAGCAAGTTCCGATCGATGACCAGGGCCAGCGAGCGCCGCACGAGGTCGTCGAGGACGTTATGTTCACGATACTGCGGCACGCCACCGACGCTGGCGAACAGCTGGCGCACGATGGCGCCGTCGTCGTGGCGCAGGGCTTCCAGCACGGGGGGCGGAACGATCATCGGCAGTGCGTAGAGCCCGAGTCCACGAACCTCGGACGCACGCGGTCGCCATCGGATGAAGTACCGCAGCGCCCGATGCTGTTGCAGCCAGTCGAACAACGGTATCAGGAACGAGGGCCACTCGTCGCCCTCCGGCGTCGTGACGATCAGGTGGCTGAGGACGCGGTGCACCTCGCAGCACAGGCCGCCGACGAAGGTCGCGATGCGCCAGCGCGGCTCCAACTCACGACGCGCGCTGATGGTGGCCTTGCCCGAGAAGATGTGGGCGTCGGTTCCCTGCAGCGCGAAGAAGGCGGTCTCCATTCCGAGGCGCAGCAGTCCACCTGGAGTCTTGAAGTAGTTGTCCGGCGTCGCCGGCAGCAGGTGCACGAACGCCGCGTAGCTGCGTGCCAGCGGCATCAGGTCGCGTTCGAAGGTCGCGCGGTCGGCGCCGTAGCAGAGCTTGATGCGCCCCAGGAGGGCTTCATGCGGGCCGAGCAGCGCTTCGACAGGCAGCACCTCGAAGCCGGGGTCGGCCGACGCAAAACCTGCAGCACCGCCCATGCTCGCCACGACACCTGACACCATCGCTTGACCCTCGGGGCGCCGATGGCACATTCTTCGGTCAAGGCTTCGTCGGGTCGACCTCGAAAGGCGATGAGTTCGGCGGGCTCTCGCGATCAGGCCGCGAGTCGAGCTGTCGAAGGAACCGGGCAGCGATCTGCGGGTCCATCGGCGCTGAGTGTGGGAAGGACCCTCGAATCCGTGGGTCGATCTCGACACGCCGAACGAGGCGGCAGAACGGGCAGCGCCTGGCTTCGCTGGCGCTCGAACCTATCGCGTCGAGATACTCGCTGCCGCATGTCTTGCACTCGACCAATATGAAGCTGCTCGCCTTGGCGATCCACAGCGCATCCGTGTGGGACGCGAGGTCGAATGCTCGATCGAAGCTGATCCTCGGCGGCGGCTGATACACGGACTGGTAATAGCGGTAGGCGCAGACCAGGGCCTCTCCGGGGGCGATGTCCATGGCCCGCAGGCGACGGAAGTTCGACGCGATCACCGAGGCTTCGGTCCTGCACAGCAAGTTGGCCGAGTGGTACCACTCGCGGGTGTCGGGTGCGCGGCCACGCGGCGGCTGCTCGCGCTGGGTGAACAAGAGGCGCACCAGCTCGCGCGCGCTGATTCCCGTGATGTGATGGATGGTCCGAACCCGAGCGCCCAGCTCAGCGCAGTCCCGAGCCAGCGCCAGTGCTCGCATGCGCTGCTCGATTCGTTTGGAGGACTCCATGAAGGCCGCTCATCGGACGGCGGACATCGATGCAGACCGTGGAGCGTGAGCGGCGGCCAACGCGCCGGCCACGCTCGGCGGGGAGTCCAGAAGGCTGCCGAGATCGTCGCGTGCGATGAAGAGGCTGACCTGCCCGATCGAATGAACAAGATCCCACAGTCGGTCGAGCGGCAGCGTTCGCAATCGCTCGGCGGTGCGTGGATCGAGGGCAAACATGCGACAGGTGTCGACGGTGTCGCGCTCGAGGCCAACGCGGATCGTGATCAGGGTGCGCAGATTGGCGTCTTGAACTTCGGTCAGAGGCGAGTCATGCATGGTCGGGTCCTCCGAGATCCCCGTGGGTCGAGTGTTGGTCTTGGTCTTCAAAGCGGTTTCACTGGCTGCGTGCTGACAACACGTCTGGCGCAGCATATGTTGAGCCTCGCCGTCACTTCGACAGGAATTGCTGTCGCTTCACAACACCGCTCGATTCGCCACCGTAAAGGCCCCGTGAATCCCGTCGCTCTCGAACAGAGGGACACGCGGTTACGAAAGTCACGGTAGAAACAGAGCTGCCTACCAACGAGCGAGATGCGATGAGATGGCGACCAACGGTGACGCAGGTGACCCTGCTGCAAAGGCAGGCGCTGGCCTGGTACCAGGTGTGCGCGACCGACTCATCGCGCGCTTGGTGGCGCTGGGGTTGCCCACGGACAAGCGGGTCTCCTTCTTGGCCGGTCTCACCGGGTGCGCACCTCAAACGGTGCGGCGATGGCTTGCGGACAGCGATCCCGGTTTGCCCGACCTGAAGTCCTTCGTGACCCTGTGTCGTGAACTGCACTTGGGCGCTGATGAACTCGTAGGCCTGGCCTTGCAGGGCGGACGGGAAGTCAAGCACCGGCTGTTGAACGACGTCGCGCGATGCGTGCAAGACATGGCGGGGAGCCTGCAACGAACGGGCCGGAGGAGCGAACCGGTTGTGGTGCCGGGCGACGAGATGGCGCCACGGCTGCGCGAAGGGGATCTTGCGTTCGTGGACAGAGGCAGCGGGTTCGTGGGCAATGGTCTGTACGCGTTCGAGTGCCGCGGCGAGGTTGTCATTCGTCGTGCCGAGAGACGCTCAGGACATGGGTGGCTGCTGAAGTGCGACAACCGCGCCTACGGCGACAGCGAGTTCAGCGAGTTCGCGGCTGCAAGCAGGCGAGGGATGCGGCTGCTCGGCAAGGTGCGGGGCACGATCGCGTTGCGTGTGTATTGATGAGGCGCAGCGGTGCCGGGTGCCGGCAATAGGAAGGGGGCCGAAGCCCCCTTTCTCGTTCGCTTTGCGCCGGGCTCTAGGCCGCTTCGGCCAGAGCCTTCCACTCCTGCGCCGGCAGCTCGAGCAGCCGGCCGCCGAGCGCTTCGAGGTCCGTCGCGCGGTCGTAGTTGTCCACATCCTGGCTGTAGTGGGTCACGGCGTTCACCAGTCCGTAGCCCGACAGCTCGCCATCCTCGATCAGGTGACGCAGCACGCCCGTGCGCTCGTCGTCGTTCAGCGTGTAGCGCTGCGCCAGGATCTCGACCGTCTTGATGGGGTCGCCGGTCAGACGGATGCTGAGCGTTCGCTGCAGCTTGTGCGCGGTCTGCAGGAACGTCACCTCGGACACTGCGGCCTGGACGAAGTCGCGAACCTTGAGGAAGAAGGCCCTGTCGTCCGCTTGGAGCGTGTCGTCCTGAAACGCGATCACGCCCGCTTCCTCGGTGGCCAGCGAGCGGCCGACGTGTGTCTTGCGCAGCGTGCGGTCGGCGGCGATCAGGCCGTTGCGGCACAGCATGCGGAACAGCAGAGGCTGTACCGAGAGCGTACCTTGACCGACCTCGCTGTTCGAGATCACGACGCCGGCCTGCACCACGTCGCCGGGAGCGACTTCGAGGCTCACGCGCGGAGTCACGCACTTCAGGTACATCTTCGTTTCGGTCAGTTCGACCGACTCGAAGATCACCTCCGGCAGTTGCCGCAGGATCGGCAGCACATGCTCGGCAAGGTCGAAGTTGTCGAGCCGGCGGTAACGGTCCGACAGTACCGCGCGGACGTTGCCGTCCAGCGTGCGAAGCATGCGGCGGTCGGGCTCGCTCTGCAGCCACGTGTTGACGTTGCTGTCGAGCAGTTGCGGCTGCTGCTCGCGCATGCGCTCGAAGTACGCATACGGGATGCCCAGCTTGTCGGCCAGTTGACGGCGCGCCAGCGGCATGATGCCGTAGTGGTTCGGACCGCTCGGTTCTTCGACGGTGAGGCGCGTCGCGCCTTCGGTCGTCGTGTGGCGCACCAGCATCGAGGGCACGATCAGGTCCTTCTTCGTGCCGAGTTGGCGCGTGAGTTCTTCGGCCAGGCTCACCAGGGTACGTCCTGTCTTCATGAGGAAACTCCAATGGGAGGCGAGGACGACGCATCCCGTGGCGGGGAGCGTGTCCCCGCGTGGTTGACGATTGCCCGCAACGAGTGCGGGCGGAAACGAGCGCGATGTAGCGCGCCCAAGCCTTCAAGGCAGCCTTCGCCGTGCAGTGCACGGCCTGGTAGCGGCTGCGACCAGGGGACGAGAGCCTTTTCGCCGCAGGCGTGATCTCGCACCTGCGCTGAAAAGGCGGGTGCGGTCGAAGACCGCACCTCGCAAACCGGCTCATGCCGCATGCCGCAGCGCTGGCGCTTGACGCTGTTGCCACACGTCAGCCCAGTCGGCACCTGGGTTCCTGGGCAAGAAGACGCGAACGCTGCGTGCTGCCGCGTCCTTGTTCCCCTCGCGCATGAGCCGCCGCGCCAGAGAGAACGCGCTGGCCTGCCCGGTGAAGTCACCGTCGGCGTCGTTGTCGGCGTAGATGCAGACCTGCTTCACCGCGTCCGGTACGACGACCTTCTCGAGGTTGCCCGCGCTCAGGGCCGACCACACGGGCTTGCCGGTGGCCAGCATCACGGCAAGGCCGGTCTCGATGCCCTCACACAGGGCCAGTTCGTCGCCAGGCTCGCCGAGCCGGACGGCAGCCCCCGAGAAGCCGGCGCACAGCACCTTCTTCGCGTCGGGCGCCATCAGTTTGCGACCTTCATGGAGGTAGGTTCGATGCAGCGTCACGGCGTCTCCGTTCGCGGCACGGACCCGGGCCAGCATCGCCGGATACTCAGCAACCTTCTTCGCCTTGCCGACGCCCTCTCTCTGGAAGTAGCCGAGGGCTGGATGGCAACGCAGCGCGTTTGGGTAGTTTTTGAGGGCCAGGCCTCTGCCCTTGAGGTAGCGGTCTACATCGTCGTCCGGCACCACCGGACGGGCCTCGTCCCAGATGCGCTGGACCAGCTTCTTCATGCGATCTGGCGTCGGCGTGGTGTCTATCGACGCAGGAACGGCCGGCAGAATGCCCAGCACGCGCTCTACATCGCAGAGCGCGGTGTTGAAGTCGATGCCGCGCACCGCCTGCAGCAGCTTGAAGCCGCCGCCGGGGCCGCACTTGCGGCAGTGGTAGTTGCCCTGGCCGAAGCGGTCGGTGTACTGGAAGCGATCGACGCCGCTGTTGCACACCGGGCACGGCAACGGTCGCCGCTTCAGGATGCGTTCGTCGACGCCGAGGCTCGCCAGGATCTCGGTCCAGCGCCCACATGCGCGCTGCTTAACCGCTTCCACGCGCGCGGCGTACTCATGATCGCGCATGGTTCGCCCCTTCTTCAGGCTCAGGCCCGACGGCGGTTGCGAACAGTTGCTGCGAGTTCATCGCCTCGGCCAACGGGTGGTGCTCGAACTCCCAGGGGAGCAGGAGCTGGCAATCGCAGACGAGCCCGTTGCCGTCGATGCGTTCAACGACGAGAGCCGGCGAGAACCAGTGCACCCTGTAGTGCAGGCGGTCTGCGCTCGCGATCACGAAGCGCCGGCCGCTGCGGCCGGTGATGACCTCGCTCTCCTTGACCAGGAACTCGAGGTCTTCGATGCGGCCTACGCGTTGCAGCGGCGCGGTGCTTCGAAGGAGTGGAATGGCTTGCATGGTCGCTCCTCAGCAGCCAGCGGCAGGTGACTGCCGCGCGGTGCGATCTGCGGGAGAGCCCTCCGGCTCGTCGAGCTTTGCGGCGAGGGCGTAGGTCGCCAGCAAGGCGACCACGTAGAGAGCGACGCGAACGTTGGACATGATCGGTTCCTTGAACAGTTGCGGCCTCGCATGCGATTGCGAGGCCACAGGTGGTTGAGTCAGGCGAAGAGGTCACCCTCGTCGGCCATGCGCTTGAGCTGCTCGTTGATCCACTGCGGGTTCCGCTCGAGTCGCGCTTGAACCCACTCGGGGTTGTCGATGACGGCATCGCGAACCCACGGGGGGTAGCGAAGCAGCGTGGCCGGCAGCCAGCACCGCAGCGACAGGCGAATCCGCTCACGCACTTCGTCGACATCGACCAGTCCGCAATAGGGGATCGGCGACATCGGACTACAGCCGACCACGCGCAGGCACGAAGCGAACGAGAACGGCAAGCCGTCCTTGGTGGGCTCCGTGAACACCCAGCGCAGCGTGTCGAACTTCTCTTCGATCGGTGTCGCCGGGTCGGCCAGGCGATTCACCTCTTGAAGCAGGCGCCAATGGAGGTGGACGACGTCCTCCTCGCTCCACTCGGTGGCTGCGTCGTCGAGGTCCACTGCCTCGGCGGCATGGCGATCAGGCTCAGCGCCATGCGCGGGCTGCGGTTGGCTATCCCGCTGCGGCAGCCATGTCGCCGCGTACAACGGGTCAGAGCATGCGAAGCGCGGGCGATGGGCTTCGGAAACAGGATGGTGTCCCAGCATCGTGGTCTCCTGGAAAAGAGGGCCACGCTCCTCCTGCGGGGCGAGTGCCCCGTGGGGTGGAATGGGTCAGATCCGGCGACGGCGTGTCGCGCAGACGATGTGCTCTAGGGCTGACTTGAACGTGCAGCGTGGGCTGCACGGGCCGGTATGTCAGCGACCGGTCGGAGAAGGCTTTGGCGGGGAGGCGCGGTCAGAGGCTGTCCAACCTCTCCACGAAAGCCAGCACGCGACGGAACTCCAGGGCTGGCATGGTTCGGTAGCGGGCCAGCAACCGCTTGCCGGCAAGGTATCGGCGGCGACGCCATGCGTCAACGGCTCACCGCGTTGCACGCGCATCCAAACCCGAAAGCGACGCTATCCAAGGTCCGTTTCGCGTGGCGAGTCCGGAGGGCGGACTCGAAGATCGTTGGAGCGCGGGTGATACCGCTGAGGACGATCATGGCGGAAGCAGACATCGTGAGGCACGACCAAGGGGGCGTGAACGCCAGGATCCTGGCGAAGGAGAACAAGGCCGACTTCAGGCGCATCGAAGCCGCGAGCGTCAAGATGAAGGCGACGTTCCGTAGCGCGGAGGGTAAGCGCATGTTCGTCCGCTACTTCAACACGCTGCAGCTCAGCGCGCACTTCATCTCGGTCATCGCCCGGACGCGTGTCGACCATGCCGATGTCGCGAGAGTCGAAGCCGTGATGCAGGAGCAGATGGACAAGGTGGGCGCGGCGCTCGACAAAGCCATCGATGGCGCCGAGGCGCTGTTCTCTGCCCATGGCATCGCCGCTCCTGCGACGTACGACACGTTGCCCCTCGAGGTCGAAGTCGGCGTCCTCTCGTCGTTCGGACTTCGCTACCTCGAACTGCTGCAGAAGTTGGATCAGGCGATGCCGATGCTGCAGACTCTCGAGATCTTCAGGATCATCACGACGCAGGTAGTGGACATCGAGCGCGCGGGACTGAAGCGCAAGGTTCGCGATGTGGCAAACGGAGCGAGAAGCTTGGCGACACGCATGCGTCGGGTGATGAATACGTTCGACGAACGGCGTTCATTGACGCTTTCGGATAGAGCGGGCACCGTCGCGAGCGGCGAGATGGGGGCGGCGGAGGAGCCCGATGGCGGTTTGTCACCGCATGAGAGCAACGGCGATGCCCGTGGCGATGCGACATCCACGGTTGATGTCGTAGAGCTTGCCACTCCAAGCGCCAGCCCGGCGCTGAGCGCAACGCCGACCTGAGAGCAACCCAACGACCACCGGCGCATGCGTCGTCACGCAAGAGCGACGGCATGCCCTGGGGCTCTTCTGGGTGACCCCGCGTGGCTGCTTGAGACTGGCGTCAACGCGAGATAGGCTGTGTGCGAGCCGTCGAAGGCTCATCCACCCGACCGGTGCGTCGCAGTCGTCACCTGCATCGCGACTTGCGTCGGCAAGTCGCCCGAGACCGTCGGAACGACCTGCCGCAGGCCCCGAAGCGGATGGGCCTCCAAACTTCTGCTTCTACTCACATCTGCCGCCCCGATGGAACGCCGGCAGCAGATCAAGAGTTCGCGCGTTCCTGATCGATCAACGCACCTGTGACCGCGCGTGGTCGAGACTGAGAGGGTCATGCCCATCCAACCGCCTGGCACGCTGCCAGGCTCGAGGCTTGATCATGCCCAAAGCCCAAACCGCCGCCGAACTAGGCGCGAGCCTTGTCGCTGGCACTGCCAGGCGATCCGACAGCGACATCATCCTTCCGCAAACCGGGTTCGTGCGGCAGCGACTGTTGTTGCGCATTGTTCCGTTTTCGAAGTCGACTCTGTGGAGACGAGTCAAGGCGGGAGACTTTCCCGCGCCCATACGCTTGTCGGCCGGCGTGACGGCTTGGCGCGCCGAGGAGATTCATCATTGGATCGCCGGAAGGGTCTAGCGCACGTCGAGTGGCAGGCCCGGTCAATCCGCAGGCCGATGTGGTCGAGCGCCGTGTCTCGGCTACCTGGGCGGGCGAACGACCAAGGTGTCGCAGTCCAGCGCGTGCAGGAAGCTCTCCGCGGTGCTGCGAAGCATTGAAGCGCGCGAGGCCGGTGCGGGCATGGGAACCCAGGACCGCCGGATCGACGTCCACGGCGGTGACCTACTCGGCGAGTAGAGCCCCAGGCCCTGCTCAGGCCCGCCTGGCTCGACCATCGCCCGACCTTGCCATGCTCGGGCGCAGCGACGTGGGTCTGGTGCGGCAGGTCTAGCTAGGCCGAACGGCCGACGCCGCCCATCCTGGTGCTGTCGACGCATGGGGACAATGGCGCGGGCGCGCCGACTTGGTGACCATGCGTCACTTGTGGACCTGAGTCTGAAACCTCCGCACTTTGCGGGCGCTTTCGCCCAGCGTCGAGGCGACCGCGTGGAGAAAATCGGAGGAACTTGAGCGCGGGCAAGGAAGGTGGCAAGTGGTCGATCCTCGACCGGACGAGGAGTCCGTGACAAGCCCCGCGTGCTCCCGAGCAGACGATGCGGAGGCCATGCTGCGAGAAGTGCTGGCTGGGGACACGTACGACGTGGTCGCCTCCAGACACGGGATCACTCGAACCGGGGTCGAGCGCAGGATCAAGTCTCTCGCGGCGCGAGCCGCGGCGAGCGTGTCGATTGCCGGCCTGAACGTCGACGGCGTCTCATTCGTGCGCAGGCTTCGCGCGAATCGAGAGGCAGTGCTTGCAGCGCTCGCCAGTCTCGGTGTCGACAACGACGCGCCTGCGATTGCGCCCTGCCGGATTCGTATCCTGAGCGAGGACGAGATAGCGGTTGGTGCGACCCGTTTGCGCACACGAAGCCTGCATGCTCAGGAGGATCTCGCTTTGTACTACCTGATGCTGGCGACGGGGGCGCGGCCGCTCGAGATTGCACGGCTGAGGGTGTTCGACTACCTTGCGCCGGATGGTTCGGTGAGGACTGCATCCGAGCTTCGTGCCGACGTGGCGATTACCGGTCGATCACGTCCGCTGCACTTTCGCAGCGGAAGGCTGAACGCCGCCATCGGTGAGTACCTGGCTGGTCGAGTGCACCTGAAGCATGGCATTGGGCCGGATGGGCAGTACAGAGGCCTCGATCCGCTGAGCAGGCTGTTTCTCTCCCCGACCGGAAAGGGCTTCGAAATTCTTGCCTACGGCGCGGAAGGCCAGCGTCGCTTTCGGTGTCGCGCCATTCAGGAGACGTATCGGGCGATCTGGCGCAACGCTGGATTCAGGAGCCTGACGACTCTGGCCGTTCGTCACACCGTGGCCGATCGGCTCTACGCGCGTGGAGCTGACGAGATGCAGGTGGGCGTGTTGCTCGGCATCAGCGAGCGTGCAGCGGTCCGCGAGATGTTTCCGAGGCGGCTGCCCTCGCTCGATGAGCTGACCGACGAGCTGGTGTGACCGTGGAGGCTGCGACGCAAACTCGTGCTGAGTCGGAAGGTCAAAGCCTCGCGATCCGAGGCAGGGTCTGGCTGGGTGGCGACGCGGGGCTCCAAGAGGCGCTGGCTGCTATCCACGGGACGCCCGAGAGACCCCGCTGCCTCTGCGTGCCTGGCGGCGTCGAGATGTACGTCGCGCACCTGCGGCACTACGTCGTCAAGCGCCTACCGAACGGCGGCAGTCGGCACCATCCCCGCTGCGTCTCGTTCGAGCCCGAGAGCGCAATGTCGGGGCTCGGACCGTTGGCGGGCGGCGCGATCCGTGAGCTCGAAACCGGGCGGACGGAAGTTCGCGTGGACTTTCCGTGGACGAGGAGACCCGGCCGGAGTGCGGCGCACGACATCATCGCGAACCCCGGTCAGGTCGGTGCAACGGCCCGGCGTATGAGCCTGCGCGCGGTGTTGCACTTCCTGTTCGAGCGGGCTGGCTTCAATCGCTGGACGCCCGCGATGGCCGGGCGCCGCAACCAGGCTGTCGTCCGAAAGTACCTGCTGGAGGCCGCCGAGTCGATCGATGTGGCCAGCAGCCCGCTCGCCGATCGGCTGTTCGTCCCCGAGACCTTCAGCGAATCAGCGAAGGTGGAGGCTGCGCGCCGGCGCCGAGAGAAGCTGGCCGTGCTCAGACCCCGCGACGGTGCGACACCGCTTGCGCTCGTGATAGGAGAGTTCAAGGCGATAGAGGTGGTGGAGGAGGGGCGGAGGATCTGGATCCGGCACATGCCCGACGCGCCGTTGCTCATCGAAGGTCGACTCTGGGCTCGGTTCGCCCGGAGCTACGCGCCCCTGTTCGAGGCAAGGGACGCGGACACCGGCCTTCGTGTGCGCCTGGTGATCGCCGCACTGATCAAGGCGCGGCGCGAACTCACCTACGAGATCGACGCCGCCAGCCTGATGATGACCAGCGACCAGTGGATCCCCGCGGAGGGTGTGCACGAGCTGCCGCTGATCGATGCGCTGGTGCGGGAGGGGCGCCGCTTCATCAAGCCTCTGCGCTACGACGCGACCAACGTCGAAGCGTTCGCCAATGCGCTGCTCGTGGATGTCGGGGCCCGACCCTGTCTCTTGCACCTGATCAGCCCATACATGGACGAGCGCAGCCGCGCGGCCAAGCGGCGGGCTATCGAGCAAGCCGCGCAGGACGCCTGGGTCTGGGAGACCGATCAGCCGATGCCGTCGCTGCCCAAGCCCGACAATCCGGGTTGACGCGGGCCGTTCGCGCGAGAGCATGAGTCGTCGATTTCCAAACGAGCATGAAGGAGCACGAAGTGGCCAGCCGCGCCAGACCGGTCAGGCGTTCCAGGTCGGCAACGACGCGGCAGGCGACTGATGGTCCGCTGGTGCAAGGCGAAACAGACCGTCAGCGCGTCCGCGCTGTCGCAGATGGGCGCGTGCGAGCGTCTCGTTGCATTCGAGCACCGGGAAGGGAAGCGCCCGACGACGGTGCAGAAGGCGGCTCTTCGGCGCGGTGTGCATGCGCATCGGAGATTCGCCTGTGAGCGTGCATTGGAGCAGCGTCGCTTGGGGCAACCGTGTACGACCGACTGACACCGGCGGCAGGGTCGCGCATTGAAGCGATGCCAGATCGCCAGCGTTGCGGCGAGCTGGGTATTGAGATCAATGGTGTGGCTTGCCACGCGCGACCGCTTTGTGGTCGACCGTGTGCTGCTGCCATACCTGAACCGCATCGAGCAATTCAATTGCTTGTACTGCTCCTATGCGAACGGCTCGATGGCCTATGGCCGAGAGATCATCGCCCGCACCGAGCAATACTGGTGCCCGATCAAGCACGCGCGCCGGCTGAGCGGGCCCCACGATCGCTATGAGCAGTTCTTCGACAATGGCGATGCGCAGCGCTACGCCAGTGAGCTCGAAGCCATGCGCGCTCGCCTCGCCGAAGCGGACAGTGGCTGACGTCCACGTTGCCGAGCGCGACTGGCGCTTCCGTGGTCCAGCCGAAATCATCGGCGATGCGGTCGGCAAGGCCACAGGCGGTCGCTGCTTCGCCGTGCACCACGAAGGTCCGCTGCGGCAGGTGACGCTGGCGGCGCAGCCAGCCGAGCAGCGCGTCGCAGTCAGCGTGCGCGAACAGCCCGCCGATCGTGTGCACGCCGGCGCCCACGGGTTGTTCCTCACCAAACAGTCGCACCTGCTTCTCGGCATGGACCAGACGCTGACCGAGCGTTCCCTCGGCCCGAACACCGATGATCACGATTGCTCATTCCGGGCGGCAGGGGCTGTGTCGCAGGTTGTCGCAGGTGGTGCTTTGATGCGACCCGCGTCGCACATGCCGCTGGCGGCATTGACGATGCCACCCGCCTTGGGCCGGTTGAGTGCCATCGACTCGTTCAACGCACTTGGTGAAGCGGATGCTCGAGCCCTCCGGTGGCCTGCTTCGTGGTGGGCCGCGCCGACGAACATGATCTTCATCAAGCCTCCCGCTCCGGAAAGCTGCGATCGTCGAGTGCGGAAGGCGGACGTGGTGGCGCTGGGTCATTCGAAGTCCGATGCGACCAACCGATGAAATGGACCGACATGCGCCCCCGACTGACACTGCTTGCCCCAGTGGCGGTGGTGGCCGTGATTCTCGCCGTCGCCTGGGGCCGGTGGGGCGACGACGAGTTGCCGCCATCGATCGCCGCCGGCAACGGCCGCCTGGAAGCGGAGTCCATCGACATCGCGACCAAGAGCGGCGGCAGGCTGCTCGCTGTGAACGTGCGCGAAGGCGACACGGTCGCCGCGGGCGACGAGGTCGGCCGCATCGACACGCAGACGCTGGAGGCGCAACTGCGCAGCGCGCAGGCGCAGTCGCGGCAGGCGCAAGCCGCGGTGGCGACGCTGGCGTCGGTGGTGCGCCAGCGCGAGCAGGCGGTGCGCACGGTCGAGGCCCTGGCAACCCAGCGCGCGGCCGAAGCGGCGCTGGCCGAGCGTGAGTTGCGGCGCGTTTCCGAGCTGGTGGCGCAGAACTTCATCTCGCCGCAGCAGCTCGATGCCGCCGAGTCGCGCGTGCGCGCGAGCCGCGCCGCGCTGGAGGCGGTTCGTTCACAGCGCCTCGAGGCGGAGGCGGCCGTGGCGGCCACACGCTCGCAGCTGGCTGAAGCCAACGCCGCGATCGAGTCGGCTCGGGCCGCGGTCGAGCGCGTGCAGGTGGAGATCGCCGACGCGGTGCTGCGCGCGCCGCGTGCCGGCCGCGTGCAGACGGTGTTGGCGCATGCCGGCGAGGTGCTGGCGCCCGGGGGGCGGGTGGCGACGCTGGTCGACCTGACCGACGTGACGATGAGCTTCTTTCTTCCCGAGCGCGCGGCGGGCCGTGTGGCCATCGGCTCGGAAGCACGCCTGGTCCTCGATGCCGCCCCCGGCGTCGTGATCCCGGCCAGGGTGGACTTCGTCGCCAGCGTCGCGCAGTTCACGCCCAAGACGGTGGAGACGGAGTCGGAGCGCCAGAAGATGGTGTTCAAGGTGCAGGCTCGTGTTGCCCCCGAGTTGCTGGAGCGCTACCGCGACCAGGTGAAGACGGGGCTGCCGGGCATGGCCTATGTGCGCATCGGCGAGGAGCCCTGGCCGGTACGGCTGGCGGTCACCCTGCCGGTGCCCGCCGCATCGGCCACGTCCGCGCCTGCCGCCGGGGCCTTGCCTGGCGCCGCCGCTTCCGCCGCGCGATGACACGCGACGAACCTGCGATCCGGCTGCGCGGGGTGGCGCACCGCTTCGGCGGCACGCTTGCGCTGGAGCGCATCGACCTGGACGTCTCGGCGGGAGCCGTCACCGGGTTCATCGGCCCTGATGGCGTCGGCAAGTCGACGCTGCTGTCGCTGGTCGCAGGGGCGCGTCGCATCCAGGATGGCGAGATCACGGTCCTGGGTGGCGACATGCGCAAGGCCTCGCACCGGCGGCACATCTGTCCGCGCATCGCCTACAACCCGCAGGGCCTCGGCCGCAACCTGTACCCGACGCTCTCGGTGCGCGAGAACCTGGACTACTTCGGCCGCCTGTTCGGGCATGGCGCGCGCGAGCGTTCGGCGCGCATCGGCGAGTTGCTCGGCAGCACCGGGCTGCTGCCTTTCGCCGCGCGGCCGGTGGGCAAGCTCTCGGGCGGCATGATGCAGAAGCTCGGCCTGTGCTGCGCGCTGATCCACGATCCGGACCTGCTGATCCTGGACGAACCGACCACGGGCGTGGATCCGCTGTCGCGCCGCCAGTTCTGGGAACTGGTGGGCGGCATCCGTGAGCGCCGGCCGGGGATGACGGTGCTGGTGGCCACGGCGTACATGGAGGAGGCGGGCCGCTTCGCCCAACTCGTGGCCATGGACGACGGGCATGTGCTCGCCACCGGCAAGCCGGCCGATCTGCTCGAACGAACAGGCTGCGCCACGCTCCAGGCCGCCTTCATTGCGCTGCTGCCGCAGGAAAGGCGCGAGCAGCACCGCGCGCCGGTGCTGCCGCCGCGTGCGGCGCAGGCGGAAGATGCCGCGATCGAGGCCGAAGGTCTGACCTGCCGTTTCGGCGCCTTCACGGCGGTGGACCGCGTGAGCTTTCGCATCGGCCGCGGCGAGATCTTCGGCTTCCTCGGCTCCAACGGCTGCGGCAAGACGACGACGATGAAGATGCTGACGGGCCTGCTGCCGGCCAGCGCCGGCAGCGTGCGGCTGTTCGGCCGGCCGCTGGACGCTGCGGACCTGGCGGTGCGAAGGCGCGTGGGCTACATGTCGCAGGGGTTTTCGCTGTACCGAGACCTGACGGCGCGTCAGAACCTCGAGCTGCAGGCGCAATTGTTCGGCATGGACCGGCAGGCCATCGCCGGTCGCGTCGATGCGCTGCTGCAGCGCTTCGGCCTGGACGGCGCCGCCGCGTCGCTGCCGATGACGCTGCCACTCGGCATGCGCCAGCGCCTGCAGCTGGCCGCGGCGCTGGTGCACGGGCCGGAGCTGCTGATCCTCGACGAGCCGACCTCGGGCGTGGACCCGGTGGCGCGCGATGCCTTCTGGGCGGTGCTCATCGAACTGTCGCGCCGCGACGGCGTGACGATCTTCCTGTCCACGCACTTCATGGACGAGGCCGAGCGCTGCGATCGTGTGTCGCTGATGCACGCCGGGCGCGTGCTGGCCGAGGGATCGCCGGCAGACCTGGCGCGCGCCAGCGCCGGGGGCACGCTCGAAGACAGCTTTGTCGGCCGGCTCGCGGCGGAGCAGCGAGGTGAAGCCTCGGCGGTGGCCCCATCGTCTGTGCCTGCGGCCGGTGCGGCGGCCAAGGCCGAGGCCCGCACGCGGCGGCGCTTCAGCCGCCACCGCATGCTCAGCTGCGCGCGCCGCGAAACCCTGGAACTGCTGCGCGACCCCATCCGGCTGGCGATGTCGCTGATCGGCTCGGTGCTGCTGATGCTGATCATGGGCTACGGGATCAGCCTGGATGTCGAGGACCTGCGTTTTGCCGTGCTCGACCGCGACCACAGCCCGTCGAGCCGCGCCTACGCGCTCGAACTGTCCGGTTCGCCCTATTTCCTCGAGCAGCCCGCGCTGGGCGGCCATGCCGACATCGACCGGCGCATGCGCAGCGGCGAACTCGCGCTGGCGGTCGAGATCCCGCCCGGATTCGAGGCCGACCTCGCGCGCCGGCGGCCGACCACGGTGGGTGTCTGGATCGACGGCGCGATGCCGATGCGCGCGGAGATCGTCGCCGGCTACGTGCAGGCGCTGCATGCCGGCTTCGTGGCCCAGCGCGCGGCCGAGGCCGGCATCGACACCCGGCCCCCCGCCAGCGTGGAAGTGCGCTACCGCTACAACCCCGGCGTGCGCAGCATCGTGTCGATGGTGCCGGCGGTGATCCCGATCCTGCTGATCTTCATCCCGTCGATGCTGCCGGCGCTGGCGGTGGTGCGCGAGAAGGAGTTGGGTTCGATCACCAATCTCCACGTCACGCCGGTCACCAAGCTCGAGTTCATGCTCGGCAAGCAGTTGCCCTACGTCGGCGCCGGCATGGTCAACTTCGCGATGCTGACCGCGATGGCCGTCACCGTGTTCGGCGTGCCATTCACCGGCAGTCTCGCTACGTTCACGCTGGCGGCGCTGCTCTATGTCTTCGGGGCCACGGCGCTGGGTCTGCTGATGTCCTCGTTCACGCGCAGCCAGCTTGCGGCGCTGTTCGGCACGGCGCTGGCCACGATGCTGCCGGCCATCCAGTTCTCCGGCATCCTCAATCCGGTGTCGTCCCTCGAAGGGGCCTCGGCACTGATCGCGCAGGTCTATCCGACCGCGTCGTTCGTCACCATCAGCCGCGGCACGTTTTCCAAGGCGCTCGGCTTCGCGGACCTTGCCGCGCTGTTCTGGCCGCTCGTCCTGTCGGGCCCGGTGCTGCTCGGCGCCAGCGTGCTGCTGCTGCGCAAGCAGGAGCGGTGATGGGAGCGTTGAGGACCTCGCCCCTGCCGTCGTGGCGCGCGGTGGCGCAGCTGGCGCTGAAGGAGTTGCGCAGCCTGTGGCGCGACCGGCTGCTGCTGGTGTTCGTGGTCTGGGCTTTCAGCGGCGCCGTCGTCGTCGCGGCCAAGGTGGTGCCGGACCGTCTGGTGCGCGTGCCGATCGCCGTGGTGGACGAAGACGGCACGGCGCTGTCGCAGCGGCTCGTCGGCGCGTTCTACCCGCCGGACTTCCTGCCGCCGACGCTCATCTCGCTGGCGGAGATGGACGCCGGCCTGGACACCGGCCGCTACAGCTTCGTGCTCGACATCCCGCCGGGTTTCCAACGGGACATGCTGGCCGGGCGGCGGCCTGCATTGCAGCTCAACGTCGATGCCACGCAGATGCGCCAGTCGTTTCTGGGCGCCGGGCAAGTGCAGGCGATCCTGCAGCAGGAGGTCCAGGAGTTCCTGGCGCGCGAGCGGGTACCGCAGCGCACGCCGGTGGAGCTGGCCTATCGCATGCGCTTCAACCCCAGCTCGGACAGCGCGCGCTTCGCGGCCGTGATGGAGCTGATCAACATGGTCACCATGCTGTCGATCATCCTGGCCGGCGCGGCGCTGATCCGCGAGCGCGAGCAGGGCACGCTGGAGCACCTGATGACGCTGCCGCTGCGGCCGGTGGAGGTCATGCTCGCGAAGGTGCTGGCCATGGGCGCCGTCGTCTTCGTGGCCTGCCTGCTTTCCTTGTACCTCGTGGTGGGCGGCGTGCTCGCGCTGCCGATCGCCGGTTCGGGGGCGCTGTTCATGGCCGGCGTGGCGCTGCATCTGTTTGCCACCACCTCGATGGGCATCTACTTCGGCGCCGTGGCCCGCTCGATGCCGCAACTCGCGCTGCTGATCATCCTCGTGCTGCTGCCGCTGCAGATGCTGTCCGGCGGCGCCACGCCGCGCGAAAGCATGCCCGAACTGCTGCGCCACGTCATGCTGGCGGCGCCGACGACGCACTTCGTGAGCCTGGCCCAGGCCATCCTCTACCGCGGCGCGGGGATCGAGATGGTGTGGCCGACGCTGCTGGCGCTGTTGGCCATCGGCGCTGCGTTCTTCGCCGGCACGCTGCGACGGGTGCGCTCGGCGCTGGCGGCGGGCTGACGCTGCGCGTTGCGGCGCAGACGACCGCCAGGCGCTGGAGCAACTGTGCCGCTACATCACCCGCCCCGCTTTGGCCAATGAGCGGGTGCGGACCAACACCTATGGGCGCCTATGGGGCAAGTCACTCCCGTCCAAGACAGGTTGATCGTGTGGGCACCTCGGCCAACGCGGTGAGGACTGGAGTTGGAGTGGAGTTGGAGCTCGCGCAAGCCGAGCCGGCCTGCGCAGGCCGCTGCCGCCGCATTGTTCGCAGCCGGTGCAGCGGTACTTCAGCAGCCGGCCTTCGCCGCCGCCATGGCGCTGCATCCAGCCGGCGAGCACGGTGTCCTCGCCGGGTTCGCCTTACGCGCCCTGCAGCACGTGGCGGTAGTCGTCAGCAGCTCGTCGCGCCACTCGGCGCTCGCGGGCTCGCTGATGCGGCAGTTCGAGCACAGGCGCCGCACGAGGCGCTGCGCGAGCACAGCGAGCAGCGCATCGGCAAAGTTGAACGGATCCATGCCCATGTCGAGCAGGCGCGTCACGGTCTCGGCGGCGCTGTTGGTGTGCAGCGTGCTGAGCGCGAGGTGGCCGGTGAGCGAGGCCTCGATGGCCACCTGCGCCGTCTCCTGATCGCGGATCTCGCCGACCATGATGACGTCCGGGTCGGCGCGCAGGAAGGCGCGCAGCGCCTTCGCGAAGGTCCAGTCGATCTTGGGGTTGACCTGCACCTGGCGCAGGCCGGCCTGCGTGATTTCCACCGCGTGCCGGCCATGGCGAGCTGGATGAGGCCCTGGGCCATTTCCAGCCACATCAGGCGGCCGGGGATGACCTTGCCGTTGTTGCCTTCCACCTGGCACGCCAGCGGCGCCATCGCCGCCGCGGGCGGCGGATAGTTCGGCAGCTCGGGCGTCGGCCAGGCGAAGCCTTCGGCGGCCGGAGGCAGCAGGGTCAGGGGCGGGGAGGCGAGGTCGGTCATGGAGCACCTGCAGCCATCCTAGGAGGCATCGCGCCTGGCCGAAGCGTCGAAGATGAGCACAAATCTCGGCCAGTTCGTGGCCCTCCGGGCGGCCGCGCGCATCGTCAGCGATGCACGACGTGGCGCCCGGTGCGCTGCACGTAGTCCGGCGAGGTGGTGCCGGCGTTCGGGCAGGCGCCGCCGGCGGGGAGGTTGCACGCGGTGGCCTGCACTTCGTAGCGGCGCAGCGGGGTGCCGCCGTCGCTGAGCACGGGCCCTGCGGTGCAGCGCACGCTCACCGTGTAGGGCTGCAAGGTGCCGGGCAGCGTGGTGATGTTCTGCAGCGGCGCGCACAGCGGCGCGGGCATCGCGCTGGCGCGCAGGCGGCCCCATTCGAGGCCGGCCTGCGCGGCGGCGGCGGCGCGCTGTTGCGCCAGCGCGCGCGTGCCGTCGCCGCTTGCCGCGCTCACCAGGCCCGCGGCGTGCACGGCCAGCGTGCCCAGCGTCACGATGAGGGCCAGCATCAGGATGCTGGACATGCCGCGCCGCGGCCGCATGAGGTGCGAGTTCAGCCGGGTGTTCATCGCCGCCACCGTCATCGCCATGGCGGCACCGCGTACTGCGCCGTGAGGTCGAAGCGCTCGACCTCGAGCCCGCCGGGGCTCGAGCGCTGCAGCTGCAGGCGCAGCTGCACCGTGGCGCTGCCGCTGTTGCCCGGCGCCAGCACGATGCGGCAGGCGGCCACGCCGTCGTGCACCAGCACGTTGGAGGTGGCGCCGGCGAAGGCCGTCGGCTGCACCGCCGCGACCGCGTAGCCGGCCACGCGCCTCAGCGTGCCGGTGCCCGTGCCCGCGCCCGGGTCGCACTCCCAGCTGATGGGGGCGGAGACGACGTAGAAGCGCGCCGTCGGCGAGCCGACGAGGAAGTTGTGCGCGGCGTGGCGAACGCGCCGGCCCTCCGGCGCGGCGGTCGCGTCGACCAGCCGTGTCTTCACGCCGCCCGGCACGGCGACGTTGCCGCCCAGATAGGGGTTGGCCCCGGCTGCGCCCATCACGACCACCCAGTCGGCGGCCATCGGTGCATCGCCTTCCAGGGCACCGAGGCTCGTGAAGCAGGTGTCGGTGCAGCCGGTCTGCAGCGCGTCGCGGCTGGCCGGTGCGGCGCAGGCCACGGGGCACACGCCGCCACCGCCCGCGCCGCTGCGGTAGCGCCCCTCGGCGCGCACTTCGAGCATCTCCAGCCAGACGCGTGCACCCACGGTCCGCAGCCGCACGCTGCCGGGCAACGCGCGCTGCAGGTCCTGCGCAAGCCGTGTGTTCACCGCGTCGGCGCTTTGCAGCAGCTCGGCGCGTCGCGAGGCGTCGACCCAGGCCGCCAGCGGCAGGCGCAGCAGCGGCGCGGCCACCACCGCCAGCGTGCCGATGAGGGCGATGCACAGCACCATCTCCACGAGCGAGAAGCCGCGGCGTGCGTGGCGGCCGGCGCCGCGAAGTGCCGCGTGTGACGTCGTGTTCATGGCGGCGGGGCGGTGCGCGGGCCTGTCTCCGGCAGCGCGGGCGAGCGAGCAGGTCGCACTCGGGCGGTCGGTGTCGGGATCGGGCCGACGGGGTGCCCTGCGCTGCTCGTGTCCTCTTTCGGCCGCGCTGCTCCGCAAGCTCCGCAGCGCGCCCGAATGCCCCCCTTACCTCGCTGCGCAGGGCACCCCATCGTCCCGATCCGGCACCCGCGGTGCCAGTCCTCGACGAAGACAAACCCTGGTGCCCGCCAAGGACGCCGGGTGCTCGCCTCAGCGAGGTAAAGGGGGCATTCGGGCGCCCTGCGAAGCCGGGCGGCCGAAAGAGGACACGAGCAGAGGCGAGCACCCGGCGGCCTTGGCGCGCCACGACCTTCGCGCACGACGACCTCGTCGCGCCGCCACCTCGGCCGCGCTCTCACCTCGGCCTTCACGAGCGAGGTCGCGTCAGAACGTGTTCGGCGCATGGCGCACCCGCAGCCCTTCGGCTACCACGTCGGCGCTGCCCGGGCAGCGCACGGTGACGACGATGCGCAGCGCCTGCGGCCGGCCGTTGGCATCGAGCGCCGGCAGTGCCGGCATCGCTTGCGCGGCGGCGGCAAGGCTGGCGCTGCAACCGGTCAGCCGGCCGCCGTTCGGCCACGGCGCGCCGGTGCGGTCGCACAGGCTCGCGCAGCCGGGGCCGGGCATCGCGAAGCCGTGGTAATCGCTGACGCCGTCGAAGCCGTTGGCCGGGCTGTAGCGGGTCTCGCCTGGCTCGGGGCCGAGCGCGTCGATCAGCGTGGCGCAGCCCGCGCCGCCCACCACCGCGGCGGTGGCGATGGCGGCGCGCGCATCCTGCGGGTCGCAGTAGGTGAAGGGCATGGCGCGAACTTCGTCCAGCAGCGCGTGGGCCAGCATCGCCGCTTCGCGCTCGCGCAGCGCCTGGCTGCTCTGCGCCGCCAGGCCGGAGAAGAACACCGTCAGCGTGCCGGCCACGAAGCCGGTGAGACTGATGACGAGCAGCATGTCGATGAGCGTGAAGCCGCGGCCGCCGAAGCGCGCGTGCGATGGCAAGCGAGATGGCAAGCGCGAACGCGATCTCGAACCGCCGCCGCCCGTAGCGACGCCGCACCTGGCCGACACGCGCATCGCGCGCCTCACGACACCGCTCCGGTGGCCGGCTCCACCACCCAGGTGCGCGTGCCCAGCGTCACGCGCCGCGTCGCGGACGGCAACAACCGGCCGCGCGCGTCGAAGCGCAGCATCGCGTCGCCGCTGAAGGCCAGTCCGGTAGGTGCGGCCACGCGCAGCGGCCCCTGGCCACCGGCGCCGGCCACCGGCCGCGTGGCGTCGCAGCCCGCGGCACCGGTGTACACCGCGCTCACGACGAGTGCGCTCACCAGCACGCAGACATCGCGCTCCTGCGCGACGGCGACCTGGCGGCTCGTGCGCAGCAGGGCGCGAACTTCGTCGGCGGCGGCCCGCTCGGCCAGCGCGCTGCGGTCCAGCACTCTCGGCGCGGCCAACGAGCCGAGCAGGCCGAGCAGCACGATGGCGATCGTGATCTCGACGATCGTGAAGCCGCGTGCCATGGTGGGCGCCTCGAGCAGGCGGCCGGGGGGCCGCCTTTGCGCCGCCTGAATCAGCAGCCGGTCACCGTGGTGGCGCTGACCGTGGGCGCCTGGCCCAGCGCCGCCGGCGGCGTGTAGGTGAACTGGCACTGCGCGGGGTTGCTGCCGCCGGCCACGCGGATGGCCAGGCCACCACCGGCGGCGGCCGTCGCGTAGCCCTCGGTGGCCAGCTGCGCCGCGGTGGGCGTGCCGTTGACCTGCACGATGCCGGCGCTGGCGACGATGCCGGCCAGCGTCGCAGCCGGGTACAGCAGCGCCACCTGGACGCGGCCGTTCTCCGTGCACATGTTGCCGTTGCCGGCGGCGTTGATGGCCGGCGGGTTGACGCCGAAGCCCGCGCCCGGGCAGGCCGGCTGCGCGACGTTGTGCCGCGCCATGGCCGTGCCATGCACGATGGCGGTGGCCGACTGCGCGGCGCCGCGCGCGGCGTTGAGCTTGGCGATGCGGCCGTCGCGCTGCAGGTTGGTGAAGCGCGGCAGCGCCACGGCGGCGAGGATGCCGAGGATGATGATCACGACGATCAGCTCCACCATGGTGAAGCCACGTTGAATGCGTTGCATGGAGGTCTTTCGGGGGAGATGTGGAGGGTGATGCAGAGAGGCTTGTTTCGGCCTGTTCCCGCTCATATCGGTCGCGCGCGGCGGGGCTTGAGGCCGGGATGCGCGGGCGCGTCCGGCGCGTGAACTACTCGCTTGCCGCCGGGGCTGCACGGCGCTAGCCGATCGCTGGTCGACCGCCGATCGCTCACGACCCGAACCACTACTTGATCGCCGCCTTGCCCAGGTCCCACATCGGCATGAACACCCCCAGCGCCAGCACCAGCACCAGGCCGCCGAGGAAGAACACGAGGATCGGCTCGATCTGCTGCGACATCGTCTTCAGCTCGTACTCGACCTCGCGCTGGTACAGGAGGCCCACCTCCTCGAGCATCGCCTCCAGCGTGCCTGACTCTTCGCCCACCATCACCATCTGCAGCACGATGGGCGTGAAGATGCCGGCCTTGCGCGCCGCCATCAGCACCGTCTCGCCGCGCTGCACGCCTTCGCGCATGCCGAGCACGGCGGCCTCGATGAAGGCGTTCTCGCTCACCGCGGCGGCCAGCGTCAGCCCGTCGAGCACGGGCACGCCACTCTTGAGCACCAGCGCCAGGCTGCGGCAGGCGCGCGAGAGTGCGCTCTTGCGCAGCACCGTGCCGGCGATGGGCAAGCGGAGCTTCCAGCGGTCCCAGGCGGCGCGCCCGGCCGGCCGCGCCAGCGCCGCGCGGCTGGCCACCCAGGCGAACACGCCTGCGCCCAGCAGCCCCGGCCAGGCCGCGAGCATGAAGCGTGAGCTGGCCAGCAGCACGCGCGTCATCAGCGGCAGCTCCACCTTCATGCCGGCGAACACCTTGGCGAAAGCCGGGATGACGTAGATGTTGATGATCACCAGCGCCACCGCCATCGCGGCGAGCACGAACTTCGGGTAGCGCAGCGCCGACTTCACCTGCTCGCCCATCAGGCGCTGGAAGTCGAGGTGTTCGTACAGGCTGTCGAAGATTTCGGCGAGCTGGCCCGTGCTCTCGCCCACGCGCACCATCGAGACGTAGAAGCGGTCGAAGGCCTCGGCGTGGCGAGCCATCGCCTGCGAAAGCTCCAGCCCGCTGTCCAGCCCGGTGCGCAGGTCGGCCAGCAGCCGCTGCATGCCGGCGTGCGTGGCCGATTCCTGCAGCCCCTGCAGCGCGCGCATGATCGGCACGCCGGCGCGCAGCAGCGTGCCCATCTGGCGCGAGAACATCAGCCGCTCCTGTGCGCCGATGCGGTCGCGCCGCAGCCAGCGCGCCAACGTCGCGCCGGCGTCTTGCACCTCCTGCAGCGGCTCGATCGACACCGGCACGATGCCCATGCCGGCGAGCATCTGCGCCACCTGCGTGCGCGAGCGCGACTCGATGACGCCGCCGGCGGGCCGGCGCTCGCTGTCGCGGCCGCTCCACTGGAAGTTCGGCATGGTCAGGGGCGTTGCGCGGCGAACGAAGCGACGACGTCGAGCAAACGGACGCGGCGGCGCTACAGGCCCGAGCCGATGCGCATGGCCTCGGCCAGCGAGGTGCGCCCGGCGCGCACCAGCGTCAACGCGGCGCGGCGCAGCGTGAACGCGGCGAAGGCGCGGCGCGCTTCGGCGGCGAAGCCGGCCGGGTCGTCGGCGTTGGCCAGGTGCACGAGCGCGGGCGTCATCTCGAGCATCTCGTAGACAGCGGTGCGGCCGCGGTAGCCGCTGCCGTGGCAGGCCGGGCAGCCGGTGCCGCGGCGCGCGCGCAGCGGTGGACCGGCGGCGTCCTGCTCCGCCCCGGCGGCGAGCCACTCCAGCTCGTGCGGCGCCGGCTCGGCCTCGACCGAGCAATGCGCGCACAGCGTCCGCACCAGCCGCTGCGCCAGCACCAGGCGCACGCCCAGCGCCACCATGTACGGCGCCACGCCCATGTCGCGCAGCCGCATCGGCGTGCCGGCGGCGCTGGTGGTGTGCAGCGTGCTGAGCACGAGGTGGCCCGTGAGCGCGGCACGCAGGCCGATCTCGGCCGTCTCGGTGTCGCGCATCTCGCCCACGAGGATGACGTCGGGGTCCTGGCGCAGGCAGGCGCGCAGCACGCGCGAGAAGGTGAGGTCGACCTTGTCGTTGACCTGCACCTGGTTCAGCCCCGGCTGGCGGTACTCGACCGGGTCCTCGACGGTGATGATCTTGGTGGCGGGCCGGTTCAGCTCGGCGAGCGCGGCGTACAGCGTCGTCGTCTTGCCGCTGCCGGTGGGGCCGGTGACGAGCACCATGCCCGAGCTGGCCGTGAGCGTGGCGCGCAGGCGTTTGAGGATCGGCTCGGGAATGTCCAGCGCATCGAGCCGCATGCGATCGACGTTCTGTGCCAGGAGGCGCATCACCACCGACTCGCCGAACTGCGTGGGCAGCGTCGAGATGCGCACGTCCAGCGTCGTGGCGCTCACCTTGATGCGGAAGCGCCCGTCCTGCGGCAGGCGCTTCTCGCTGATGTCCAGGTTCGCCATCAGCTTGAGCCGCTGCACCACGGCGCCGGCGATGCGCGCGTCGGGGCTGCTTTGCACTTGCATCACGCCGTCGATGCGAAAGCGGATCTGCAGGCTGCGCTCCTGCGGCTCGATGTGGATGTCGCTCACGTCGCGCGTCACCGCGCTCTGGAAGATCGAGTTGAGCAGCTTGACGATGGGCGCGTCGTCGGCGGTGGCGCTGCTCTCCAGGCCCGACAGGTTGAGCACCTCGCCCACGTCGGCGGCGACCTGGCTGGCCAGGCCCGCCAGCTCTTCCTTGCGCTGGTAGATGCGCTCGACGGCGCCGAGCAGCGCCTCTTCGGTGACCACCGCCGGCCGGACGGTGGCCTTGAGCACGCGGCCGATCTGGTCGAAGCTGAGCATGTCGCCGGCATCGACCATGCCCACGAGCAGCGCATCGGGCTGCTGCTCGAGCACGAGGGCGCGAAAGCGCCGCGCCTGCGCCTCGCTCAGGCGGCGCACGAGCGTGCCGTCGAGCTCGCGGTGGCGCAGGTCGACGAACTGAATGCCGAGCTGGTCGGCCACGACCTGGGCGATCTGCTCGTCGGTGACGAACTTCAGCTCGGTGAGCGCGCGGCCGAGCTTGCGGCCGGTGGTCTTCTGCAGCTCGAGCGCCTGCGCCAGCTGCTCGGCGTTGACCAGGCCCTTGCTGACGAGCACGTCGCCGAGGCGGAAGCGCTGCGGGCTGAAGGCGGCGGCGGTGGGGCGGTCCATGGAAGTGCGGGCAGGTGGGTGGAGTGCGTGAACGTTCGGGTGCAGGGTCGTGTGTGGCGTCGTCGCGTGCGGGGTTGCTCGAACGTTCGCCTGCAGTTCATTCGAGCGCGCGCAGGCGCTGCTCGACGTAATGCGTGAGGTCCCCGCGCGGCAGGCCGATGGCCTGCGCCTTGGCGAAGGCCAGCCGCGCACGGGCCGGCTCGCCTACGGATTCGAGCGCGACGCCCAGGCCCAGCCACCACATCGGGTTCAGCGGCTGCGCGCGCGCGGCGGCCTCGTAGGAGTCGAGTGCGGCGGCGAAGTCGCCGCGGCGCGCCAGCACGCCGGCGCGCAGGCCGTCGGCTTCGGGGCCGGTGACGCCGTGTTCGTCGAGCAGGGCCATCGCTTCGTCGGCCGCGCCGGCCAGCGCGAGCAGGCGCGCGGCGGGCAGCGCGAGTGCGCTTTGGCGCGGCTGCAGGGACAAGCCTTCGCGCAGCAGTGCCAGGGCACGGTCGGGCGCGCCGCCTTCCTGTTCGAGCTGCGCGGCCACCAGGCGCGTGGCTTGGTGCAGCGGCTGCAGGTCGAGCAGCTGGCGTGCCTGTGCCAGCGCCGTCTGGCGCTGGCCGGTCTGCGCGGTGTCGACCATCTGGCGATACAGCAGCGCCACGCGCTGCGCGGGGTCGAGGGCGTGCAGGCGCTTGTCGATGCGCGCGGGCGTGGGCGGCGCGAGAGCGGCATCGGCGATGCGGCTGGGCGCAGCGGGGGTCGCGGGCGGGGCTGCCGGCGCTGCCGGTGTGGCCGCTGTTGCCGGTGTGGCCGGTGTGGCCGGAGTCACCGGCGTCGCTGGGCCGGCCGGCGCGCGCCGCGCTGGTGCTTGCGCTCGCAGTGCTTCGGGCGGCGTCTCGGTCGGTGCCGCCGTTGCTCCTGTTGGCGCGGCTTGGGTTCCAGGCTCTTCGGCCGGCGCGTCTCCCGCCATCGCAACCGGCTCGGGGTGCCAGGCCGCGCCGGGCATCTCGAAGTCCCCGAACGCGGCAGCGACGACGGCGGTGGCGCCCGCAGCGACCAGCAATGCAAGGCGCCGCAGCGGCGGCCGCTGCCTGGTGGGCATAAATCGCGGCGAGCCCGCCTGCACCGCTGCTTGCGCCGCCTGCGCCGCCGAAGCGCGCGCGCCGGTGGCACCGGCAGGCGCATTGCGCAAGCTCGGCCCACCGTCGGGCGCCTGCATGCGAGGCGCTGCCGCCGGTGCAGCCGCGGGCGCTGCGGTGGCCTCGTCCAAGATCGCGAGCCCGCCATCCGCGCCGCCAACCGGCCGCGCCGCGCCGCGCGCGTCCAGGTCGCGCAGCATCTTCGTGATGACGCTCATAGCGCGCCCGCCCCGGCGACCGCGCCGCCGTGCCGGCGCCAGGTGCGCCGGTGATCGCGTACCGCCGGCCATGCCTGTGCCAGTCCCACGCGATACAGGCCCTGCCCGTAGGCGAGCATCAGGCTCTTGTGCGCCAGGATGTTGGCGCGCCGCGGCACGCCGCCGCTGGCGCGATGCAGCAGCCACAGCGCCGCGGGCGTGAACAGCGGCGGGCCGCGCCAGCCGGCCACGCGCAGGCGGTGCTGCACGTAGCTCGCGAGGTCGCGCCGCGGCAGCGGCGCCAGCCAGGCGGCGAAGGCGATACGGCTGGCGAGCGAGCGGCACGCTGGGTCGCTGATGACACTGTCCAGCTCGGGTTGACCAAACAGCGCCACCTGCAGCAGCTTGCGCTTGCCCGTCTCGAGGTTGGAAAGCAGGCGCAGGCCTTCCAGTGTGGGCGGCGGCAGCGCTTGCGCCTCGTCGATGATGAGCACCACGCGCCGGCCGGCTTCGGCGTGCGCGAGCAGCGCACCTTGCACGAGGTCGTGCAGCTCGCGCTGGCTGGTGCGCTGGCCGGGGCGGCGGCCGGGCGTGAGCGCCAGCTCGTCGGCGAGCGCGGCGAGCAGCTCGCGCGGCGTGAGGTGCGGGTTGGGGATGTAGGCGGTGACGACGGCGCGCCCGGCCAGCGAGTGCAGCAGCGTACGCGCCAGCAGCGTCTTGCCGGTGCCCACTTCGCCGGTGACCTTGACGAAGCCTTCGCCGCCTTCCAGCGCGTGCAGCAGCGTCGCCAGCGCCTCGTGGTGCGTGGCGCTGGCGAAGGTGAAGCCGGTGTCGGGCGTGATGCCGAAGGGCAGCTCATCGAGGCCGAAGTGTTCGAGGTACATGGCAGCAGCCTTCACTGGGGTTGCGGCGGCGCGGGCGGGGCCGGCGGCGTGTCGGTCGTGCCGGTCCCGCCGCCCGCACCAGCCGCCGTGCCGATGAGCGGCAATCGCTCGCGCGGCGCCGTCGGGATGGCGCGCATGCGGCTTTCGGTGCGCGCGATGTCGGCGGCCCACTGGCTTTCGCCCTTGATCACTGTGGGCTTGAGCAGGAACACGAGCTCGCGCTTGGTGAGCTGGCGATTGACGCGCTTGAACGCTTCGCCCAGCAGCGGCACGTCGCCGGCGCCGGGCACGCGCTGGTCATCGTGGCTTTGCGACTGCGACATCAGCCCGCCGATGGCGACGGTGACGCCGTCGGCCACGCGCACCACGGTGTCGGCCTCGTTGATGTTGGCGCTGGCCAGCGGCAGCGTGAAGCTGCCCAGGTTCCCGAGGTTAATGATGCGCGTGCGCTCGCTGACCAGGCTCACGCTCGGGCGGATGTGCAGCGTGACCATGCCTTCCTCGTCGATCTGCGGCGTCACGTCCAGCGAGATGCCGCTGAAGAAGGCCTGCGTCTGGATGGTCGGCGTGGTCACCGAGCCGGCGGCGGTGGTGGTGGTGGTGGCGCTGACGTTGGTGATGAAGAAGTCGTCGCTGCCCACGCGCAGCACCGCCTTCTGGTTGTCGATGGCGGCCACGCGCGGCGAGCTGAGCACCTGCACCGTGCCCTGCGTCTCGAGGAAGGCGAGCAGCGCGGCGAAGCTGTTGCTCGTGAAGGCGAGGCCGAGCGCGCCGCTGGCGCCCGAGGACAGCGGCGAGCTGAGCAGCTGCCCGAGCGTGCTCGGGATCACCGTGGCCGGCGTCGTCGTCGCATCGATGGTGGTGCTCACCGAGCCGGTGGGGATGCCGGCGTTGCGCCCGAGGCTGCCCGGCACGTTGACGCGGCCGGCCTCGATGCCCGAGGAGCCGCGGTGGTTGCCGGCGCGGTCGAAAGCGGCCCAGTTGATGCCCGATTCGTAGCCGTCCCTGAGCGAGACCTCGACGATCTTCGCTTCGAGCATCACCTGGCGTTCGATGGCGATGCGCGAGGCGCGCAGGTACTGCTCCACCTCGCGCAACTCGCGCGGCATGGCGCGCACGACGAGCACGCCGCTGTGCGGCGACAGCACCACCTGGCGGCCTTCGGCGCCGCCGACTACCGCTTTCAGCGCGGCGTCGGTCTCCTTCCAGAAGTCGGCCTCCTGCAGCGTGCTGACCTGGCTGCCTTCCTGCGTGCCGGCGCCGGCGGCGGCGCCGGCCGCGCCGGGGCTGGCGGCGACGATGGAGCCGGAGACCACGCGCGTGTCGCTGCGGCCCTGGCGGCGCGCCGAGGGGTAGGCGAGCTGGAAGATGCGCGTGGCCAGCGCCGCCGGCTGCACGAACACGCGCGTGCCTTCGATGCGGTACTCGTAGCCGTACAGCTCGCGCAGCACCTCGAGCGCCTCGCGCACGCTCACTTCCTTGAGGTTGACGCTCACCGTGCCCGGCAGCTCGCGCGGCAGCAGCACGCTGTAGCGCGAGCCCGAGCCGATGGCCTGGAACACCTGCGCCGCCGGCGCGTTGGTGACGACGAGGTCGAAGCGCTGCTCGGGCAGCGCCGCGGGCGCCGCGGGCAGGGTGCCCGGCGCGCCGAGCAGCGCATCGCGCACACGCTCGGGCACACGCGGCGGCGTGGCGCTGCGCTCGCTGCGCGCTTCGGCCAGGGCGCCGTCGATCACCGAGCGCGTGTGCTGCGGCGGCGGGCCGAGCTGGCAGGCGGCCAGGCCGAAGCCGGCGATCGCCGCCAGGCCCAGCGTGACGCCGAAGGGTGCGGTGGACTTCATGGTCGGATCGCCTTGCCTGACGAGGGTGTTGGAGGGCCTGCGGTCGCCAGCGGCGCGAGCGGGCTCAGCGCGTTGAGTGGACCCAGCGGATTGAGCGCGAGCCACTCGCGGCGGCCGTCGGCGTGGCGAAGCCAGGCGCCTTGGCTCGTGACGGCGACGAGCACGGCGCCGCGTGGGCGGCTGCCGAGCGGCCACCATTGGCCGTCGATGAGGGCCATGCTCAGCCGGCCGACGCGCACGCCGGCCAAGGCCGCGGCGTCTGCGGCAGCCGGTGCGCCGCCGGTGGCCGACGGGGCGTCGCCGGGCAGGGCAGTGCTGCTCTCGGCGGGCGCCGTCGCGGGTGGTGTGAACGGCGCACGCGGGCCCAGCGCCGGTGCGGTGCCGTGCAGGCCGCACAGCAGCAAGGCGCAGGCGCCGGTGCGCGGCCAGCTTGCGTTGTGTGCCGCGCGCCTCACAGCGAGATCCATGTGCGCTCCGAGGTCACGACGACGAAACCGAGGGTGGCTTGCACGGCCTTGCCGTCGGCCGACCACAAGCGCACGCGCTCGATGCGCAAAGGCGCGATGCGCTCGCCGAGAAGCTGCACGGCGGCGTGCAGCTCGTTCACCTCGCCGGCGAGCGTGATCTCATAGCGGTGGCGATACAGCGCCGGTGCGTGCGCGGCGGCAGCTGCCGCCGGCGGGGATGTTGAGTCCGCCGCCGTGGCTGTGGCCGGCGGCTCCAGTTCCTGCGTGCCCAGGCCGCGCAACGCCACCACGCGCACGGGCTGGTCGATCAGCGCTCGGCGCAGCCAGCCCGCGAGCGTGTCGCCGCGGCTGGCATCGGCGCCGCGCTGGCGCAGTTGCTGTTCGACGTGCGCCAGGCGTTCGCGCAGCGCCTGGTCCTCGGCCTGGTGCTGCGCGAGATCCGTCTGCTCGGCTTCCTGCGCGGCCTGCTGCTCGGCCGCCAGGGCACCGGCCACGCTGGAGCGCCGGTCCCTTTGCGGCAGCACGAGCAGCGCTTCGATGGCCAGCAGCGCCGCGCAAGCGAGCGCCAACAGCGCGGCGCGTTCGCGCAGCGGCTTGCGGTCGAGCTGCTCGAAGGCCTGTGCGCACCAGCGCGGCAACGCGGCCAGCCGCGCCAGGCCGGTCGGGCCGCCGAGCAAAGACGGTGCGGGCTCGCCGCGCGCGGCCACCCTCACGGAGTCTCTCCGCCGCCGCCCGCCTCGGAGGCGAGCACGAAGCTGTGCATCGGCCGCGCACTTGCGGCGCCGGGTTCGGGGTCGCTGCCGGCGTCGGCGCCAGGTGCCTGCGCACGGCCGGGCTGCAATTGCACGGTGTGCAGGCCCACGCCGCGCAGGCTGGCGCTGCCGCCCAGGCGCTGCGCGAACTCCGCCAGCGCCAGGGGGTCGAGCGTGCCGCCGCTGATGCGCAGCTCGCGCGCACCCTGCAGCCGCACTTCGGTCAGCCACATGGCTTCGGGCAGCGCGGTGAGCACGTCGCGCAGCGTCTGCGCCGGGTGCGACGGCGGCTCGCTTTGCGCGCGCAGGGTGGCGAGCAGGGCCTCGCGTTCGGCCAGCCGCGCGCGCAGGTCGAGCAATGCCTGGGGCACTGCGGGCGCCGGCTCGCCGCTGCCGGCTTGACCGGCCGCCTCGCCTGCCTCGGGTGCCGCGCCGGCACCGAGCGCGGCCAGCGTCTGCTGCGTGCGCGCTTGTTCGTAGGCGGCGTGGGCCAGCACGGCCAGCGCCGCGGCGGCGAACCAGGCCGCCGCCTGGGCGCTGCGCACGAGTGGCTGCGGCGGCAGGCGCCTGGCATCGAGCAGGTTGACGTTCTGCATTAATCGGCCTCACGCCTGAGCGCCGCGCCAATGGCCAGCAGGTGGTCGTGGCCGAGCGCACGGTCGAACACGGCCGCCTCGCCGTCGACTTCGACATGGCGCTCGAGATCGAAGAGCTGCACGCGTTGCGCCACATGCAGCGCGAGCTGGTCGGCCAGAGCCTCGGGGTCGTGCGCGCTGGCCAGCCACAGCCCTTCGAGTTCGATGCCGGAGAACTGGCGCGAGAACGAGTCGGCCGAGCGCTGCACCTCCAGCGCCAGGCGTTCGACGAGTGCGTCGCGATCTGCGGCGGAGTCCAGCTCGCGGCCCGAGATGTCGAGCTGACGGAACGAGCACAGCTCGCGCTTCCACACCAGCGCCAGGCGCGTGGAGCGTGCACCCACGTGCACGAAGGCGTGCGCCGTGTCGCCGGCGGCCAGCACCGACAGGTTGCGCATCGACATCTCGGGGATGTCCACCGCCGCCAGCGCGAGCTGCGCTTCGCGGCAGCACTCCAACCAATGGCGCACATGTTCGTCGGGTGCGGCGACGACGAAGCGCTGGCGCCGCGCGGCGTCGCGCGACGGCACGGTGAGCAGGTCGATGGCGGCGGCCTCGGCGGAAAAGTCCAGCAGGTCGGCCACCTGCCAGCGGGCGGCATCGCGCAGCTCGTGTTCCGGGATGTCGGGCGCCTCGACGGGCACGACGCGGTATTCGGCCGAGCGCAGCACGACGTTGGCCCGCACCTGCCGCGGCAGGCGCCGGCGCCATTGGCGCAGCGTGGCGGCTTGCGCGGCGACGGTGCCCGGCTCCAGCAGCTGCACGAGCGGCTTGCCGCCGCGCTGCCCACCGCACAAGGCGCCCAGCAGCGCCGACTCGCCGGCATGGACGCCCAGCCAGGGCGTGCCGGCGGCGCGGCGGCGCCGCCACGCGTGGAAGGATTCGACGAAGTTCAAGGGTGGCCCGAAGGTGCGACATGCTCCTTCGGCCAGTCTACGAACGGTGCTCGCCGCCCGAAGGCGCGATCAGGCAAGCGAAAGTCCGCCAGTTCTTCGATGAGGGCGGCGGGCCGGCCGTGCGCCGGCGCCGCTCTGCTCAGGTTCGCCTTGCACTGCTCGTTTCATGAAGGCATCGACGAGCGGCTTGCCTTCGGGGCCGGCCTTGTCCAGCCATTCCTTGAGCATGGCCTGGCCCACCTTCTGCATGTCGCCCTTCAGTGCCGCCGGGGGCGGCAGGATCTGCATGCCCCCGGCCTTGAGCCTGTCGAGGCTGTCGCCGTTGGCCTTCTTGCTCGCGGCGACGCCGCGCACCTCGGCGTCGGCGGCGGCCTTCAGCACAGCGGCCTTGCTCGGCGCGTCGAGCGCGTCGAAGCCGGCCTCGTTGACGATGACCAGGCTCTTCGGCAGCCAAGCCTGCGTGTCGTAACCAGTGCCTTGGTCTCTCAAATCAGTCAAGTCTTGACAGTGACCTTGCCCCTGAAAAGCGTACTTCATGGCTGATGATGAAATCACAGAGATGGAGAACGAGAGATGAGCAAGCAAAACGGCAAGCGCCACAGGGCGAAGTACACGCTGGAGTGGACTCCAACTCCAAGATCATCGACTGGTTGACGTTCTACAACCACCGACGACTGCACTCCACGCTGGGCTATGTCAGCCCCATGAAGTTCGAAGCCAACTGGCACGCGGGCCAGGTCAAGAAAGCCGCGTAACCGAGTGGCTATGGACTACGTCAGACAGGGGCAAGGTCAGTGGCCATGATGTTTTGCCAAATCGGTCGCGCGCATTCGTCGTGCGAGATCGAAGGCGGCTTGGAGAGCTGCGAGGGCAAGCTGGCGCACCTGGCCATGCAGGCGCCGGCGCGCTCGTCGCTGGCCTACGGCAACGCGCATCGGCCCAGGCAACTGTTCGAGCAGGTCTTCCACGGCCTGTACGCCAAGATCTCTGGACCGAACTGCTGCGCCACTTCATGCTGGCGGCGCCGACGACGCACTTCGTGAGCCTGGCCCAGGCCATCCTCTACCGCGGCGCGGGGATCGTGATGGTGTGGCCGACGCTGCTGGCGCTGTTGGCCATCGGCGCTGCGTTCTTCGCCGGCACGCTGCGACGGGTGCGCTCGGCGCTGGCGGCGGGCTGACGCTGCGCTGGCGCATCAGCCCGGCGCGCCGAGGCGCACACGATCCAGGCTCGCGCGGCCATCGAAGCGACTGGGCAGCAACACGGTGCGCGGCTCGGCAGCCGGATGCTCGAAGCGCCAGGCGATGAGTCCAACGATCTCGTCGGCCGCTTGTGCGCTGACCGACCCGGCGCAGGCAAAGTGGTCGCCGTGCTCTTCCGGGCGATCGACATGGCACAGAAGCAGCACGCTGCTCGCGCTGCGAGGCCCGCGGCCGGCCGTCTTCAGGGCGTGCCGCAGTTCCCCCGCATGTGCCCCGCCGCCCCAGATCAGCAGCGCCGTGGGGCCGCCCGCGCGAGGCATGACGATTCGCTTCAACGCGGCAGCCATCTCGGCGCGTACTGCGTGACCGGGCTGGGGCGCGGACTCCAGTTCGACGGTCGGCATCGTCTGCGGGCTGCCGTCCAGGCATCGGCGAAGGCTCGCGAAGTGCTGTCGCACGCCCTGAAGGGGCGGTACCGCACCGGGCCAAGCCACGAGCCCGATGCGCTGGTGGCCTGCCGCTCGCAGGCGTTCCATCGCCAGGTCGATCGCGCCGCGCCAGTCGGAGGCGACGGCGTCGACATCGACACCGGCCAGGCGTGCGCCGTCGACGCACAGGGCGCCCGTGCGTTCGCGCAGGAACGCGATCAGGCGCAGGGGAAGCGGGTCGAAGTACGACTGGAGCACGCACGCGTCGAAACGGCGGTCGGGGTCGAGCAGTCCCAGCGCTTCGTCGATGCGCTCGTAGATGATCTGTACGCAGCGCGCACCCCGCGCGGCGAACTCGGCCTGCAGTCGCCGCGCGACGGCGTAGCTGCGTTCGGTCTGCCGGCGCGGCGAGAGCAGCAGCACACGCGCGCCGTCGAATCCCGCGCGTGCGCGCGGCACCGGCCTTTGCACGAAGGTGCCGCGGCCGACCTGAAGTTGCAGCAGCCCTTGTCGCGCAAGGCGGGCGAGGGCGGCCTGGATCGTTGCCTGCCCGACCCGGTACTCGCGCATCATCGTCCGCACGGTGGGCAGGCGCTCGCCGTGCTCAGCGGCGGCCGCACGGTCGCGCAGCAGGGCCTCGAGGGCGCGTGCGTCCATTCGACTGGGTACAAGTTGCGGGTATAGGGTACTGTACCTACCGTTCGGTGCCCGACTCCGCCCGATCGAACGATGCCGTCTCCCCGCGCTGCTGCCCTGCGCCCGCTCGTCGGCGATCTGCGGCAGTTCGCGGGCGTGCGCCGGTTGGTGCTCGACGATGGGCCCGAGCGCGGCGTGCCGGTGCTCGCCCTCAGCAGCGGCGGTGGCCTGGATCTGTGGCTGCTCGCGGGGCGCTGCCTGGACATCGGGCCGCTGTGGTTCCGCGGCCGGCCCGTGGCGTGGCAGGCCCCGCCGGGCTATGCGCACCCGGCACTGTCGGCGCCTGATCGCGACGTCGGGCACGGCTTGCAACGCCTGCTGTCGGGTTTCCTCACGACCTGCGGGCTCGACCGCATCCGCCGGGGCGACGCGATCGAGCCGCTGCACGGCCGCCTGGGCTGCGCGCCGGCGCGTGTGCTGGCCGCTGGTGAGCACTGGGATCGCGACGAGCCGGTCATCGAGGTCGTCGCCGAGACCGTGCAGTACCGCCTCGGCGGCGAATCGCTGACGCTGCGCCGCCGTGTGCACGTGCCGATCGGCGGCAGCACGCTGCGCCTGGAAGACCGCGTCACCAACGAGGGGCCGCAGAGCCAGGCGCACGAGCTGCTGTACCACTTCAACCTCGGCCACCCGGCGATCGGGCCGGGCACGCGGGTGGTACGCGACGGGCGCACGCTGGCCGGTCCGTTCGCGATGCCGCTCGCGCAGGCGTGCGGCGAGGCGTCGTGCCTGCCCGCCGATGGCGCGGCCGTTGCCGTGCGCACGCCCGGACCCGATGGCCCTGGGCTCGCGATCACGTTCACCTGCGACGCGTCCGCGCTGCCGTGGCTGCAACTGTGGCACGACCTGCGGCCGCGCCGCGGCCTGCTGTGCATCGAGCCGTGCACCAGCGAGCGCCTGGCCGGCGGGCGCAGCGCCTGCCCCCCGCATCTCGAGCCCGGCGAAAGCCGGTGCTACCGCGTCGAGATCGGCTTGGCCGAGACCGACGAACGCCCCGCGACAACAGCCCAAGGAGACGACCGATGACCCGCCCGAACCGCTCGCAACCCCAACGGCGCCGCTGGCTGCTTGCCGGAGCGGCCCTCGCTTCGGGCTCGCCGTTGCGGTTGTGGGCACAGACCGCCGCGCAGCCGCTGCGCATCGCCGTGCCGCAGGCGCCCTGGTATCCGAGCTTCGAGCGGCTGACCACCGTGTTCGAGCGCATCCATGCGGCCAAGGTGGCGTTCGACGTGAGCCCGTTCACCGGCCTGCTCGAGAAGACGCGCAACGCGGTGCGCTCGGGGCAATCGCCCTTCGATCTGATCTGCATCAACTCCCAGTTCATCCCGGAGTTCTATGCTGGTGGCTTTCTTGAGCCGCTGGCGAAGATCGACCCGCGCTTCAAGCTGCAGCCCGAAGTCATCGCCTACGACAACACGCTGCGTTGGGACGCCGTGCGCAAGGTGTTCGATGCCAAGGGGGAGGTGATGGCGGTGCCGGTTAACGGCAACATCCAGCTGCTGTACTACCGCGCCGACCTGTACGCGGCCAAGGGCCTGAAGGTGCCTCGGACCTGGGACGAACTGGCGGCCAACGCCCGCGCACTGCACGGCCCGGACGTGGCCGGCTTCGGCCTGCGCGGTAACCGCGGCTTCTTCGAGGCGAGCTACGACTTCTATCCGCTGCTGGCCAGCTTCGGCGGCGACATCTTCCGCAATGCCGCCGGCGGCGACTGCACCGTTGTGATCAACAGCCCCGAGGCGCTGAAGGCGCTGCAGTTCGTGCAGCAGCTCGCCAAGGAGGCCGGCCCGGCCGGCGTGGGCAGCCTGACGCAGGCGCGGCTGATCCAGCTGCTCACCGGCGGCAAGCTGGCGCAGGCGGTGCTGGTCGCTGCGGCCTGGCCGCAGATGGACGACCCGCAGCGCTCGGCGGTGGTGGGCAAGGTGAACGTGGCGCCGTTGCCGGCCGGGCCTTCGGGCAAGGTGGTGACGACGCTCGGGCACTGGATCGCCGCGGTGCCCAAGAACCTGCCGAGCGAGCGCAAGAAGGCCGCGTTGGGCTACCTCGACTGGTTCCAGCAGAAGGCCACGCAGCAACAGTACCGCGATACCGGAGCGGTACCGATCCGCCAGGACGTGCTGCTCGCCGACCCGGGGCCCGATCCCAAGTATCGCCTGCTGCCGGCAGTGGCGGCCTCGTCGGGCAACACACGGCTGATGCTGCCGGTGCCGCAGGCCGCGGAGATCGCCGACGCGATGGAACTGCAGCTGAACAAGGTGCTGGTGGGCGAGGCGCAGCCCGCGGCGGCCTTGAACCAGATGGCGCGCGACATCGAGGCGCTGATGGCGCGCGCCGGCATGAAGACCGGCCGCCTGCCGGATCTGCGCTGACATGGCTCGGCGCTGGCCCAGCCTGCGCCTGTGGCGGGCCGGCAGCTTGGCGCCGCTGGTCCTGTTCTACGTGTTGTTGACGCTGCTGCCGGTGCTCAACCTCGCGGCAATGAGCGTCAGCGACGTGAGCTGGGCCGCGGGCCGCTCGCACTGGAGCTTCGTGGGCGCCGAGCACCTCGCGCGGGTGGCCGATGACGCCGTGTATCGCGCCGGTGTGCGCAACACCGCGTGGTTCGCGGCGGTGTCGGTGTCGATCCAGATGCTGCTGGGATTCACGCTCGCGCTGCTGGTGTCGCGCACGACGCGCGGCTCGACGCTGTGGCGCATGGTGTTCCTGCTGCCGATCCTGATGCCGGGCATCGTCATCGGCGCGATCTGGAAGCTGATGTACGACGCCGACTTCGGCGTCATCAACCAGGTGCTGGCCTGGTTCGGCGCGCGCGCACGCGATTGGACGGGCTCTCCCGAGTTGGCGATGGCCTCCATCATCGCGGTAGATGTGTGGCATTGGACGCCGTTCGTGTTCCTGTTGATGCTCGCGGGCTTGCAGTCGCTGCCGCCGGAGGTGTTCGAAGCGGCCCGAGTCGATGCGACGCCCTGGTGGCGCGAACTCACCCGGATCACGCTGCCGCTGATGCTGCCCACCATCGTCGTGACGCTGGTGTTCCGCAGCATCATGGCCTTCAAGGTCTTCGACGAGATCTACCTGCTCACCAGCGGCGGGCCGGGCACCGCGACCGAGGTCATCAGCTTCTCGATCTACCGCACCTTCTTCGTCCAGGGGCGCGCGGGCTACGGTGCCGCCGTCTCCCTGGTGACGATGATGCTCATCGCCATGGTCGTGGTGCTCGCGCTCAACCTGCAGGCCCGTCTTGCAAGGAGGCCCGCATGAGGCCGCGCATGCGCATCGCCGCCGGTGCGCGACTGGCGGCACTGACGCTGGCAGCGCTGGCGGTGCTGCTGCCGTTCGTGTGGATCGTGGCCGCCTCGTTCAAGTACGAGATCGACATCACGATGGGCCGCCTGGTCTTCTCGCCCACGATCGTGCACTTCGACGAGCTGCTGTTCTCGCGCGGCTCGGACTTCCTGCGCAACTACGCCAACAGCTTCGGCGTGGCGCTGGTCTCGACGGCCCTGTGCCTGAGCGCCGGCACGCTGGGTGCCTACGCGCTGGATCGGCTCGACACGCCGGCCTGGCTGCGGCACGCGCTGCTGGGCTGGTCGATGCTGTACTACATGACGCCGCAGATGACGCTGGTGGGCTCATGGTACGTCCTGTTCCGGCAAGTGGGCCTGGGCGAGAGCTACACCGCGTTGGTGCTCACGCACACGGTCATGAATCTGCCGATGGCGCTGTGGCTGATGGGTGCCTTCCTGCGCGACGTGCCGGTCGAGCTGGAGGAGGCGGCGCGTGTGGACGCCTGCGGACCGGTCAAGACCTTCACCCACGTCGTGCTGCCGCTGTTGCGCCCGGGGCTGCTGGCCACCGGGGCGCTGCTGTTCATCTTCAGCTGGAACGAGTTTGCGGTATCGCTGGCGCTCACCCGCAACGAGACCGCCACGGTGCCCGTGGCGCTGGCCAAGTTCGCGCAGGACTTCGACATGAAGTACGGTGCGATGGCGGCGGCGGCCACGCTCTCGTTGCTGCCCGCGCTGCTGCTGCTGCTGCTTGCCACGCGCAGTCTCGTGCGCGGCCTGACGCAAGGCGCGCTCAAGTAGCCGACGCGCCGAACACGGGCTTTCTGCATGTCCTCCATCGCTCTGCGCGGCCTCGTCAGGCGCTTCGGTGCCGTGACCACGCTGCACGGCATCGATCTCGAGATCGCCGACGGTGCCTTCGTCGTGCTCGTCGGCCCATCGGGCTGCGGCAAGTCGACGCTGCTGCGGCTCGTCGCCGGGCTCGACCAGCCGAGCGCGGGCCAGGTCCTGATGAACGGTCGTGTCGTCAACGACCTCGGCCCCGCCGAGCGCGACGTGGCGATGGTGTTCCAGAACTATTCCCTCTATCCGCACATGACGGTGCGGCGCAACCTGGCTTTCGGCCTGGAGAACCTGCGCGTGCCGCCGGGGCAGATCGCCGAGCGCGTGGACGAAGCGGCGCGCGTGCTCGAGCTGACCGCACTGCTCGAGCGCAAGCCGGCGCAGCTCTCCGGCGGGCAACGGCAGCGCGTCGCGATGGGGCGGGCCATGGTGCGCCAGCCGCAGGCGTTCCTGTTCGACGAACCGTTGTCCAACCTGGACGCACAGTTGCGGGCATCGATGCGCGTGGAGATCAAGAAGCTGCACCGACGCAACGGGCGCACGCTGGTGTACGTCACACACGATCAGGTCGAAGCGATGACGCTGGCCGACATCATCGTTGTGATGCGCACCGGGCGCATCGAACAGGCGGGTTCGCCAGCCGAAGTGTTCGAACGGCCGGCCAATCTGTTCGTGGCCGGCTTCATCGGCTCGCCGGCGATGAACCTGCGTGCGGTGGAGCGGCACGACGGTGCGTTCACGCTCGGCGATGACACGCTGCGGATGGCTGCCGAGCTCGCCCCTGCGCCGGCGCGCTCGCTGCAGCGTGCCGTGCTCGGCATCCGCCCGGACGACCTGCGGCCGGCGGCCGGGGCCCCAGTCCACTGGCCGCGCCTCACGGCCGCGGCCAAGGTGGTGGAGCCGATGGGCAGCGAGTGCATCGTCACGCTCGGCGCGGGCCCGCTCGAGCTGACCGCCCGCCTGCACGGACGCAGCCTGCCGAGCGAGGGTGATGCACTGGAACTGGCCGTCGATCCCGCAACGCTGCACTGGTTCGATCCTCAGTCCGAGCGCGCGCTGTACCCTTGACGAGTACCAAGCCCATGAAGACCGTCTTCCTCCTGTTCGATTCGCTGAACTACCTGGCACTCGAGGCCTTCGGTGGCCTCGAGATCGCGAGTCCGAACTCGCGCCGCCTGGCCGAGCGTGCGGTCTGTTTCGACCGCCACTTCGCCGGCAGCCTGCCGTGCATGCCGGCGCGGCGCGACCTGCACACCGGCCGCCTGTCGTTCCTGCATCGATCATGGGGGCCGCTGGAGCCCTTCGATGCCTCGGTGGCCGCCCTCCTGCGCCAGGGCGGCGTGTACACGCATCTCGTCTCCGACCACTACCACTACTTCGAGGAAGGCGGGGCCACCTACCACACCCAGTACAACAGCTTCGACTTCATCCGCGGCCAGGAGTCCGACCAGTGGAAGGCGATGGTCAAGCCGCCCATCGAACGCTTCCGCGAGATGTACCACGCGATCCAGACCCGCTTCGACGAGGACCGGCGCTACCTGCCCAACCTCGTCAACCGCGAGTTCATCCGCGACGAGCAGGACTACCCGGTCGCCGGCTGCTTTCGCTCGGCTTTCGAGTTCCTGGACCGCAACCGCCGGCACGACGGCTGGCTGCTGCACCTGGAATGCTTCGACCCGCACGAACCGTTCACGGCGCCGGCGCCCTACCGCGAGCGCTACCCCACCGACTACCGCGGCCCGGTGCTCGACTGGCCGCTGTACGCGCGGGTGCGCGAGTCGCCGCACGAGGTGGCCGAGTTGCGCGCCAACTACGCGGCCCTGGTGACGATGTGCGACGCCTACCTCGGGCGGCTGCTCGACTACTTCGACGCGCACGACCTGTGGCGCGACACCGCGCTGGTGCTGACCACCGACCACGGCTTCCTGCTCGGCGAGCACGACTGGTGGGCCAAGAACCGTTGCCCGATGTTCAACGAGATCGCGCACCTGCCGCTCATCGTCTACCACCCGGACCATGCACACCGCGGCGGCACGCGTGTGGCGGCGCTGACGCAGACCACCGACCTGATGCCCACGCTGCTGGATTTCCACGGCGTGCGGCCGCCGGCCACGGTGCTCGGGCGGCCGCTGCGCCACCTGCTCGAAGGCGGCACGGTGCACCACGACGCCGTGCTGTACGGCATGTTCGGTGCGGCCACCAACATCACCGATGGCCGCTACACCTACTTCCGCTATCCGCCGGACATGCGCAAGCAGGAGCTGTACGAATACACCCTGATGCCCACGCACCTGCGCAGCTTCTTCTCGGCGGCCACCTTGAGGCAGGCGCAGCTCGTGCCGCCGTTCGGCTTCACGCAGGAGATCCCGGTGCTCAGGATCCCGGCGCGTCGGCTTGCGGACGGGCAGGTCGCGGCGATGGGCACCTACGAGGACTGCACCACCGTGCTGTTCGATCTCCAGGCCGACCCGGGGCAGCTGCAGCCGATCGCCGATGAGCAGGTCGAGCAGCGCCTGCTGCGCACGCTGGCCGACAAGCTGGCGCAGCTGGACGCGCCGGCCGAGGCCTTCGGCCGCATCGGCCTTCAGCGCCCGCGCTGACCCCGCGCCGTGCCGCGCGCGCCCGCTGTCCGCATGGCGGCCCGCGCCGGCTCGCAGGCCATCGCCACCAGCTCGCGCAGCGGTGCCAGCTCGGCGCTGTGCTCGCGGTGGCTGATCCCCATGCCGATGCGCCACACCGGCGCCGGCAGGCGCACCGGGGTCAGCCCGGCGGCCGCAGCGCGCTCGCCGAGCGAGGCCGGCAGGATCGCCAGACTGTCCGATGCGGCCACGGTGGCGAGCAGCGTCTCGAGCGAGGAGCTGTGCAGCAGCACGCGCGGTGCGTCGAGGCCCGCAGCGGCAAAGGCCGCTTCGGCGTGCCGGTGCCACTGTGGGTCGTCGGCGAAGCCGACGAAATCGCAGCCGCTCAGGTCGGCGAGCCTGACGCCGCGGCGCCGGGCCAGGGGATGGCCGCGCCGGCCGTAGGCGAGCATGTCGGCATCGGGCAGCCGCACGGTGCGAAAGCCCTGCGGCAGCGGCTCGCGCGACAGCGACGCCACCAGGACATCGAGCTCGCCGTCGAGCAGCAGGGGAACGAGCTGCTCCGACACGCCGCTTCGCGTCGCGATCTGCAGCTTCGGGAAGCGCGCGTGCAGGCGGGCCAGCCACTGCGGCAGGTGCGTCACGCTCCACACCATGCCGGCGCCGATGCGCAGCACGCCGGCTTCGCCGCCGAGCAGCGCGCCGATCTCGGCTTCGAGGCAGCGCGCGCTGTCGACGATGTGCACGGCGTGGCGCCGCAGGATCTCGCCGGCCGGCGTCGGCACCACGCCGGCGCTGCGGCGCTCGAACAGGCTGACCGACAGTGCCGTCTCGAGCACGCGGATGCTCTTGCTCAGGGCCGGCTGAGTCACCCCGCAGCCCTGGGCGGCCTTGCGCAGGCTGCGCGCCTGGCACACCGCAAGGAAGTGCTCGAGGTGGCGCGAGTAGAGCAGGCGCAAAGGGGGACTCCCGTGGGTTATCGACCGATGAGATTCTGGCGCTTTCGGTGATCGGTGCGGCTGCCTAGACTGCGCGGCACCATGAAGCTCATCTTCGTTCTGTTCGACTCGCTCGTGCGCAACGCGCTGGGTGCGTACGGCAGCCGCTGGGTGCCGACGCCGAACTTCGACCGCTTCGCGCGGCGCGCGGTGGTGTTCGACAACCACTGGGCCGGCAGCCTGCCGTGCATGCCGGCGCGGCGCGAGATGCACACCGGCCGCTACAACTTCCTGCACCGCGGCTGGGGGCCGCTCGAACCGTTCGACCGCTCGTGCTTCGCGCGGCTCGGGGCGGCGGGTGTTTACACCCATCTGGTCAGCGACCACTTCCACTACTTCGAGGACGGTGGCGCGACCTATCACCAACGCTACGACTCGTGGGACTTCATCCGCGGCCAGGAGAACGACAAGTGGAAGGCGATGGTCCAGCCGCCGATCGAACGCTTCAGGAAGATGTACGACCCGCGCAACTACACCATTCCCGGGGACCGCAAGCGGATGATGCATTGCATCACCCGCGAGTTCATCAAGGACGAAGAGGACTTCCCCTGCGTCAAGTGCTTCCGCGGCGGGCTCGAGTTCCTCGACCGCAACCGCCACGCCGACCAGTGGCTGCTGCAGATCGAGTGCTTCGATCCGCACGAGCCCTTCTTCGCGCCCAGGCGCTTCCGCGACGCCGCCGGCGTGGACGACAGCCACCCGATCCTCGACTGGCCGCGCTACGACGCCGTGGTCGAGGACGCGTTGGCCTGCGAGCAGATGCGCGCCAATTTCGGCGCATTGGTGCGCATGTGCGACCACTACTTCGGCGAACTGCTCGACTACATGGACCGGCACGCGATGTGGGACGACACCGCGCTGGTGCTGAGCACCGACCATGGCTTCCTGCTGTCGGAGCACGACTGGTGGGGCAAGTGCCGCATGCCGTTCTACAACGAGGTCGCGCACATTCCGCTGATGATCCACACGCCGGCCTCGCGGGCGTATGCCGGGCGGCGCTGTGCGAGCCTGACGCAGACCATCGATCTGGCGCCGACGCTGCTGGGCTGCTTCGGGCTGGAGCCCGAAGCGCAGACCACCGGCTGCTCGCTGCTGCCGCTGCTGGCCGAGGACCGCGCGCTGCGCGAGGTTGCCCTGTACGGCATCTTCGGCGGCAGCCTCAACGTCACCGACGGCCGCTACACCTTTTTCCACTATCCGGCCGAGCTGTCGGGCGAGGGGCTGTACGAGTACACGCTGATGCCCACGCACATGAACCGCATGTTCCCGGTCTCGCAGCTGCTGGGCGCGACGCTCGGCCGCGCCTTCGACTTCACCCAGGGCGTGCGGCCGTTGCGCATCCCGGCCCTGCGCGAAGGCGAGCGCCCCGAGCTGAACGGCGGCTTTCTCGATGCACGCAGCATGCTCTTCGACCTCGATGCCGACTACGCGCAGAACCACCCAATCGAGCGGCCCGACGTCGTGGCGCGGCTGCTCGCGGCAGCCGGCGTGGCGATGGCGCGGCACGACGCCCCGCAGGAGATCTTCGAACGCTACCGCCTGCCGCGCGCCGCCGCGGCTGCCTGAAACGCGACCCCACCCGCCAAGGAGACACCGGATGAATCTGAATCGACGCCACCTCGCCTTCGCCGCGGCCCTGCTGGGGCTCGGACTGCCTGCTGCATCGCGCGCCGCCGAAACCTGGCGCGTCATCATGCCCTTCGCCGCCGGGGGCGCCACCGACGTGCTGGCGCGCATGATCGCCGACAAGCTGCGCGAGCAGACGGGCCACACGGTCGTCGTCGAAAACATCGTCGGCGCCAACGGCAGCATCGGCACCGCCGCTGCGGCACGGGCGCCGGCCGACGGCAAGACGATGCTCATCACCTCCGAGGCCTATGCCACGGTCAATCCGCTGCTGTTCAAGGCCGCGATGCGCTACGAGCCTTCGGATCTAGTGCCCATTTCGCTGCTCGGCGAACAGGCGGCGGTGCTCGTCACGCACGCCGGAACGGGCATGCGCACGCTGGAAGACTTCGTGCGCAAGGGGCGCGGTGGCGGTGTCAGCTACTCGTCGGCCGGCATCGGCTCGACCAGCCACCTGGCCACCGGCTACCTCGGCAGCGTGGTGCCGGGGATGAAGCTCACGCATGTGCCCTTTGCCGGTGGCGCGCCCGCGATCAACGCGGTGATCGGCGGGCAGGTCGATGCGGCCTTCATCATCGCCGGCAACGTCTTGCCTCACGTGCGTGCCGGCAGGCTGGTGCCCATTGCGGTGTCGTCGGCGAAGCGCCTGCCGCAACTGCCGGACGTGCCGACCGTCGCGGAGTCGGGCCATGCGGGCTTCTCTGCAGTGGGTGGCGTGGTGCTGGCGGTGCCGGCGGCCACGCCGCCGGAAACCCGGGCCGCGCTGGCCAAGCTGGTGCGCGAGGCCATGCAGGCGGCGCAGATCCAGAATCACCTGCAGGCCAACGGATTCGTGGTCTTGAACTCCACCGCCGAAGAGGCACAGGCTTGGCTCGCGCGCGAAACCAGGCTGTGGTCCACGCTCATTCAGGAGCGCCGCATCCTCGAGTAGCCCGCTTGCGAGCGGGCCGCGGGGCGGCCAGGTGCCCGCGCGGGCTCAGGCGCAGGCGCCGGTCCGCCGGCTCGGCGCGCCCTGGACAGCCAGCGGCTCGAGACGTCTTCGAGGGCGTCGAAGACGCCCCCGAGTTCGCTGCCCTGCGCGGTCAGGCCGTAGGAGACCGCCGGCGGGATCGACGGCACATGGTCGCGATACACGATGCCGCGCTCCTCGAGCATGCGCAGCCGCTGCGTCAGCACCTTCGACGACAGGCCGGGAATGGCGCGCTGCAGCGCGCCGAAACGCATCGGTCCGTCGCGTCGCAGGTGCCAGAGGATGTAGCTGGTCCACGACCCCATCAGCATGCGCAGCAGCGCGTCGACGGGGCACACGGGCGGCGGCGGTTGGCGCGGCATCGGTGGTTACCTCAAGGTAGCTACTTGCTCATGGTAACCGGTGATCCGAGAATGCCTCCGGTCGGACGCAGCCGTGGCCGGCCGTCGGCGCGACGGCGTGCGTCGCACATCCAATCGAAAGGGGATGAAAGATGATTCTGGTGGTCGGAGGAACAGGAACGATCGGCAGCGAAGTGGTGCGGCTGCTGCGGGAGTCCAAGGTGCCGCTCAAGGCATTGGTGCGCGACGCTGCCAAGGCGCGCGAGTTGAGCGCACGCGGGGTGGAAACCGTCGCCGGCGACCTGCGCGAGCCGCAGACGCTGCCCGCTGCGCTGCGCGGCGTCGACAAGGTCTTCGTCGTCACGCCGCTCGTGCCCGACCAGGTGCGGATGCGCTCCGCGCTCATCGCGGCGGCCAAGGCCGCTGGCGTCAAGCATTTCGTCATGTCCACCGGCATCGGCGCGGCCCCGGATTCGCCGGTGCAGATCGGCCGCTGGCACGGAGAGAACCAGAAGCAGGTGCAGGAGTCCGGCATGGCGTGGACCTTCGTCCAGCCCGGCTTCTTCATGCAGAACCTGCTCATGTACGCACAGTCCATCCGCGACAAGGGCGAGTTCTACATGCCGCTGGGCGAAGGCAAGGTCGGCTGGATCGATGCGCGCGACATTGCCGCGGTGGCCGCGCGGGCGCTCACCATGCCGGGGCATGAGAACCGGGCCTATCCGGTGACGGGGCCGCAGGCGTTGAGCGGGTCGGAGGTCGCCGCAGCCCTGAGCGCGGCAGCGGGCCGAGCGGTGCACTATGTCGCGATCACGCTGCAGCAGGCCAAACAGGCGATGACCGGCATGGGCATGCCCGAATCGCTGGCCGATGCGATGAACGAGCTGTATGCCCTTGCGCCCCCGGGCCACCTTGCCGGCGTGCTCGACACGGTGCAGACGGTCACGGGGCGACCGGCGCGCACGTTTGCCGAGTTCGCCAAGGATCACGCGGCGGCGTTCCGGAAAGCTTGACACAGGCCTGCACGGGGCCGGGCCGCCAAGCCTAGCCCAGGTCTAGCCCCGGAGCGGGATCGAGGGTCAACCAGAACACTTCGAGATGCCGGCCAGCTGGTGCCGCACAGCTGCGCCCCCGACCTTGCACAGATTGAAGCGGCGGCCATCGAGCAGCCAGTGGATGACCAGGCCGTCGATCAAGGCCACCAGCGCACGGGCCACGTCGGCGGGCCGGGCATCCTGCGGCAACTCACCCGCGCGCTGGGCTTGGCGCAGCAGCATCGCGAAGCGCTTGCGCGCTCGCGCCAGCACTGCCAGCCGTCGTTCGCGGATCGCGCCCAGTTCGCCGACATAGGACGTCTTCTGGCTCGAGATCGACACGGCGCGTTGCAGCCTTCCGTCCCGGCTGGTCGCGCGCAGCATGTCGGCCGCGATCGCGACCAATTCGGCCAATGGCGCCAACGGGGTCGCCCGGTCGTCCAGCCAGCGCTGCTCGAAGGGCAGGATGGCGCGATCCATCAATGCGTTGAACAGATCGGCCTTGTCGCGAAAGTGCCAGTACACCGCGCCGCGCGTCACACCGGCGAGCGCGGCGATCTCCTGCAAGGATGCCTCGCTGACGCCGCGCGCGTCGAAGACGACTTCCGCGGCATCGAGCAGCGCCTGGCGGGTCTGGAGGGCTTCTTCCTTGGTGCGGCGAACCATGGCGGCGTGAATCCGGGCCGTGCCTGCCCAGTGCACCGATTAATATACATTCCCGCTTGTATGTTCTTTGCGCACCCGTTGCCGGAAGGTATCCCCATGCATCGAGCCATCGCGAACTTCCTGCACCGCGGCCATGAACCAGCGGGCCGTGCGAGACGTTGGACCGTATCGGGCGCTTCGGTCGCCTTGGCTCTGCAACTGGTCGGATGCGGCGGAGGCAGCACGGGAAAGCCGCCCGCGGGGGCGCCCTCCGCGCCCCCGCCACCTGAGGTCTCGGTGGTGGCCGTGGCACTCCAGACGGCGCCGTTGACGGCCGAGTTGCCGGGTCGTGTCGAGCCCGTGCGCGTGGCGCAGGTGCGGGCCCGAGTCACCGGCATCGTGCACAAGCGCCTGTTCAACGAAGGCTCTCAGGTCAAGGCTGGCCAAGCGCTGTTCGAGATCGACCGCGCGCCGTACGAGGCAGCCGCAGACAGCGCCAAGGCGGCGTTGGCCAGGGCCCAGGCCAACCTGATGCAGGCCGGCGCAACGGTGGCGCGCTACACGCCGCTGCGTGCGGCCAACGCGGTCAGCCAGCAGGACTTCGTGAACGCGCAGGCGGCGCAGGCTCAGGCCGAGGCCGACGTGGCTGCCGCCAGGGCCGCCCTGCGTACGGCCGAGCTGAACCTGGGCTATGCGACGGTGACGGCGCCGATCGCCGGGCGCATCGGGCGCGCGCTGGTCACCGAGGGTGCACTGGTATCGCAGGCCGAGGCAACGCAGATGGCGCTGATCCAGCAGATCGATCCGGTGTTCGTCAATGCCACCCAATCCGTCGTCGAGGTGGATCGGTTGCGGCAGCAATTGTCGGTCGCCGGTAAGCCGCCCGCGGACTCGACCCCGGTGCGGGTGGTACTCGACGACGGCAGCGAACTGCCGCACAAGGGGCGCTTGCTGTTTGCGGATCTGAGCGTCGATCCGACCACCGAGCAGGTGACCTTGCGCGCCGAAGTGCCCAATCCATCGGGCCGTCTGCTGCCCGGGATGTACGTGCGTGCCCGACTCGTCCAGGGCGAGATCGCAGGAGCCGTGCTGCTGCCTCAGCAAGCGGTGACGAGAACGGCGCAGGGCGATACCGTGCTCGTCGTCGGCGAGGGAGGCAAGCCCGGACCACGCCCGGTCAAGGTGGCTGGATCCACCGGCAAGCAGTGGATCGTGACGCAGGGCTTGGCGGCCGGCGAGCAGGTCATCGTCGAAGGGTTCCAGAAGATCCGTCCGAACGCGCCGGTCAAGCCGGTGCCCTGGTCGCCGGTCACGCCGGCATCGGCCGCGGCCTCTCCTGCCAGCGCCGCCACCCCGGCGGCTGCGTCTGCCAGCCGCTGAGGGTGCAGCGCCCATGGCCAAGTTCTTCATCGACCGGCCCATCTTCGCGTGGGTCATCGCGCTGTTCGTCGTGGTGGCAGGTGTCGTGTCCATCACGCAGTTGCCCGTGGCACAGTACCCCACGGTTGCGCCGCCCTCCATCGTCGTCACCGCCACCTACCCCGGAGCGTCGGCCAAGACCCTGGAAAACAGCACGCTGTCGGTCATCGAGCAGGAGATGAACGGCTCGCCGGGCCTGGCCTACATGGAGTCGGTGGCGCAGGCCAACGGCACCGGCACGCTCACGCTGACCTTTACGCCGAACACCGATCCGGACCTGGCGCAGGTGGACGTGCAGAACCGCCTGTCGCGCGCCACGCCGCGCCTGCCCGCGGCCGTGACCCAGCAGGGGGTGCGGGTCGACAAGGCGCGCTCCAACTTCCTGATGTTCACGATCCTCAGTTCGGACGACCCGAAGTGGGATCCGATCGCGCTCGGCGACTACGCGGCACGCAACGTGCTGCCCGAACTGCAGCGGGTGCCGGGCGTCGGCACGGCGCAGCTGTTCGGCACCGAGCGCGCGATGCGCATCTGGATCGACCCCGCGAAGCTGCGCAGCTTCAACCTGTCCGCCAACGACGTGAACGCCGCGATCCGTGCACAGAACGCGCAGGTCTCCTCCGGCACGATCGGCGACCTGCCCAACCCGGTGGACCAGGCCATCTCGGCGACCGTGCAGGTGGAGGGCCAGCTGGCGAGCATCGAGCAGTTCGGCGGCATCGTGCTGCGCGCCAACACCGACGGCTCGTCGGTGCGCCTGCGCGACGTGGCGCGCATCGAGCTCGGCGCGCAGACCTATGCCACGTCGGCGCGGCTCGACGGCAAGCCGTCCGCCGGCATCGGCATCCAGCTGTCTCCGAGCGGCAACGCGCTGGAGACCGCCAGGCTCGTGCATGCGCGCATGGAGGAACTCAAGCGCTACTTCCCCCAGGGCATGAGCTACGCCGTGCCCTATGACACCTCGCGCTTCGTCGACATCTCGATCGGCAAGGTCGTCGAGACCCTGATCGAGGCGGTGGTGCTGGTCTTCCTGGTGATGTTCCTGTTCCTGCAGAACTGGCGCTTTACCGTCATCCCCACGATCGTGGTGCCCGTGGCGCTGCTGGGCACCTTCGGCGTGCTGCTGACGCTCGGGTTCTCGATCAACGTGCTGACCATGTTCGGCATGGTGCTCGTGGTCGGCATCGTGGTGGACGACGCCATCGTCGTGGTCGAGAACGTCGAGCGCATCATGAGCGAAGAGGGCCTGCCCCCGCGCGAGGCCACGCGCAAGGCCATGGGGCAGATCTCCGGTGCGATCATCGGCGTGACGGTGGTGCTGATCTCGGTGTTCGTGCCGCTGGCCTTCTTCACCGGCGCGGTGGGCAACATCTACCGGCAGTTCTCGGCCGTGATGGTGGCCTCGATCTCCTTCTCGGCCTTCATGGCGCTGTCGCTTTCGCCGGCGCTGTGCGCGACGCTGCTCAAGCAGGTCGAAGCCGGTCACGCGCACGCCAAGACCGGCTTCTACGGCTGGTTCAACCGGGGCTTCGCCGGCACGGCCAAGCGCTACGAAGGGTTCCTCGTGCGCCTTCTCAACCGCACCGGCCGCATGTTGATCGTCTACGTGGCGATCGTGGCAGGTGTGGGCTGGCTGACCTACCGGCTGCCTACGTCCTTCCTGCCCAACGAGGACCAGGGCTACATCCTCGTCAACATCCAGCTGCCGCCGGGCGCTACCGCCAACCGCACCTTGCAGGTGATGCAGCAGGTGGAGGGCTTCGTGCTCCAGCAACCGGAGGTGCGCAGCATGGTCGGCGTGCTCGGCTTCAACTTCTCGGGCCAGGGCCAGAATTCAGCGATTGCCTTCGTCACCCTGAAGGACTGGGACGAGCGCAAGGCGGAGGCCCAGAGTGCCCAGGCGCTGGCCCGCCGCACCTTCGGGGCGCTGATGGGAGTGAAGGACGCCTTCATCTTTCCGCTCAGTCCGCCGCCGATTCCCGAACTCGGTTCGGCCACCGGATTCGCATTCCGGCTGCAGGACCGCGGCGGCAACGGGCGTGAGGCGCTCATCGCAGCGCGCAACCAGATGCTGGGCATGGCCTCGCAGAGCAAGCTGCTGGCCGGCGTCCGACCCGACGGACTCGAAGACGCGCCGCAGCTGCAACTGGTGATCGACCGCGACAAGGCCAGCGCCCTGGGCGTCGGCTTCGAGGTGATCAATGCGACGATCTCGACGGCGATCGGTTCGGCCTACGTGAACGACTTCCAGAGCGGCGAGCGCCTGCAGCGGGTCGTGGTGCAGGCCGACGCGCAGGCTCGCATGCAGCCGGAGGACCTGCTGCGGCTGACCGCCCCGAACTCTCGGGGACAGCCCGTGCCGCTGACCACCTTCACGACCACCCGCTGGGTGACCGGCGCCATGCAGTCCATCCGCTACAACGGCTACCCGACCATGCGCATCGCCGGCGACGCGGCGCCCGGCGTCAGCAGCGGCGAGGCGATGGCCGAGATGGAGCGTCTGGCGGCCCGGTTGCCACCGGGATTCGGCTTCGAGTGGACCGGCCAGTCGCGCGAGGAGCGGTTGGCAGGGGCCACTGCCGTGTTCCTGTTCGGCTTCTCGCTGCTGGCCGTGTTCCTGTGCCTGGCTGCCCTCTACGAGAGCTGGTCGATCCCTCTGGCGGTCATCCTGGTCGTGCCGCTCGGCGTGCTCGGCGTGGTCCTGGCGACGATGGGGCGGGGCTTCTCCAACGACGTGTACTTCAAGATCGGCCTGATCACCATCATCGGGCTGTCGGCCAAGAATGCGGTGCTGATCATCGAGTTCGCCAAGGACCTGCAGGCCCAAGGCCGCAGCGTGCTGCAGGCCGTGCTCGAAGCGGCACACCTGCGCTTCCGACCGATCGTGATGACGTCGATGGCGTTCATCCTGGGCGTGCTGCCGCTGGCCATCGCTTCCGGGGCGGGGTCGGCAAGCCAGCGCTCGATCGGCACCGGTGTGATGGGGGGCATGGTCAGCGCGGTGGCCTTGTCGGTGCTGTTCGTGCCGGTGTTCTTCGTGGTGGTGCGCCGCCTGTTCAAGGGCAGCGAGCGGCAGCGCAGGTTCTATGCGCATGAACTGGGCGATGCGGCGGCCCCTGTGACCAAGGGACATGGAGAGCAGGCATGAAAGGCGCGACATTCAGGCGATGGGGTCTCCTGGCGACAGCGGTGGGTGGCCTGTGGGGTTGTGCCTCGCCGACGCCGCCGCTGGCGCTTCCCGCGGCGCCGGTGGCACCGGCCTTCCCGAATGCGGCATCGTCGCCGCCGAGCGACCTCAAGGCAGCGTCGGCCACCGGTTGGCAGGAGTATTTCCCCGATCCGTCGCTGCGCGAGGTCATCGCGCAGGCGCTTGCGAACAACCGCGATCTGCGCGTGGCCGTTCTCAACATCGAAGCGGCGAGGGCCGTGCTGGGGCAGCGGGGCGCCGACCTGTGGCCCACCCTGAATGCCGGCGCGTCGGCCGCGCGCGGCACCGGCAGCAACGGCAATGTCGCAGGCACCTATACCGCAGGGTTGACGGTACCGGCCTGGGAACTGGATCTGTTCGGCCGCATCCGCGCCGGCAGCGACGCGGCGGCCGCGCAGCTGGCGGCCAGCGAGGAAGGGCGTCGCGCCGCACGGGTCGCGCTCGTGGCGTCCGTCGCGCAGGCCTGGCTGGCACTGTGCGCGGACGACGAACTGCTCGAGATCGCCCGCAACACCGTGACATCGCGCGAGCAGTCGCTGCAGCTGACGCAGTTGCGTTACCAGCACGGCACTGCCTCGGAGCTGGACCTGCGCCAGGCGCAATCCCTCGCGGCCTCCGCCCAGGCGGCGCTGGCACAGTTCACCCGGCAGCGTGAACTGGATCTGAACGCGCTGACCTTGCTGGTAGGCCAGCCGCAGGCGGTGACGACGCTGCCCCGCATCCGGTCCCTGGCTTTCGCGGAGGTTCCGACGGGGCTGCCTTCCGAGGTGCTGCTGCAGCGCCCGGACGTCCGGCAGGCCGAGCATTTGCTCGTTGCGGCCAACGCCAACATCGGCGCGGCGCGGGCCGCCTATTGGCCCCGCATCTCGCTGACCGGCAGTCTGGGGACGGCAAGTACGCAGCTCGGCGACCTGTTCAAGGACGGCGCCTGGAGCTTCGCGGCGCAGCTGCTGATGCCCATCTTCGATGCCGGCAGGACCGAGTCCCTTGTCCAAGGAGCGATGGCGCAGCGCGACATCGCGCTGGCCCAATACGAGCGCGCCATCCAGGCCGCATTCCGCGACGTGGCAGATGCCCTGGCAGGCCGCGCGACGCTGATGGATCAGCTGCGCGCCCTCGAGCTGCAAAGGCAGGCGGAAGCGGCGCGCCTGCAACTCGTTCAGGTTCGCGTGGACAACGGCGTGGGCACGACGCTGGAATTGCTGGACGCGGAGCGGTCGCTGTTCGCCGCCGCCCAGGCCGAAGTGCAGACGCGGCTGGCCGAGCAGCAAAGCCGCATCGCGATGTACCGCGCCCTGGGCGGTGGCGTGCAGTAGCGCAACGCAGGGCGTCCGCGCGTCGCCAAGCAGCTGTGGGCGGCGCCACAGGCATGTGCCATCCCTGATGGGGCCGATGGGATGTCGATCGGTGCAGCGCGGTGCCGCTGGTCGTCCGCAATTTCAGCGGCGCTGCTTGCGCTCGCCTTGATCTGTGCCCCAGGTGCGCGGGCGCTGTGCCTCTGGCCCGGCGCCGAAGAAGGCGCGCAGCAGACGCCTGGGGAGTGTCCCGCGTACGGATTCGGGCAGTGGTCGCGATCCAACCGCTCGGAAGCCTTCGCGGCGGGCGTGCTGTGGCCCTGGATCGATGCGCCTCCTCTGTGGCCCGGCCGGCTGACCTGGCAGATCGAGGCAACCGTGGGCGCCTGGCGCTCGCTCGCGTCGGCCCAAGCCGGCGAACCGCATTTCAGCCTTCAGCTCGGGCTGAAGCCGTCGGCTCGATGGGCGTTTGGGCCCGGGTGGTTTCTCGAGGCAGGTATCGGGCTGAACGTCGTGACGCCCCGCTATCGCGGTGGTGATCGACGGTTCAGCACTCGCTTGAACTTCGGAGACCACATCGCGTTGGGGGTGAGGTTCGGCGAAAGGGGGCGTCACGAGTTGCAGGTGCGCGTCGAACACTTCTCCAACGCCGGACTGCGAAGGCCGAATCCTGGCGAGGACTTTGGACAGGTTCGATACGCATGGCGGTTTTGAGCTCGGGCATGTGATGGTCTGGACGCAGTGCTGAGTGACTCTCCGCGCCACGATGGTTGCGCCCGCGGCCTCTCGAGGGATCCTGGCGGTGTCTGCGCGGCCACCCCGGACCGAGCCGCGCATGCCGAACGGCTCAGTCGAACGAACGCTCAGTCGAACGAACGATTGGTAGGTATAGAATGCTCCAGTTCGCCATCGATGGAGTGTGAGGTTCGACGACATGGCTTCAAGTCGGTCAAAGTTGGCGGCGCGCACGTTGCGCGGCCGGGCCGCGATCAGCGGGGCGGGGCGATCGGCGGTCGGCCGCGTCCAGGGCCGCAGTGTGATGGCGCTCGCAAGCGACGCCGCGAAGGCGGCGCTTGCGGATGCGGGCCTCGAGCGCGGAGCCATCGACGGCGTGCTCACCAGCGTCGCGTTCGCCGCGCCCTTCCATCGGTTCAGCGTGGCGTTCAGCGAGTACTTCGGCATCGTGCCGACGTTCTCGAACACGCTGCAGGTGTCCGGCGCGACGGCGGCGACGATGTTCAACATCGCTGCGGCGGCGGTCGCCGGCGGGCTGGCCGAAAACGTGCTCGTGCTGGGCGCCGACAGCCTGCTGACCGGGCTCTCGCCCGACCTCGCGCTGCGTTCGATGACCGAGAGCCGCGACCAGCAGTACGAGATGCCTTTCGGGATCCCGGTCGCCAACACCTTCGCGATGACCGCGCATCGGCACATGAAGGAGTTCGGCACCACCGCCGAGCAGTTCGCCCGTGTCGCGGTGATCCATCGGGAACACGCCTTGCGCACGCCCGGCGCGCAGATGACCGAGCCGATCACGGTCGACGACGTGTTGAATTCCGGTTGGGTCACGACCCCCTACCACAAGCTCGACTGCTCGTTGATCTCCGACGGTGCCGCGGCGTTCATCGTCAGCGCCGCCGATCGCGTCGGCGAGTTCAAGAGCAAGCCGGTGTTCATCCTCGGGGCGGGAGAGTGCTACACGCACGAGCACATCTTCCTGATGCCTTCATTGACGACCACCGGTGCGGTGCAGTCCAGTGCCAAGGCCTACGCGATGGCCGGGTGCTCGCCGAAGGACATCGACGTCGCGGGCGTCTACGACTGCTTCACCGGTACGGTGATCATGATGCTCGAGGATCTGGGCTTTTGCCCCAAGGGCGAGGGGGGGCGCTTCGTCGATGATCGGCAGATCACCTACGGCGGCAGCATTCCCTGCAACACCCATGGAGGGTTGCTGTCATACGCGCACCCGGGCATGCCGGGCTCGCTGCTCCACTTCCTCGAGGTCGTGCAGCAGTTGCGCGGGCAGTGCGGTGAGCGTCAGGTGGCGGGTGCCGAACTCGGCCTCGTCCACAGCCTGGGTGCGGGCTTCGCGACGCAGGCGACCACCATTCTCGGCACGGAGGCCACGCTGTGAGACGGATCGATCCGCGCGAAGCGCACGTCAAGCCGCTGCCCACCCCCGACGCGGACTCCCAGGCCTACTGGGATGCCTTGAAGGAAGGGCGCCTGATGCTCCAGCACTGCCGCGCGTGCGGCCACAAGCAGGTCTATCCGCAAGCGATCTGCCGCCATTGCGGCGCTGAAGAACTGGTGCTCGAGCCAGCCAGCGGCCGCGGCACGGTGCACTCGTTCAGCGTCGTGCACCGCGCCCCGGGGCCCGCATTCAAGCAGGACACGCCCTACGCGGTACTGCTCGTGGAACTGGAGGAAGGGCCGCGCATGATCAGCTCACTCATGGACGCGGACCCGATGTCCGTCGTCTTCGACATGCCGGTGGCACTCGTGTGTGATCCGATCGACGGCGGCACGGTTCTGCCCCGTTTCCGACCGGCGACGCGATGACGACGCTGTTGGCCCACGGCCGCCGCGCCGGAGAGGGCGGCCAGCCATCGGATTACGCCCTCGAGGTGCGGTTTCGACGGCCTGCAGCGTTCCCGCGCGACACCGTCTCGTTCCCTTGTGACCCGCACGGCCACGTCGACCTCAATGCGCTGAACGATGCGACCCGCCGCGACTACTTGTTCGCCCGCGCCCTGGCCAGGTTGGGACAGGCGGAGTTCTGGTTCGCCCGTGAACGATCGGAGGGATGTGTCCGCATCGGTTCTGCGTCCGAGGCCGCCGCGATGCCCCGACGGTGACCGCGCTCACGTCGGCGGCGCGCGAGCGCAGGCCGGCCCTGGAAAGAAGCGCGGCGGGAGTTGGCTCCCGCCGCGAGAAGGGGTTCTCCGGCCGAACGGCCGGCAACCCAGGAGATCGATGTCAGAACAAATGCCGCATGCCGACCGCGAGCCCGTTGGCCTTGTCGTTCGCCACGATCACGTTGCCGCTGCCGGCGAAGTTTCCGTTGCCCCACAGGGGCGCGAGTCCGAGGTCCTTGTTGTCGACGCTGCCGAACAGAGCGTAGAGAAACGTCCTCTTTGAGAGGGCGTAGTCGGCGTTCAGCACGAGCAGCTTGCTGGAGGTCGATGTGCCGACCTTCTCTTTCACGGTCCAGTACTGAACCGCCAGGGTCAGCAACGGTGTCGCCTTGAAGCTGCCGCCGACCGTCCACAACGTCGAGTCGACGAACCCGACGACGCCTTCACCGTTGTCGACCTTGTCGGCGCCGGCATGGAGCTTGAAGCTGCCGAAGTCGTACGAACCTGATGCCATGGTCCAGGTGACCGCGCGGCCGGCGAGATTCTTGTCCTTCTGCATGCTCACGGAAACGGCTGCGGGCCCCTGGATGAACCGAAGGTTGCCGCCGACGTTCCGGCCCGTGACACCTTCGCCGAGCGCCCCGTGGACGGAGAAGTCGATGGGCCCGAACCGGGGGCTGTCGTAGCGGATCTGGTTGTTGTTCCAGAAGTCGTTGCTGATGCCTTGTGACAACAGGGTCAGGCCCATGCCGGTGTTGATGCCCGAGGGTGTGGCGCTGAGCGTGGCCGCCTGCTTGATGACGGCCGCGGTGTAGTTGCGGCCGAGCGTCACTTCGCCGAACCCTCCCTTGAGCCCGACGAAGGAGTTGCGGCGCCAGAAAGCTGCCGTTGTCGCGGCGGCGCATCCGGCTGCCGCGTTGCAGGCTCCAGAGCTGGCACCGCCGGCAACCGCCCCGCTCTTGGGGTCGATTGGCGACTCGAGAATGAAGAACGCTGCCAGGCCGCCGCCAAGATCCTCGGTGCCGCGCAGGCCGAAGCGAGACGAACTGCCGGTGTCGGTGTTCAGCTTGAACAGGCGATCGTCGGCGGTGGCGGTTCGGCTGAACCTCGCCGGAGCCACGTCGAGCAGACCATAGAGGGTGACGGACGTCTGGGCCGGTGCTGCGGCGCCTGCCATCGTGGCCAGCGCGCCGATGATGATGTTGCGTAGGGACATTGCTGCCTCCATCGTTCGGTTGTTGAGGATGTGAACAACACGCTGGCGAGCGCCGGACCGGCAAACGGACCGGCAGCAGGTGCGCCGAACGGATGTTAGTTAGAGGGGGGGCGACGCGGATCGGGCGTTTTCCCGAGGGGGGCGCCTCTGCCGCGGACTCGATCGGGCGTCGGCGCGCAACCCAGTCACCCGGCGGCGGGGCGGGGCATCGGCAATGCTTAGCAGAGGCATCGCGACTCTCTCTATGCAGAAGACCCATCTTCATAGAGAATGGCCGGAAACGGCGCGAAGCCTTCGACTTCGAGCCAGCACTTCAGGTCTTTGTTGGAGGCCCTGATCCTATGCAGTCGGACGTCGATGACTTGCCGGTCACGGCAGGAAAGGTCGTTGGTGCGCTTGCCAGCGGACTGGCTGTCGTGCGCTACCTTTCGATCGCCGGAGCGCCGGTCGGCGTCAGCCGCATCGCACGTCATTTGGACTTGAACTCGAGCACCTGCTTCAATCTGCTCAAGACGCTGGTGCATGAGCGACTGGTCGAGTTCGACGAGTCGACCAAGACCTACCGCATCGGGCTCGGGCTGGTCGAACTCGCCAAGGGTGCGCTCGAGAGTGCCTCGTACGCGCGCCTGGTGCATCCGCATCTGGAAGCGGTGGCGGTCGGCCACAAGGTCACGGCAACCCTCTGGCAGCGCGCTTCCGACGATCGCGTGGTGCTCGTCGATCGTGCCGATAACGACGCGACGATGCGTGTGCACATGAACATCGGGCAGCGCCTTCCGATGTTCGTTTCCGCTCTCGGCCGCACGATCGCGGCGCACGCGGGCCTGCCGCGCACGGAGTTGCGCCGCCGCTTCGACGCACTGCGCTGGGACGATCCTCCCGACTTCGAGGCCTATCTGCGCAGCGTCGATGAAGCCGGGCGAAGGGGCTATGGCGTCGATGGCGGTTGTTATGTCAGGGGCGTGACGAGCGTCTCCTCGGCCGTGCTCGACTCGTCCGGCCGGCCGGTGATGGCGATCAGCGGGACCGGTTTCACCGCACAGCTCCCGCGCGCCAAGGTCAAGCTGCTCGGCGAGAGCCTTCGCGAGCGCGCGCAGCTCGTGTCGCGCGCTCTGTCGGGCGGCGGCGTGACGGACCACCCGCGGCATCCGGACTTCAAGACATGACGACCAGCGCAACCTCCGTCCTGCGCGAGCGCCACGGCGCCACGCTCGTGATCCGCCTGAACAAGCCCGAACTGCGCAATGCGTTCGACCTGGAGATGCGCCAGGGCATCGCCGAGGCGGTCTACGAGGCGCGCGACAGCGCCGATGTGCGCGCCGTCGTCATCACCGGGTCGGGCAAGGCCTTCTGCGCCGGCGGCGACCTGAAGTCGCTGTCGTCGGAGCAGCGCCCGGTGTTCGCCGACCGCGACCGCATCCGCCGGCTGCACGTCTGGTTCCGCGAGCTGACCAACCTCGAGAAGCCCGTCATCGCCGCGGTGCACGGCCCCGCCTACGGCGCGGGCTTCGTCCTCGCGCTGGCGAGCGACTTCGTGCTCGCCGCGCCGAGCGCGCGCTTCTGCGCGGTGTTCACCTGCGTCGGCCTGGTGCCGGACCTCGGCGCGTACTTCCTGCTGCCGCGCATCATCGGCCTGCAGCGGGCGAAAGAGCTCGTGTTCTCGGCGCGCGAGGTGGACGCCAGCGAGGCGCAGTCGCTCGGCATCGTCTACGAGGTCGTTCCCGAAGAGAGCCTGCTCGACGAGGCGCTCGCGATGGCGGCGCGCTTCCACAGCGCCGCCACGCAGGCGATCGGCATCTCGAAGAACATCCTCAATCGCTCGTTCAACCTCGACCAGGACACGCTGGCCGAGCTGGAAGCCGCCGCGCAGGCGATGGTGATGAAGACCGAGTATCACCACGACGCGGTGTCGCGGTTCCTGAACAAGCGGCCGCGCGCCTTCGAGTGGCCGGCCAAGCGCAGCCCGGGCGCGGACCGGTGAGCGCGCCGATCGCGCCGATCGCGCCGGCCGAGCGCGACCGGCTCCTCGCGCTGTACCGGACCATGCTGCTGGTGCGCCACGCCGAGACGGCGCTCGCGCGCCTCTTCGCCGACGGCGAGGTTCCCGGCTTCATCCACCTCAGCATCGGCCAGGAGGCGATCGCCGCGGGTGTCGCTTCGGCGCTCGGGCCGGCCGACACGCTGGCCACCACGCACCGCGGCCACGGCCATGTGCTCGCGCGCGGCCTCGCGCTCGCCCCCTTCTTCAAGGAGGTGATGGGCCGCGCCGGGGGCATCTGCGGTGGGCGCGGCGGTTCGATGCACGTGGCAGACACGAGCCTGGGCATCCTGGGCGCCAACGGCATCGTCGGCGCAGGCATCCCGATCGCGCTCGGCAGCGCGATGGCGCAGTCGGTGCTCGGCACCGATGGCCTGGCGGTCGTGTTCTTCGGCGACGGCGCCATGGCCGAAGGCGTGCTGCACGAGACGCTGAACATGGCCGCGCTGTGGAAGTCGCCCTTGCTGCTGGTGTGCGAGAACAACGGCTGGAGCGAGTTCTCGCCCACCGCGCGCCAGTTCGCCGCGCGGCTCGAAGGTCTCGCGGCGGCGTTCGGCATCGCCCACGAGCGCGTCGACGGCAACGATGCGCTCGAGGTGGCCGACGCCGCGGCGCGCGCCGTCGCGGCCATTCGCGGCGATGGCGGACCGCGCGTGCTCGAGTGCATGACGCACCGCGTGCGCGGCCACTTCGAGGGCGACCCGCAGAAGTACCGCAGCGCCGACGAACTCGACCCCGGCGCGAAGGGCGATCCGCTCGACCGTGCGCGCGCCGCGCTCGCGGCCGCGGGCATGCCGCCCACCACGCTGGACGCGGCCGCGCAGGCGGTGGCGGCGCAAATCGAGGCTGCCATCGCGGCCGCGCGCGCCGACGCGGCGCCGGCTTGGGAGCCGGCGCTGGCGGATGTCTATGCCGCGGTCCACACCGCGGAGGCGCGATGAACGCCGTTGCCCAGGCCACCCCGCCGGCCGTCGAGATGAAGACCATGGCCGCCGTGGCGATGGCGCTGCGCGACGCGATGGCCGACGACCCGCGCGTCGTCGTGATGGGCGAGGACATCGGCGCACCCGGCGGTTCGTTCAGGGCCACGCGCGGGCTGCTCGACGAATTCGGCCCGCGGCGCGTGATCGACACGCCGATCTCCGAGGCTTCGATCGTCTCTGCCGCGGTCGGCGCCGCGCTGTCGGGGCTGCGCCCGGTGGTCGAGATCATGTTCATGGACTTCGTCACCCTGGCGATGGACGCGCTTGTGAACCAGGCGGCCAAGGCGCGCTTCATGTTCGGCGGCCAATGCAGCGTGCCGATGGTGCTGCGCACGCCGCACGGCGGCGGCCTCAACGCCGGGCCGCAGCACTCGCAGTGCCTCGAAGTCTGGCTCGCCCACGTGCCGGGGCTGAAGGTCGTCTGCGCGGCGACGCCGGGCGATGCCTACGCGCTGCTGCGCGCGGCGATCCGCGACCCCGACCCGGTGGTGTTCGTCGAGCACAAGGGCCTGTACGGCGCCAAGGGCCTCGTCGATCGCACGGCCGTCGACGCGATCGGCAAGGCGCGCATCGTGCGTGCCGGCCGCGACGCCACCGTCGTGACCTACGGGGCCACCGTCGCCGCGTCGCTCGAAGCTGCGCGCCAGCTTGCCGGCGAGGGTGTCGAGGTCGAGGTGATCGACCTGCGCAGCCTGCAGCCGTGGGACCGCGCCACCGTGCTGGGCTCGCTCGCGCGCACCCATCGCGCGGTGGTCGTGCACGAGGCGGTGCAGGCCTTCGGCGTCGGCGCCGAGATCGCTGCGACGCTGGCCGACGAGGGTTTCGACGATCTCGACGCGCCGGTGGTGCGCGTCGGCGCGCCCTTCATGCCGGTGCCATTCGCCAAGTCCCTGGAGCAGGGCTACAACGTCGGCGCGGCCGGCATCGTCGCCGCGCTGCGGCGCACCCTCGAATGAACCCGCGGAAGCGAACGCCATGTCCAACATCCTGAGCGAGAAGCGCGGCCCCGTCGGCCTGCTGACGATCAACCGCCCGAAGACGCTGAACGCGCTCGACGTGGCGACGATGCACGAGCTCGACGCGGCGCTCGCCGCGTTCGAGGCCGACGACGCGGTGCGCGCGATCGTCGTCACCGGCGCGGGCGAGCGCGCGTTCGTCGCCGGCGGCGACATCGCCGACCTCGACAGCCGCCAGGGTCTGGCGCACTACCAGCAGTTCGCCGAGGTGATCCACAAACTGATCGGCCGCTTCGAACGCTGCGACAAACCCACGCTGGGCGCGATCAATGGCTGGGCGCTCGGCGGCGGCACCGAGCTGCTGCTCGCGCTGGACATCCGCCTCGTGGCCGAGGAGGCGAAGCTCGGCCTGCCCGAGATCACGCTCGGCCTGTTCCCGGGCGCCGGCGGCACGCAGCGGCTGATCCGGCAGATCCCGCTGTGCCGCGCGAAGGAGCTGATGTTCACCGGCGACCAGATCACCGCCGCCGAGGCGGTGGCGCTCGGCCTCGTGAACCGCGCGGTGCCGCGAGCCGGGCTGCTCGACGAGACGCTCGCGCTGGCCGCGCGCATCGCCGAGAAGTCGCCGCTGGTGCTCAAGCTGCTCAAGCGCACGCTGCGCGACGGCCTCGAGATGCCGCTGCCGCAGGCGCTGGCGCATGAGCAGGCCATGATCGGCCTGGTACTCGACAGCCGCGACGCGCACGAGGGCTGCCGCGCCTTCCTCGAAAAGCGCAAGGCGAACTTCACCGGGGCCTGAGCGCGTGCGCCACGCCTGGCTGTTGCCCAAGCTCGGCCTCACGATGACCGAGGGCGTGCTGGCCGAGTGGACGGTGGCGCCCGGCGCACGCTTCAAGGCCGGCGACTGCGTCTTCGTCGTCGAGAACGACAAGGCCGCCAGCGAGGTGGCGGCGGAGCACGACGGCGTGATGGAAGCCCCGCTGGTGCAGGTGGGCGACACGGTGGCCGTGGGCACGGTGATCGGGCATTGGGACGACGGGCTCGATGCCGCGCCCGCGGCGGCAGCACCGGCGGGAAGCGGCGCGCGGCAGCCCGCGGCTGAGCCATCCGCCGGGCGCCGGGCGGGAAGCGAAGCGCGGCAGTCCGACGCTGCGCCGCCCGGTGGTCGCCGCCCGGTCACGCCGTGGGCGCGCAAGCTGGCCAACCGCCATGGCGTCGATCTGGCTGCGGTCGCCGGCTCGGGCCCCGGCGGGCGTGTGCGGGGGCGCGACGTCGAGAAGGCCGCATCGGCAATGCCGGCGGCGGCTGGCGGTGCTGCCGTGCATGCGCCCGCGGGTGCGCCCGCGCGTGCGCCTGTGCATGCGCCTGTGCATGCGCCCGAGCATGCGCCCGTGCAGGCACCCGTGTATGCGCCGCAGCCCGACGCCGGGACTGCGCGGGTGTTGCCCGCAACGCCGCTGCCCCTCGTGCCATTGCCCGGCGGCACGGTGCAGCCGTTCAGCGCGCTCCGGCACGCCGTCGCGCGGCGTCTCGTCGCGGCCAAGCAGCAGATCCCCCACTTCTACCTCGCGCGTGAGGTGGAAGTCTCGGCGCTGCTCGACCTGCACAAGCGGCTGAAGGATCCCGAGGCCGCGCCGCGCCTCACGCTCAACCACTTCATCGTCGCGGCGGTCGGCCGGGCGCTCGTCGCGCATCCGGAACTCAACCGCGTCTGGTGCGAGGAGGGCGCACTGCGGCTCGACGCACCCGATGTCGGCGTCGCGGTGCATACCGAGCGCGGCCTCGTCGTGCCGGTGCTGCGCAACGCGGGCCGCCTGGGCGTCGGCACGCTGGCGCGGCAGGCCGGAGCGCTGGTCGAGCGCGCATGCAAGGGCCGCCTCTCCGCGGACGAGATGGCGGGCGCCGCCATCACCGTGTCCAACGCCGGCATGCACGGCCTGGCCGCGATGGCCTCGATCATCGTGCCGGGCCAGTCGATGATCCTCGGCGTGGGCGCCGTGCGCGAGCTCTTCAGGCCCGACGCCGCCGGCGCCCCGGCGCTGCGGCGCGAGATCGTGCTGACCCTCTCGCTGGACCACCGCGTGCTCGACGGCGTGGAGGGCGCCGCGCTGCTGGCGGCCGTGGTCGATGCCCTGGCGCACCCCACGCGGCTGCTGTTCGACTGACACCGCCGACAGAGCACATCCATGGACTTCAGACTCACCGACGAACAGAACCTCATGATCGAAGCCGCCCGAAAGGTGGGCGACCGTTTCGGCACCGAGTACTGGCGCAAGCAGGACGCGGCCAAACAGTTCCCAAAGGAGTTCTGGCTCGCCGTCTGCGACGCCGGCCTGTGCGGCGCGGCGCTGCCCATGGCGGTGGGCGGCGCAGGGCTCGGCATGCTCGAACTCGCGCTCGTGGTCGAGACGCTGGCAGCCTGCGGCGGCGGCGCCACCGTCGGCCAGCTGTTCATGATCAACCCGATCTTCGGCGGCGTGGCGCTGTCGAAGTTCGGCACGCCGGCGATGAAGGCCGAGCTGTTGCCGAAGATCGTCTCCGGCGAGATCAACTGCTGCATGGCGCTGACCGAGCCCGATGCCGGCACCAACACGCTCGAGTTGCGCAGCTTCGCCGCGGCCGACGGCGACGGCTGGCGGCTCAACGGCCGCAAGATCTGGATCACCGGCGTGCCCGACGCGGCCAAGATGCTCGTGGTTGCGCGCACGAAGAAGCTCGCGGAGTGCAAGTCGCGCAGCGACGGCCTGTCGATGTTCATGATCGACGTCGAGCGCCAGGGGCTCACGCACACCGCGATCGACAAGGTCGGCACGCGCACGCTGGCCTCCAGCAGCGTGTTCTTCGACGACGTGCGCGTCGCTGCCGACGAGCTGGTGGGCACCGTGCACCGCGGCTGGCACGAGCTGCTGGACGTGCTCAACACCGAGCGCATCGTCACCACCGCGGCGCTCGCCGGCACCGGCGCGCTGGCGATCCGGCTGGCCGTGAGCTACGCCAACGAGCGCAGGGTGTTCGGCGACAAGCCGGTCTCCAGTTACCAGGGTCTGCAGTTCCCGCTCGCGCAGTGCCACGTCGAGGTCGAGGCAGCGAAGCTGCTCAACCTGAAGGCCGCGACCAACTGCGACATGGGCCTGCCCTACGGCAGCGAGGCCAACGCCGCCAAGCTGCTGGCCGCGCAGGCAGTGGCGCGCGCCACCGAGCGCGCGATGCAGACGATGGGCGGCATGGGCTACGCGAGCGAGTTCCACGTCGAGCGGCTGTGGCGCGACGCGCGGCTGTTCCGCTTCGCGCCGGTGTCCGAGGAGATGATCCTCAACTACGTGGCGAACCACGACCTCGGCATGCCGCGGTCCTACTGAAGACTCGCCGGGTAGCCTGTGATGGTGAACCTGAGTGCCGCCGTGCTGCGCTGGGCGCGCGCCGAGGCGGCGCGGCCGGCACTGCTCTACGGCGATCAGCGACTGGGCTACGGCGATCTCGCCGCGCGCCTGGCCGCCACCGCCGGCAGCCTGCGCGCGCGCGGCATCGGCGAGGGCGACATCGTCGCGCTGCTGATGAAGAACAGCGCCGCGTTCATCGAGCTTGCGCTCGCGGTGAGCCACCTCGGCGCGGTGCTGCTGCCGGTCAACTACCGGCTCGGCGCCGACGAGGTGGCCTACATCGTCGGCCACGCGGGCGTGAAGCTGCTGCTCGTCGACGACGAGCTGCGCGCGCTGGCCGGAGACTTCGCGGGCGTGGTGGTCGTGGACGAGGCGGCGCAGTCGGACAGCCGCCGCATCGGCCCCGCGGCCGAGCCCTTGCCCGAGCCCTGCGTGCGGCGGCCCGACGACCTGTTCCGCCTGATGTACACGTCGGGTACCACCGACCGGCCCAAGGGTGTGATCCACAGCTACGCCAACTACCACTGGAAGTGCCTCGACCACATCGCCGTGCTCGGCCTGCACGGCAACGAGCGGCTGCTCGTCGTCGGGCCGCTGTACCACGTGGGCGCGTTCGACCTGCCCGGGCTCGCGGTGCTGCAGATGGGCGGCCTGCTCGCCGTGATGCGCGAGTTCGAGCCGGAGGCGACGCTCGCGCTGATCGAGCGCGAGAAGCTCACCGCCGCCTGGATGGCGCCGGTGATGCTGAACCGCCTGTTGGCGCTGCCCGGGCGCGAGCGCTACGACCTGGGCAGCCTGCGCTGGCAGATCGGCGGCGGTGAGCGCACGCCCGAGGAGCGCATCCGCGAGTTCCGCTCGCTGTTCGCCAACGGGCGCTACATCGACGGCTACGGGCTGACCGAAAGCTGCTCCGGCGACACGCTGATGGAAGCCGGCCGCGAGATCGAGAAGATCGGCTCGACCGGGCGCGCGCTGCCTCATGTGGAACTGCGCGTCTGCGACGACGACGGCCGGCCGCTGCCGGCCGGTGAGGCCGGCGAGATCTGCCTGCGCGGGCCGAAGGTCACTTCCGGCTATTGGCGCGACGCGGACAAGACGGCGGCGAGCTTCCATGCCGGCGGCTGGTTCCGCACCGGCGACGTCGGCCACCTCGACGCCGAGGGCTTCCTGTTCCTCACCGACCGCAAGAAGGACATGATCATCAGCGGTGGCGAGAACATCGCTTCGAGCGAGGTCGAGCGCGTGCTCTACCAGCTGCCGCAGGTGCTCGAGGCCGCGGCCGTCGGCCTGCCCGACGCGCAGTGGGGCGAACGCGTGGCGGCCGTGGTCGTGCTGCGGCCCGGCACGACGCTCTTGCTGCAGGAAGTGCAGGCGTTCTGCCGCGGCAAGCTCGGCGGCTTCAAGCTGCCGCGCCAGCTCGTGCTGCGCGAGTCGCTGCCGCGTCTGCCTTCGGGCAAGGTGCTCAAGCGGGTGCTGCGCGCGGAACTGGCGGCCCATCCAACGGAGAACTGAAATGAAGCTCGACTTCTCCGGCCAGGTGGCCGTGGTGACCGGCGGCGCCAGCGGCATCGGCGAGGCCTGCGCGCAGGTGCTGGCCGCGGCCGGGGCGCGCGTGGTGGTGGCCGACCGCAACCTCGCTGCCGCGCAGGCGGTGGCAGCGGCCACGGGCGGCATCGCGGTCGCGCTCGACGTGGGAGATGACGCGTCGGTCGACGCCGCCGTGGCGGCCGTCGAGGCGCAGTGCGGCGTGCCGCAGGTGCTCGTCAACAGCGCCGGCGTGCTGCAGCGCACGCTGCCGCCCGAGGAGCTGACGCTGCGCGAGTGGGACTTCGTCGCGCGCATCGACCTGCGCGGTACCTACCTGTGCTGCGCGCGTTTCGGCGCGGCGATGGCGCGCGCAGGCGGCGGGGCCATCGTCAACATCGCGTCGGTGGCCGGGATGGGCTCTGGCCCGCTGCATTCGTACGGTCCGGCCAAGGCCGGCGTCATCAACCTCACCGAGTGCCTGGCGGCCGAATGGGGGTCGAAGGGCGTGCGCGTGAACGCCGTGTCGCCCGGGTTCACGCACACGCCGGCGCTCGAGAAGGGCATCACCACGCGCACGCTCGCCGCGGACGACATGGCGGGCAACAGCGCGCTCGGCCGGCTGATCCAGCCGCGCGAGATCGCCCATGCGGTGGCCTTTCTGGCCTCGACGCAGGCTTCGGCGATCACCGGCATCAACCTGCCGGTCGATGCGGGCTGCCTCGTGGCCACGCCCTGGGCCAGCTACGGTGGGCTGCGGCAGGCGGGTTGAGGCCGGGCACCGGCTTGTGGCCGGTCAAGAGGTGTCCAGGAGGTACTTGCCGATGATCACGCGCTGGATCTCGTTGGAGCCGTCGAAGATCTGGATCGCCTTGGCGTCGCGCATCATTCGCTCCACTTGGTACTCGCGCATGTAGCCGCAGCCGCCGAGGATCTGGACCGCCTCCGTGGTCACCCGCATGGCTGCATCGGCGGCGTGGCACTTGGCCATCGAGACCTGGGCCTGCGTCCGGGCGCTCACGTCGGGCAGCTCGTTGTCGACGCGCCAGTTGGTGTCGCGCAGCAGCAGCTGGGACTGCCTGAGCGCGATGGCCATGTCGGCGAGCTTGAAGCTCACGCCCTGGAACTTGCCGATCTTGCGGCCGAAGGCCTCGCGCTGGTTGGCATAGAGCGTGGCGGCGTCGAGCGCCGCGCGCGCCAGGCCCGTGGCGATGGCGGCCGCGCCCCAGCAGCGCATCGTGTTGGCGACCATCGTCAGCGCCCGCCAGCCCTCGCCCACGTTGCCGATCAGGCAGTCGTCGGCGATCTCGACCTCGTCGAAGACGACGTCGGCCAGCACCTGGGCCCTGAAGCCCATCTTGCGCTCCGGCTTGCCGAAACTCAGGCCCTTGGCATCACCGGGAACCACGAAGCACGAGATGTCTTCCCGCCCCGCGCCCGTGCGCGCGAAGACCAGGTAGCAGCCCGAGACCGTGGCGCTGGAGATCCAGCGCTTGCGCCCGTTGAGCACCCAGCCGCCGCCGCGCCGGTGGGCACGCGTGTGCATCGCGCGTGCGTCCGAGCCGACCTCCGGCTCGGACAGGCAGAACGCCAGCACCATCGGTTTGCTCGTGATCAGGCGATGGAAGGCCTCGCGTTGATGCGGCTTGGCCACCGCGCCGACGATGCGCATCGGCGAGAAGCACGACAACAGCACGGAGCCCAGCGCGGGCATCGCGACGGATATTTCCTCGATCACGACCGAGAGGGTCTGGCAATTGGCGTCCATGCCGCCGTATTCCTGGGGCAAGGGCATGCGCAGGATGCCCGCCTCCAGCAAAGGCTCCAGCAGTTCGATCGGAAAGCGCTCATTCGCGTCGCAATCCTCGACCAGCGGCGCGACGTGCTTGTCGCGGAATTGGCGGACCGATTCCCGGATGGCGAGGATGTCGGCGTCGAAGTAGATCTCGTTCATGTCGTCCCGCTGCCGAGTGGGCGTTCGATGCCGTCAGGCGCGGCATGGGAGAGGGATTCGCGAATCAGGTACTTCTGGATCTTGCCGCTGGGTGTCTGGGGCAGCTCGGGCCGGATGACGAGCCTCTCGGGCAGCTTGTAGCGGCTCACGCCCCGCTGAGCGAGAAACTCGACGATGTCGGCCAGGCTCAGTTGCGCACCGTCGTGCAGGACGACCACGGCCACGGCGGTTTCGCCCAGGCGCTCGTGCGGCTGCCCGACGAGGGCGACGCGGCGCACGGCCGGGTGCTCGACCAGCAGGTCTTCCACCTCGCGCGCGGAAACGTTCTGCCCGCCACGGATGATGATGTCCTTGATGCGCCCGCTGATCTCGAGCGTGCGGTCGGAGCGCACCACGGCGAGGTCGCCCGAGCGATACCAGCCCTGGTCGTCGATCGCGCGCGCCGTCAGCCCGGGTTCGTCGAGATAGCCGATGAACAGGTTCGGGCCGCGCGACACTTCCTCGCCTTCGATGCCCGGCCCGAGCAGAGCACCGTCGGCGCCGATGACGCCGATCTCGATGTGGGGCAGGGCCTCGCCGTCGGTCTCCCAGCGTTGCTGCAACGGTGCGTCGGGGCGCAGCAGCGCGTGCGGCGGGCTCTCGGTCGAGCCGTACAGCGGTAGCACCGTCACGCCGGCAGCATGGGCCCGCCGGACGGTTGCTTCCGGCAAGGGCGCGCCGCCGCAGACGAAGAACTTCAACGCCGGCAGGCCGGCCCCCGCGGCCTCGAGGGCCTCGATCGTGTCGTGCAGGAAGGGCGTCGCACCGACCGTCCAGGTGACCCCCTCTAGACGCATCACCTGCACCGCACGCCGGGCGTCGAAGATGTCCTGCAGCACGAGCGTGCAGCCCAGCGTGAGGTTCAGCACGAGCCCGTGCAGCAGCCCGGTGGCGTGCGAGACGGGGGTCGCGATGAAGCAGGCGTCGTCGGCGCCGAGCCCGAGCCGCTCGGCGAACACGCGCTCGCCGAAAAGCAGCGTGTTGTGCGTGTGGACAACGCCCTTGGGCTTGCTCTCGGTGCCCGAGGTGAAGAGGACGGCCGCCGGCGCGTCGGGGTCGCAGCGTGCGGCCGCTGCGAGGGGCTCGGCTTCGAGTGCGCGCTCGAACGCCGTGCCGACCGCCGTCCCGCCCGCGGCGCCGCCGTCGCCGACGAGCAGGCAGATCGGCGGCAGCGCCTGCTGCCGGCGAATCGCCTCGAGGTGGCGGCCGTAGTCGGTGCTGCGGAAGCGGCCGGCCGCCACGATGGCCTTGGAGCTGCACCTGGCCAGCACGTACGCGAGGTCGCTCCAGCCGTAGGTCGGCGGCGCGGTGTGCAGCACCCCGCCCAGCTTGTAGACCGCGAGCATCACGACGGCGGTGCAGCACCAGTTCGGCAGGTGCAGCGTGAGCACGTCGCCTTCGGCGAAGCCCTGCGAGCGCAGGTACCCCGCAAGTCGTGATGACTGGTGATCCAGCTCTGCGTAGCTCAGGCGGGTACCGCGTGCGTCGATGACGGCGCTCTTGCCCGGCGTGGCGGCGATCCTGTCCGCGACCCGGTCGAGTATCGATTGCTCCCGCCAATGTCCGGCGGCGTGCCAGCGCGCCGCCCACTCGGGCCGGGGTCGAAGCGCGATCACGTCTTGGACCCCGTATCCGGTCGGCCGGAGAAGAGCCCGTGGATGGCATCGCCGACGCCGCCGTCCACCGCGATGTTCTGGCCGGTCATGTAGGCGCCGGCGGGGCTGAGGAGGAACTCGACGATGCGCGCGATCTCCTCGGGTGTGCCGATGCGGTGCATCGGCACGAGCGCTTCGCGCTGCCGCCGGGATGCCTCGTCGGCATAGATGGCCTCGGTCAGCGGCGTGCGCACCATGCCCGGCGAGACGGCGTTCACGCGCAGGCCGTCGGCGGCCCACTCCTGCGCCAGCTGGCGCACCAGCATCAGCAGCGCGGCCTTGGACGCGGAGTAGCCGCCGGCGCCGGCATAGGGATGCATGCCCGAGATCGACGCCACGACGGCGACGCAGCCCTGGGTGGCCCGCAGGTGCGGATAGGCCGCCTTGGCGAGCAGCCAGGGCGCGCGCACGTTGACGGCGTGCACCCGGTCCCAATCCTGCACCTGCGTTTGCGCGAGCGATCCGGGGAAGGCGATGCCCGCGTTGCTGACGAGCGCATCGAGCCCGCCCATGGCCGAGACGGCCGCGTCGACCAGTTGTGCCGGCACCGCCGGCTCGGACAGGTCACCGTGCAGGGCGTGCGCCTTGCCGCCGGCGGACGCGATCTGCGCCACCACCGCTTGAAGTTCCGCCCGATGCGAAGAGCCGCACGCGGCGATCTCGGCGCCCGAGTGCGCGAGCCGAACGCAGATCGCAGCGCCGATGCCGCGGCTGGCGCCGGTGACGAGAACACGCATCTCGAGCCTCCTTGATCGATGCTACGGTCTGCGGGCGCGCGCGCGCCCGCGGGTCGCAGCGGCAGGGCCTGCAGGGCCGACCTTGTGGGCGCTCAGACTGCCGAGCACCATGTCCAGTGCCAGCTCGACGAACTCCGTCGCGCTGGTGTGAGTCGACAGCAGCCACTTCTTCAGCGGCCACGCCTGAGCCAGATGCGCAGCCATCGCCCCGGCGGTGAACGGATCGACCTCGCGAAAGTGCCCCGCGTCGATGCACGCGCGGATCTCGGCCTCGAGCGTGACGATGGACTTGGCGTCCAGGGCCTTGATCCTGTCGCGGACATCCTTCGGCAACGACACCACGTGCCTGAAGGCGAGCAGTGTCTGGTGGGTATTGTTCAGCACGCCCAGGCAGTAGGTTCGGTAGGCGACCTTGAACCGGTTCACCGGATCGCGAACCCCGGCCATGGCGCGGGTCATCTCGGTGCAGTAGCCCTCGAGGCTGCGCGCGATGATCTGGAACAGCAGATCGTCCTTGTTCTGGACATAGGAGTAGACGAGCCCCGAACTGATGCCGGCCGCGGCAGCGATGTCCTTGATGGTCGTTTCGTGGTAGCCGTTGCGGCCGAAGAGATCGGTGGCCACATCGAGGATCGCAGCTCTGCGGCCGACCGCGAACTCGGCTTCGTCGTTCCGGGCCCTGCCTTCCAGGCGCGGCGGATCCGATGCTCCACGGGTCTTGCTTGCCATCGCGGTCTTCGCACCGGCTACCGGGTCTGGGTGTGGGCGCCGCTTGCTTCGCGCGCGCTGACCTGGCGGCGCGCCGAGAAGAGCGGGCCATCGGCGTACAGCAGCGTGACCAGCTCGACGCGGCTGTCCAGCGGGATCGGCGCGTCGTCCTCGAGGAGCCCGCAGCAGATCCGCACGCCTTCGTCGAGATCGACGATCCCCACGTGAAGCGGGCCCACTCCTTCGAACACCTTGGGTGGTGCGTGGATCACGGTCCGCGAATAGAGCATGCCCCGGCCGCCAAGGTCGGTCCACGCCAGCTTGCTCGACCAGCAGTGCGGGCAAATCGGCTTGGGCGGGAACGTGTATCGCGCGCAGTTGTCGCACCGCGTCGTCGTCATGCGGCCGAGCGCGAGTGCATCCCAGAACGGCCGGGTCGCTTCGGTCACCCGGGGAGGCCAGGCGCGTCGGCGACCGACCGGGATGATGTCCATGCTCATCGCGCGGCCTCCAGGATGTGCACCAGCGCGGCGTTGTAGTTGCCGAGCTCGCAGCTGGATGCGCCGAGCCGGGCACTCCCGACCTGCCGCGCGCCGGCACGGCCGACGAGTTGCTCGAACGCCTCGATGACGTTGTAAAGGGGCGTCACGTAGGCCGGGTGGCCGCGGGAGAGCAAGCTGCCGGAGGTCGAGATCGGGATGCGTCCGCCCAGCGTGGTCTGGCCTTCGACGGCCTGCCGCGCACCCTGGCCGCGCGGCGTCAAGCCCATGGCCTCGCCTGCCAGCACCTCGACGATGGTGCAGGGGGCATAGATCTCCGCGAAGTCCAGGTCGCCCGGCCTGATGCCGGCGGTCTCGTAGGCGGTGCGACTTGCGGCCTGCAGCGCGCCGAGCGCGATCATGTCGTTCGGAGTCTCGCTGATCTGATGGGCGCCCTCGTGGTGGAAGCCGCGCCCGCGAATGCGCACATAGGGTTGCCCCGTCGCCTTCGCGACATCTTCGGATGCGACGACCACGCAGGCGGCGCCGTCGCCGCGCGGCGAGACCTCGTACAGGCCGAGGGGTTCCACGATGGGCCGCTGCGCGAGCACGTCGTGCAACGTGATGGGCTGGCGATACTGGGCCAATGGGTTGAGCGACGCATGAGAGCGGTTCTTCACGGCGACGCTGGCCAGCATGTCGCGCGTGACGCCGAATTCATGCATGTAGCGCGTGGCGTCCATGGCGTACCACGAGATCGGCGTGAGCCCGAAAGGAACATGGAAGTCGACATCTCCCGTGGCGCGCATGCTGCTGTTCATGTGCTCCGCCGAGGCAGTGGCGGTCTCGAAGTTGACGCCCAGCGCGAGCGCGGCCCGCGCGCGACCGCTTTCGACATCGCGAATCGCGTGCTCGAGCGCGAGGCCTCCGGTGCAGCCGTTTCCGAGAACCTCCATGACCGTGGCCGATGACGGCAGGCGCAGGTAGTGGGCCATGAAGGTGCAGAAGTACTTCTGCATCGTGTAGGGGCGGCACTGAGCCAGCACGAGGCTGTGCACGTCGTGCTTGGTGATGCCTGCCTGCTCCACCGCCTGCACGACCAGGCGCGCCAGCACCTCGTGCTCGAGCACATGCTGTTCGGCATCGGCACGGCTCTGGTGCCTGCCGACCGGTATCGCGCTGACCCCCAGGAGAACGGGCACGCTACCCATGACACCTCCACCGGCAAGCTCGTTTGTGGTCGCGGAAGTGATTGATCCGCAATTCAGAGAACTTGACAACCATCAACCAAGATGACAAATGATGAACTATGGTTCAAGCAAGGCAGGTTGGTGATCGGCCTTCGCCGGCGGAGACTATCACTTCCTGAAGTGTTGAGGGAAGGAGCTTGGCGCCGAGGGCTTCGGCCCGTTCCTGTTGACAGCCGTGGGGCCAGTGGCTGATCATTCAGTCAAGAAGGACATCGAGGGCACGAACGCACCATGGCTTGCTCCCGCCAGGCCGGTCAGGTTTATCGCCACGCTGAGCTGCGACGCCTCGTCGAGCCGCAAGTCGTGGCCGTCGTCGGGGCTTCCACCAGGGCCGGTTCCTTCGGTCGGCGAACCCTGGACAACCTCGGCCGCTACGGCGGGCGCACCTACGCGGTCAACGTCAAGCACCAGGGCGATCTGGGCGGCGTGCCGTGCTTCCCGACGGTGCGCGATCTGCCCGAGACGCCCGATTGCGCCATCCTGGCCGTGGGAGCCGATCTGATCCCGCAAGTGCTGGAGGAGTGCGCCGAGCGGGGGGTCGGAGGGGCGATCGTCTACGCCTCGGGTTTCGCCGAGCTCGGCACCGCCGAGGGCCTGGCGTCCCAGGAGCGCATCGCGGCGATCGGGCGGGCCGGCGGCATGCCCATCGTCGGCCCCAACAGCATCGGGCTCGTCAATACGCGGCTCGGCGCGGGCATGCTCTTCATACCCGGCTTTGCCCAGATGAAACTCATCGACGGGCCGGTGTCCATCGTTTCCCAGGGCGGTGGTTTCGGCTACGCGCTGATGCAGGGCATGGAGCGGGGCATCGGCATCGGTCACTTCCTGTCGCCCGGCAATTCGGCAGATGTCGACATCTGCGACTTCATCGCCTATCTGGCCGAGGATCCACAGGTGGGCGCGATCGCCTGCATGTTCGAGGGCGTGCGCGACGGCGAGCGCTTCCTGCAGGCGGCCGAGCTCGCTCGTGACCACGGCAAGCCCCTGGTCGTCTACAAGGTCGGCAGCAGCGAAACCGCAAGGCAGGCGGCGCTGTCGCACACGGGCACCCTGGTCGGCTCGAAGGCGGCCTTCACGGCCGCGTTCGAGCGTGCCGACGTGATCGCGCTCGACCACATGGACGGGCTGCTCGACACGGCGAATCTCCTGGCGCGCTCGGGCGCGCCCCGGGCCGGGAAGGGCGTGGGGGTGATGGCCACGTCGGGTGGGGCGGCCGTGTCCATGGCCGACAAGGCCGAGCAGCACGGGGTGCGGCTGCCGGCGCTGGCCGAGGAGACGTCCCGGCGCCTGCACGCCAGCATCCCGGATTTCGGCTCGATCGCCAATCCCGCCGACCTGACCGCCGAGGTCCTGAAGACCAAGGAATCGTTCGTCGGCTGCCTGGAGGCGTTTGCGCAGGATCCATCGTTCGACGCCCTCGTCGTCCCTTTCGTGCTGGCCGGCCCGGAATCGACGCGCCCGCGCGCACCCTTGATCTGCGAGGTGGCCCGGCGCACCGGCCTGCCGATCGTGGGTGTGTGGCTGACCGAATGGCTCTCGGGGCCGGGCAGCGAAGTGCTCGATGGCGACTCGCACGCTTCGCTGTTTCGATCGGCGGATCATTGTTTCGAGGCCATCTCGCACTGGATGCGCTGGCATGAGCGAACGAAGCGGCGCGCAGCGCGTGTGCCGGCCGTCAGGCTGAGCGACCCCGCCGCCCTCAGCGGCGCGCGGGCCCTGCTGCGGGAGCGGCCGCCCCGCGGACCCGGCCTCGACGAAGTGGCCTCGAAGCAGATCCTTTCCGGGTATGGCCTGGGCACGCCCAAGGAGCGGCGGGCTGCCACCGCCGCCCAGGCGGTGCAGGCTGCCGAGGCCATCGGCTTCCCGGTGGCGCTGAAGATCGTCTCGCCCGACATCGCGCACAAGACCGAGGCCGGCGGTGTGGCGCTTCAGCTGGCCGATGCGCAGGCCGTGCGTGCCGCATTCGACCGTGTGATGGCCAATGCCAACCGCCATGATCCCGGCGCCCGATTGGAGGGAGTCGTCGTGCAGCAGATGATCGCGCGCGGCGTCGAGCTGGTGCTGGGTGCGCGCATCGATCCGCACTTCGGGCCGCTGCTGCTCGTCGGCCTCGGCGGCGTGCTGGTCGAGCTCCTGCGCGACACGGTTGTGCGCCTGGCGCCGGTGCAGGCGGCCGAAGCCAGGGAGATGCTGGAGTCGCTGGAGGGGTTCAGGCTGCTCCAGGGCTACCGCGGCGGCGCGAAGGCGGACCTGGGCGCCCTTGCACAGGCCATTGCGCGGTTCTCGGAGTTCGTTGCCGACAACGCCTCGCTGCTGCGCGAGGTGGATGTCAACCCGCTCGTCGTCGACGGTTCCAGCTGCATCTGCGTCGATGCGCTGATCGTTCCGGCCCACTGATCGACAAGGGCCGAAGCGACATGGGCAAGTACATCGAGGACTTTGCGGTGGGCGAGCAGGCCGTCAGTCCCGGGCGGACCATCACCGAGACCGATGTGGTGATGTTCTCCTGGGTGTCGGGCGACACCAATCAGGCGCATACCGACGCGGTGTTCGCCGAACAGTCGCCGTTCGGCAAGCGGCTGGCCCACGGGGCGCTGGGCCTGTCGGTCGTGACCGGCATGAGCCACCGCATCGGCCAGGTCGACGGCACGGGCATGGCTTTGCTGGGCCTGGACGAATGGCGCTTTCCTGCGCCGGTGTTCATCGGCGATACGGTGCACCTTCGCACCACCGTGCTCGAAGCGCGTGTGAGCGCCAAGCCTGATCGGGGGGTGCTCAAGCGCCGCATGGAGCTCGTCAACCAGGACGGAGTCGTCGTCCAGACCGGGATCCTCACGACCATGGTCCGCTCCCGCGGCAGCCACCACGGATAACGAGGAGTTCGAATTGGAGACAGTCAACCTCTTCGGGCTGACGCCCGAGCAAAGGATGATTCGCGAGAGCATCCTCGACCTCCTCGGCCGCGTGTTGCCGCGCGAGAGGATCAAGGCGATGGACAAGGCCTGCGAGTACCCCGCCGAAGCCTACCGGGCGTTGGCCGATGGCGGCTGGATGGGCTTGCTGTACCCGGAGAAGTACGGCGGCATGGGTGGCAGCTACAAGGACTTCGCGGTCCTCGTCGAAGCGATCGCCTACCACTATGCAGGGGTCGCGCAGGCCTATCTGGTCAGTGCCATCTACTGCGCGAGTCACATCTTCAAGAACGGCAACGAGGCTCAGCACGCGCAGTTCCTGCCGCGGGTCATCCGTGGTGAAGCGAAGTTCGCGCTCGGCATCTCCGAGCCCGGGGCGGGCTCCGATGTGGCATCCATCGAAACGCGCGCCGTCCGGCGAGGCGCCGAGTACGTCATCACGGGGCAGAAGCTCTACACCACCTGTGCCCATGTCGCCGACTATCTGATCGTCGTGGCCAAGACCCGCCCCGATGCCGGTCAGGCGGGAATCTCCATCTTCATCGTCGACGCGCGCCAGCCGGGCGTGACGATACGGCCGATGGACATGCTCGGGCGCCACACGTCACACACGAACGAGGTCTTCCTCGACAACGTGACGACGCCTGCCGATTGGCTGATCGGCGAGGAGAACAAGGGCTGGCACTGCCTGATGGCTTGTCTGAACGTCGAGCGGCTGGGGATGGCGGCCGTGGGAACCGGCAACTCCTTCAAGGTGCTCGACTACACGCTCGACTACGCAAGGAACCGGTCGGCATTCGGCAAGCCGATCTCCAAGCTCCAGTCGATCCAGCACAAGCTGGCCGACATGCGCATCATGGCCGAGAACGCGAGGCTGCTGACCTACCGTGTCGCCGAACTCATCGACAACGGCCAGCCCTGCGTGCTGGAGACGTCGATGGCCAAGATCGTCGCCACCGATGCCAATTTCAATTGCGCCAATCTCGGGCTGCAGATCATGGGCGGCGCCGGCTACACCTGCGCGTACGACATGGAGATGTTCTTCCGTGATGCGCGGGTCGGCCCGATCGGCGGCGGATCGAACGAGATCCAGAGAAACATCATGGCCAAGCTGCTCGATTGTTGATCCGAGGGCATCGAACCCGGCATGAAAGTGATGCATTCAACCCGGCCTCCCCGGAGCGGCCGATTCGATCGATCCACATCGCGAGGGAATCCATCATGAAACATTCGTTGCGCCTCATGGCAACCGCGCTTGCTGTCGGCGTCACGACCGCCGCGGGGGCGCTGGCTCAGAGCGCCTATCCATCGAAACCCATCAAGATCGTCGTTTCCGCCTCGGTCGCAGGCGCGACCGATCAGGTGGCGCGCGCGCTCGCACAATCCATGTCGACGGCGCTCGGACAGACGATCACCGTCGAGAACAAGACCGGCGCGAACGGCGTGCTCGGTGCCGGCGTCGTCGCCACCTCTGCGCCGGACGGCTACACGATCTGCTTTTGCAGCACGTTCACGAGTCCGTCCACGACCAAGCAGACGTATACGGTGGACAACGTCATTCCGGTGACACGCGCATACGAGTTGATGCCGATGATCATCGTGGCGGCGGACTCGCCGTACAAGACGCTCGCCGACCTGGTTGCAGGGGCCAAGCAAAAGGGCGGCGCTTTCGGCCACACCGGCGCGAACGGAGTCCTGCACCTCGCGTTCGAGGAACTCAAACACCGCGCCGGCTTCGACATGGTCCCGGTGGCCTACCAGGGCGAGACGCCGATCCTCCCCGACCTGATCGGTGGCCGTCTCGATGCCGCAGTGGTTTCCACACTTCTTGCCAAGCAGCAGGCCGAAAATGGACGAGTCAGGATATTGGCCGGGTTCGGGGCCACCTCCACGATTCAAGGGGTTCCGACGGTTGCGGCTTCCGGATACCCCCATCTCGTGTTCAGCACCTGGGGCGGCGTCTTTCTGCCGCTGGGGACGCCGGCACCGCTGGCGAAACAGGTCTGGACCGCAGTGCAGGCGGCTCTGCGCGATCCCGCGGTGAACCAGCGCATCGTGAACAACGGATTGCTTCCAATCCTCGACGACACCCCGGAGCAATTCCTCGAGTACATCCGCAGCAGCAACGAGAGCCTGCGCAAGACCATGCGCAATCTGGGCCTCAATCCGGTTTGATCTCCGATTCATACCCGTTGACCGACATCGAGCGATCGAGGGGCACTGCGTCATGCAGAAGAAGGCGTTGACCGGGCGCACCGCGCGCAAGGCGGCCGGCCGGCAGGGGGCCGGCGGCCAGCGGCCCTATCGCTCACTGGCGCTCCATCGCCGCGGCGGCGTGGAGTGGCTCACTCTCGATCGGCCGCGGCAACTCAATGCCATCGACCCCGTCATGGCGGACGAGCTGCTCGACTACTTCGGGCGCCTTTCGGTGCGCGACGAAGTCAGGGTCGTGGTCATGCGGGCGGCAGGGCGGCACTTCTGTGCCGGCATCGACTTGGCCACGGCCGACGCCTTGTCGGCCAACGTTCCCGACGGCCTCAGGATTCAGCGGCAGATGTCGCAGATCGTGCTCAGGATGCGCCGCTGCCCGCAGCCGATCGTCGCCTTGGTGCACGGTGCTGCCTGCGGGGCCGGCTTCGCGCTCGTGCTCGCCGCAGACGTGCGCTATGCGGCTCCCGATGCCCGGATGAACGTGGCGATGGCTCGCATCGGCTTGACCGGATGCGACATGGGCATCAGCTACTTCCTGACGCGGTCGGTGGGAGGTTCCAACGCCGCCGAGCTGATGATGAGCGGAAGATTCATCGACGCCGAGCGCGCGCTTCGCATCGGGCTGGTCTCGGATGTCGTTGCCTTCGATGCGCTCGAGGCGAAGGCCGACGCGCTGTCCGGCGAGATGATCGGCATGTCGCCGCTCGGGTTGCGATTGACCAAGGAGGGTATCGCCCTCGCCGCCGACGCCCCCAGCCTGGAGGCCGCCATTGCATTGGAAGACCGCGGGCAGGTCCTGTGCTTCGGCCCGTACATGCAGGAGGGTGTTGCCGCGTTCCGCGCGAAGCGGGCTGCGCGCTATGCGGGCGCGCAGTAGGGCAGCGCGGCCTTTGCCCGCACCGGCTCCCGCTCGGTGAGGCCGGCCGGGCAGCTCCCGCGTCGGGCCCGCTACTCGGGAACGATGCCCGCGATGGCGGCACGCCGGGCCCATGCGGCCTTGTCGCGGGCCAGGTAGGCCTCGAACTCGGCACCGGTGACGATGGGCATCGGCGTGCAGCACTGCTCGAGGCGCTTTTGCATCTCCGGCGTGGCGGCGGCGCGCTTGACGGCTTCGGCCAGGCGCCTGACCACGTCGTCGGGCGTGCCGGCGGGCGCGAAGAGGCCCGTCCAGGCAAACACGTCGATGTCGGCCATGCCGATCTCGGCCATGGTCGGCACATCGGGGAACAGGGCCACCCGCTGCGGCGCTGTGGTGGCCAGCGCCTTCAGGCGGCCACTCTGGAGCAGCGGTATGCCGGCCACCATGTCGACGAACATGAACGTCAGCTGCCCGCCGACCAGGTCGGTCATCGCGGGCGGGCTGCTCTTGTATGGCACGCCGACGACGGGAACGCCGATGCGCTTGACGAAGTCGGCCCCGGCCATCTGGGCCACCGCCGCGCCCCAGCCGTAGGAGGCACCGGCCTGGTTGGCCTTGAGCCAGGCGATCAGCTCGGGCACGGTGTTGACCGGCAGCTCCTTGCGCACGGCGAGGAAGTAGAACGCCGTGGTCAGCGAGCTGACCGGCCGGAAGTCCTTCACCGGGTCGTAGGGCAGCTTCTTGAACAGCAGCGGGTTCAGCGAGTGGGTGGTGGTGGCCGTGAACAGCAGCGTCTTGCCGTCGGGGGCCGAGCGCGCCACCTCCGCCGCGGCCAGGGAGCCGCTGGCGCCGGGCTTGCTTTCGATGACGAAGGTCTGGTTCAGGTCGCGCGCAAGAATTTCGAACAGCGCGCGCGCGATCGTGTCGGTGCCGCTGCCCGGGCCGAACGGCAGCACGACCCGGGTGGCGGCCGGCTGCGCCAGCGCGCCCGGGGCGGCAAGCGCGACGAGGCAGGTGAACGCAATGAGGCGCGCCCTGTGCGCTGCTCGAAGGAGGGTGTTCATGGAGTGGATGCCTGTTGCTGCGGTGTTCGGGGTCTCGGGGTCTCGGGGTCTCGGGGTCTCGGGGTATCGGGGTATCGGGGTGGGCGGTCAATACGACTTGGGCAGCCCCAGCACCTTCTCGGCGATGAAGCACAGCACCAGCTCGCGCGAGACCGGGGCGATGCGCGGCAGCATCGACTCGCGGAAGTAGCGCTCGACGTGGAAGTCCTTCGCGTAGCCCATGCCGCCGTGCGTGAGCACCGCGGTCTCGCAGGCGCGGAACGCGGCCTCGCCGGCGAAGTACTTGGCGGCGTCGGCCTCGGCCCCGCAGGGCCGGTTGCTGTCGTACAGCCAGGCCGCCTTGGTGTACAGCAGCGTGGCCGCCTCGAGGTCGATCCAGGCCTTGGACAGCGGGTGCTGGATGCCCTGGTTCTGGCCGATCGGCCGCTCGAAGACGATGCGCTCCTTGGCGTACTCGGCCGCGGTCTTCAGCGCCACCTTGCCCAGGCCGACGGCGGCCGCGGCGCCGAACACGCGCTCGGGGTTCATGCCGTGCAGGATGTATTCGAAGCCGCGGCCTTCCTCGCCGACGCGGTTCTCGACCGGGATCTCCAGGCCGTCGATGAAGAGCTGGTTGGAGTCCACCGCCTTGCGCCCCATCTTCTCGATCTCGCGCACCTCGACCTTGCTGCGGTCGAGGTCGGTGTAGAACAGGCTCAAGCCCTCGGTCTTGCGCTTGACCTGCTCGGCCGGGGTGGTGCGCGCCAGCAGCAGGATCTTGTTGGCGACCTGCGCCGTCGAGATCCAGATCTTCTGGCCATGCACGACGTAGCGGTCGCCCTGGCGCACCGCGCGCGTCTTCAGCTTGAGCGTGTTGAGGCCGGTGTTCGGCTCGGTGACGCCGAAGCAGGCCTTGTGCTCGCCGCGGATCAGCGGCGGCAGCCACTGCCCCTTCTGCTCCTCGCTGCCGAACACCACCACCGGGTTCAAGCCGAAGATGTTCATGTGGATCGACGAGCAGCCCGAGAGCCCCGCGCCCGAGGCGCTCACCGTCTCGAGCATGATCGCCGCCTCGGTGATGCCCAGGCCCGCGCCGCCGTACTGCTGGGGCATGGCCACGCCGAGCCAGCCCGCCTTGGCGATGGCGGCGTGGAACTCGTGTGGGAAGCCGCCCTCGGAGTCGCGGCGCAGCCAGTAGGTCTTGTCGAAGGGCCTGCAGATCGCCGCCACCGCCTCGCGGATGGCGCGCTGGTCGTCGCTGAGGTCGAAATTCATCGCGGGGACTCCGGGGGAGAGGGAGGGTCAGGGGAGCGGCGTCGGCGCCGCGGCGAGCACGACGCCGCGCTCGAGCAGCCGCGTGATGGCCGCGGCATCGAGGCCGGCCTCGCGCAGCACCTCGACGCTGTGCTCGCCCAGCAGCGGCGGCGGGCGCCGCTGCGGCGTGCGCCGGCCGTCGAAGCGCAGCGGCTGCGCGACGCCGCGCAGGGCGCCGAAGTGCGGATCGTCGTAGTGCGTGAGCATGCCCGAGGCCGCGCTGTGCGGATGCGCGGCGAACTCGCCGAGCGTGTGCACCGGCGAGACCGGGATGCCGGCATCGTCGAGCACGGTGAACCAGTGGGCGCGCGGCTTGCGGCGCAGCACCGCCTGCACGATCGCCTCGACCTCGCCGCGCTGCGCGACGCGCTGCGCGGTGGTCGCGAAACGCGCCGGATCGGGCAGCTCGCCGAGCCCGGCGACGGCGCAGAAGCGCTGCCACAGCGCGTCGTTGGCCACACCGATGATGATCGGCTTGTCGGCCGTCTCGAAGATGCCGTAGGGGCACAGCGCGCTGTGGCCGACGCCGGCCTTGACCGGCTCGGTCGAGGTCTCCCAGTAGGTCTGCAGGAAGTTGCCGAGAAAGCCCGCGGCGGTGTCGAACAGCGAGGCCTCGACGCTGCAGCCGGTGCCGCTGCGCTCGCGCGCCTGCAGCGCGGCGAGGATGCCGATGAGCGCATGCAGCCCGGTGCCCTGGTCGACCGGCGAGAACGGGCTGCGCATCGGCGGGCTGCCGGGGTCGCCGGTGATCTCGAGCATGCCGCTGAAGGCCTGCAGGATGACGTCGTAGCCCTTGCCGTGGGCCAGCGGGCCGACGCTGCCGAAGCCGCTGATGCTGCAGTACACCAGCCGCGGCTCGAGCGCGCGCAGCGTGGCCGCATCGATGCCGAGCTTGGCGGCCACGCCGGGCGCGAAGCTTTCGACGACGACGTCGGCGCGCCGCGCCAGGCGCAGGACGACGTCGCGGCCTTCGGGCGACTTCATGTCCAGCGCGATGCTGCGCTTGTTGCGGTTGACGCTGAGGAAGCCCGAAGACGTGCGCCGGCCCTCGGGTGAACGCCGCAGCACCGGCCAGCCGCGGGTCTCGTCGCCGCCTTCGGGCGCCTCGACCTTGATCACTTCGGCGCCCATGTCGCCGAGGTACTGCGTGCACAACGGCCCGGCGAGCACGCGCGACAGGTCGAGGACGCGCAGGCCTTCGAGCGGCAGCGGGGAGGGCGCGGTCATGCGGTCGGGGTCTGGTTCGTCAGGCGGGGCGCGCTCGCGGGCGGCCCGCTGCCGAATGTTTGTTAGAAGATGACTGCTGCATCGTAGCCGCTGAGGCGCCCCCCGGCAACCCGCCGCTGCGCAGAGGCGGCGGGGCCGGCACGTGGCATGGCCGCGCGCCTTGACGCACTATCGAGCGTTTGTTAGCGTAGCTCGGTCGCCGGGCGAATTCCCGGGCGCGACCACAAGCACGCCATCACCGTCCGGCCATGTCCCTTCTCGCTGCTGCGTACTGTTCGTGCTCTGCGCGTGCGTCCGGCCTGCGGCGCCGCGACATGCAGACCCCGAGCCGATGACCGAAGCAAAGCATCCATCCTCCGCCGGGCTCACGCTGCGCCTGGCCGAGCGCGCCGCGCGGCTGCGCTGGGAGGACCTGCCCGACGACATCGGCCTGCTCGCGCGCCAGTGCGTGCTCGACTGGGCCGCCGTGACCGTGGCCGGCGCGCGCGAGCCGCTGACGCGCATGCTCGTCGACGAGGTGCGCGAAGAGGCGTCGCGGCCGCAGGCCACCGTCGTCGGCCACGGCTTCGAGGCCTCGGTGCTGCAGGCGGCGCTGGTCAACGGCGCGGCCTCGCACGCGCTCGACTACGACGACGTCAATATCGCCTTCACCGGTCATCCGACGGTGGCCGTCGTCGGCGCGCTGCTGGCGCTGGCGCAAGCGCGCGGTGCGAGCGGGCGGCAGTTCGTGGCGGCGTTCGTCGCCGGCTGCGAGACGATCTGCCGCATCGGCCTCTTGGTCGCTCCCGGGCACTACGAGCGCGGCTTCCATTCGACCGCCACCATCGGCACCTTCGGCGCGGCCACCGCGTGCGCGCACCTGCTCGGCGCCGACGCGGCGACGCTGGCCACCGCGCTCGGCATCGCCGGCACGCAGGCGGCCGGGCTGAAGTCGCAGTTCGGCACGATGTGCAAGCCGTTGCACGCCGGCAAGGCGTGCGCCAACGGGCTGCTGGCCGCGCGCCTGGCGCAGCGCGGCTTCACGGCGCGCACCGACGTGCTCGAATGCGCGCAGGGTTTCGCCGCCACGCAGAGCGACGACTTCCACCCCGAGGCCGCGCTTGCCGAGCCGCCCGGCGGCTATCACCTGCGCGGCAATCTGTTCAAGTACCACGCCGCGTGCTACGGCACGCACGCCGCCATCGAGGCCGCGCGCCGCCTGCGCCGCGCGCACCGCCTCGACGACGACGCCATCCGCGGCGTCACCGTGCGCGTCGATCCGGCCAGCGACAAGGTGTGCAACATCGGCGATCCGCGCACCGGGCTGGAGTCGAAATTCAGCCTGCGGCAGACGGTGGCGATGGCGCTGGCCGGTGTCGATACCGCCGGGCTCGAGTCCTACAGCGATGCCAACGCCGTCGCCCCGCGGCTGGTCGCCCTGCGCGAGAAGATCCGCATCGACCTCGCCGGCGGGCGCGGCTTCTCGATTACCGAATCGGAAGTCGAGGTCGAGATCGCGGGCGGCGCGCGACACCTGCAACGCCACGACGCCGGCGTGCCGGCGTCCGACCTGCGCGAGCAGGGCCGGCTGCTGGAGGCCAAGTTCACGAGCCTTGCGTCGCCGGCGCTCGGCGCCGCGCGCGCGCGCGAGGTGCTCGAACGCGTGCAGCGCCTCGACGGGTTGCGCGACGTCGGCGAATTCGCCCGGCTGCTCGGCTGACGGCCGCGCGCGTCACGTCCTTCACCGCACCCTTCGAGAGTCCCTGCGATGCCACCCGAGTTCGTGCAGCGCGCCGTCGCGCGCCCCAAGTGCCGCTACTACGAGGACTTCGAGCCCGGTCGCGAGTTCGTGCACCACTGGGGCCGCACGATCAACGAGGGCGACAACTCGCTGTTCACGACGCTGACGATGTACTTCAACCCGCTGTGCTTCAACGCCGAGTTCGCCAAGGCGCACGGGCATGCCGGCGTCGTCGTCAACCCGTTCCTGGTGTTCACCACCGTGTTCGGGCTGTCGGTGCAGGACCTCTCCGAAAGCGGCGGTGCCTTCCTCGGCGTCGAGGGGCTGGAGTTCGGCGTGCCCGTCTACCCCGGCGACACGCTCGAGGCGCGCAGCACGGTGGTCGACCGGCGCCCGTCGTCGACGCACGCCGGCATGGGCATCGCCACCTGGCACACGCGCGGCTTCAACCAGCGCGGCGAAAAGGTCGTCGACTTCAAGCGCACCAACATGATCGCGCGGCGGGAGCACCAGTCATGACCTACCTGACCGAGGAGCGCCGCCTGATCCAGGACACGGCGCGCAAGTTCGCGATGAAGGAGGTGCTGCCGGTCGCCAACGAGCTCGACCCGGTGCAGGGCGACATGCCGATGGCGCTGCGCGACAAGCTCGCCGGGATGGGCTACTTCGGCATCATGATCCCCGAGGAATTCGGCGGCATGGGGCTCGGCTGCTTCGAGTACTGCCTGGTCACCGAGGAGCTGGCGCGCTGCTGGATGAGCGTGGCCAGCCTGATCGCGCGCGGCAACGGCCTGATCGGCTCGAGCCGCAACATGAACGCGGCGCAGCGCGAGCAGTGGCTGCGGCGCATGGCGCGCGGCGAGTTCCTGGGCGCGTTCTCGCTGTCGGAGCCGAATGCCGGCTCCGACGTCGCCAACATCACCTGCCGCGCGCGCCGCGACGGCGAGCACTGGGTGCTCAACGGCTCGAAGTACTGGTGCACCTTCGCCGACGGGGCCGACTTCATCATGGTGCTGGTGCGCACGGGCGAGACGATCGACCCGGCGCGCAAGCACCTGGGCATCAGCGCCTTCCTGATCGAGAAGCCGCGCGGCCAGCTGCCGCCGGGCGTGCGCGGCAACCCGATCCCGAAGATCGGCTACTTCGGCTGGCGCACCTACGAACTCGCCTTCGACGACTGCCGCGTGCCGGCTTCCTGCATGGTCGGCGAAGAGGGCAAGGCCTTCTACATGGTCTCGCAGGGCCTGGAGAAGGCGCGCGCGCACACGGCGGCGCGTGCCATCGGGCTGGCCCGCGGCGCTCTGGAGGACGCCATCGCGTACGCCAAGCAGCGCGAGCAGTTCGGCCGGCCGATCGGCGAGTTCCAGGCGATCCGCTTCAAGATCGCGCAGATGGCCACCGAGATCGAGGCGGCGCGCCAGCTGATGTACTTCGTCTGCGACGCCATCGACTGCGGGCGCCGCTGCGACCAGGAGGCGGCGATGTGCAAGCTCTTCGCCAGCGAGATGGCCGAGCGCGTCACCAGCGAGGCGCTGCAGATCCACGGCGGCGCCGGCTACACCAAGCTGTACGCGGTGGAGCGCCACTGGCGCGACGCGCGGCTGACCAAGATCTTCGAGGGCACCTCGGAGATCCAGCAGCGCATCATCTCCGACCACCTGCTAGGCAGGAGCGAGGCATGAAGATCAGCGAGCGCACCGGGCGCGACAACTACTTCGAGGACTTCGCCGTCGGCGCGGTCTACCGCCACGCGCGCGGCAAGACGGTCGAGGCGATCGAGAACGTCATCCTCACCAACCTGGTGATGAACACCGCCGAGGGCCACTTCAACGAGGAGGCAATGCGCGCCACGCCGTTTGGGCACCGCATCACCTTCGGCGGCATCACCGCCTCGCTCGTCATCGGGCTGGCGAGCCAGGACACGGCCGAGAACAGCCTCGCCGAGCTGGGTCTGGACAAGATCCGCTTCAAGGCGCCGGTGCTGCACGGTGACACGCTCACCGCCTACACCGAGGTGCTGTCGGTGGCCGACGCCGGGCGCGCCGACGCCGGCGTCGTGCGCTTCAAGCACTGGGGCGTGAACCAGTCCGACAAGGTCGTCTTCGAAGGCGAGCGCACGGTGCTCGTCAAGCGCCGCAGCCATTGGGGCGACCGCTAGGTCGGGACGACGCGATGAGCGGCATCTCCCCCGGCGCGCTCGAAGGGCTGAAGGTCCTCGACCTGACGCAGATGCTCGCCGGCCCGTACTGCACCCAGCTGCTCGCCGACCAGGGCGCCGAGGTGGTGAAGATCGAGCCGCCCGAAGGCGACATGACGCGCGCGATGGGCCCGTTCCGCGCCGACGACGGCCGGCGCCTGTGGGGGGGCTACTTCCAGAGCATCAACCGCAACAAGAAGAGCCTGTGCATCGACCTCAAGCAGCCGCAGGCGAAAGCCATCTTCCTGCGCTTGGTCGAGGGTGCCGACGTGGTGGTCGAGAACATGCGCGTCGGCGCGATGGACCGCCTCGGGCTCGGCTACGAGACATTGGCCGAGCGCAATCCGCGGCTCGTCTACGCCGCGCTGCGCGGCTTCGGCGATCCGCGCGGCGGCGCCACGCCGTATCAGGAATGGCCCGCTTTCGACGTCGTTGCGCAGGCGATGGGCGGCATCATGGCCATCACCGGGCCGGACGCGCACACGCCGCTGAAGGTGGGGCCGGGCGTCGGCGACCTGGTGCCGGCGGTGCACATGGCCTTCGGCATCATGGCCGGCATCTACCGCGCGCAGAAGACCGGGCGCGGGCAGTTCGTCGACGTGCCGATGGTCGATGCCGTGCTGTCGCTGTGCGAGCGCATGGTCTACCAGCACTCCTACGAGGGCAAGGTGCCGGGGCCCGAAGGCAACCGCCATCCGATCCTGTGCCCCTTCGGCATGTTCGCCTGCAAGGACGGCTGGGTGACCATCGCCTGCCCGACCGACGCGTTCTGGAAGCAGCTGTGCGAGCTGATCGGCCGCCCCGAGCTCGGCACCGACCCGGCCTTCCGCGGCAACGACGGCCGCCAGCGCCAGCACGACCGCGTCGACGAGGCGATCCATGCCTTCACGCGGCCGCGCACCAAGCGCGAGCTAACCGAGGCGCTCGGCGGGCGCATCCCCTTCGGCCCGGTCTACGACGTGCGCGACGTCTACGCCGACCCGCACTTCGCCGCGCACGACATGCTGCCCGCGGTCGAGCAGCCGGGCAGCGCGACGCCGGTGCAGATCGCCGGCATCGCCGTGCGCATGACCGGCACGCCGGGCGCGGTGCGGCGGCGCGCGCCGCTGCTCGGCGAGGACACCGATGACGTGCTCGCCGGCTTCGGCGCGGCGGCCGACGAAGTGCGCCGCTGGCGCGATGCCGGCCTGGTGAAGTGAAAGCGGAGGACAACGCCGATGGACCCGATGCGCCTGCTGTGGCTGTTCCTCGCCGGAGTGTTCCTCGCCAACGCCGTGCCGCACTGGGTCGCCGGCATCGGCGGGCGGCGCTTCCAGAGCCCGTTCGCGCGCCCGCCGGGCGTCGGCGAATCGTCGCCGATCGTCAACGTGCTGTGGGGCGGCGTGAACCTGGCCATCGGCTGGGCGCTGCTGCGCCTCGCCGACGGGCTGGGCCTCGACGACAGCGCCGGATTTATCGCCCTGTGGCTCGGCGCGGTGCTGGCCGGGCTCGGCCTGGCCTGGCACTTCGCACGCGTGCGCGGCGGCAATGCATGACACCACAGCCAACCTTTCCCAGGAAGCAAAGATGAAGACTCGTCCGCAGCGCGCCCGCCGGGTGGAACTTGCCGTGCCCGGCAACAGCGAGAAGATGATGGCCAAGGCCGCGCAGAGCGCCGCCGACCTGGTGTTCCTCGACCTCGAGGATGCGGTGGCGCCGAGCGCCAAGGTCGAGGCGCGCAGCCGCATCGTCGATGCGCTGAAGCACCTCGACTGGACCGGCAAGACGCGCGCCGTGCGCATCAACGACCTGACCACGCCCTACGCCTACGAGGACATCATCCACGTCATGGAGCACGCCGCCGAATACGTCGACGTGATCATCGTGCCCAAGGTGATGGCGGCGCGCGACGTGTACTTCGTCGACACGCTGCTGACGCAGATCGAGAAGAAGAAGAAGCTCACTCGCCGCGTCGGCCTCGAGGCGCTGATCGAGGAAGTCGAGGCGATGATCAACGTCGAGGAGATCGCCCGCTCCAGCGACCGGCTCGAGGCGCTCATCCTCGGCATGGGCGACTACTCGGCCTCGCAGGGCATCGACCTGAAGGCCATCGGCGGCAGCAGCAGCTACCCGGGCGACCTGTGGCACTACTGCCGCTTCAAGATGATCATCGCCTGCCGCGCCGCCAGCATCGAGGCCATCGACGGGCCCTTCGGCAACTTCCGCGACGCCGAGGGCTACCGCGTCGAGTGCGAGCGCGCGCGCATCCTCGGCTGCGTCGGCAAGTGGGCGATCCATCCCTCGCAGATCGAGATCGCGCGCGAAGCCTTCACGCCGAAGATGGAAGACGTGCTCGCGGCGCGCAAGCTCGCCGCCGCCTACGCCGAGGCCGAAAGGCAAGGCCTGGGGGCGATCAACGTCGACGGCAACCTCGTCGACGCCGCTTCGGTGCGGCTGGTGGGCAACATCCTCAAGCGCGCCGAGATCCTCGAGCTCTGAGGACGGACCCGACCGACACGAGCGACACGAACAACAGGAGACGAACATGCAGACGATCGCGAGCGCAAGCCGCAGGCTCCTCATCCGCGCCGGCCTAGCGCTCGGCTGCCTTGCCGCGGTTGCGGCGGCGCGGGCGCAGGCGCAGCCGGTGAAAATGCGCGTCTCGCTCGACACCACGGCGGCGCACTTCCGCACCAAGGCCATCGAGCGCTTCCTCGAGGCCGTGAAGGAACGCTCCAAGGGCCAGATCGAGCCGACGCTCTACCACAGCGCGCAGCTGTTCCGCGACCGCGACGTGCTCAAGGCGCTGCGCCAGGGCGGGGTCGAGATGGCGGTGCCGGGCACCTGGCAGCTGGCCGCGGTGGAGCCCGGGCTCGACCTGTTCCAGCTGCCGATGTTTTATGGCCTGTCGGCGGCGGCGGTGCACAGGGTGGCCGACGGCGAGGTCGGGCAGGCCTTGGCGAAGTCGCTCGAGGCCAAGGCCGGCGTCAAGGTGCTCGGCGCCTGGCTCGACCTCGGCCCGGCCAACACCTTCACCACCAAGCGCCCGATCAACGGCGTGGCCGACATGGCCAGGCTCACCGTGCGCACGCCCGGCGGCAAGGGGCTGATCGCGCGCATCCAACAGCTCGGCGGCGTGCCCAACATGACCGCCTGGCCGGACGTGCCGCTGGCGCTGTCGCAGGGCAACTTCGACGCCCTGGTCTCGACCAACGAAAGCCTGACGAGCGCCAAGCTGTGGGACGCCGGCGTGCGCCACGCGTTCGAGGACAACCAGTTCTTCGGCCAGTACATCCCGATGGTCTCCGAGGCGTTCTGGAGCAAGCTCTCGGCCGAGCAGCGCCGCATCGTCGAGCAGACCTGGGCCGAGATGCTGCCCGGCATGCGCGCCGAGGGCGCGCGCGCGCAGGCAGAGGCCAAGGCCACGCTGGCCAGCCACGGCGTCGCCTTCGTCACGCCCAGGCCCGAGACGCTGGCTGAGATCCGCGCGCGCCTGCTGCCCAACCAGGCCGAACTGGCACGGCAGATGAACGTCGACCCGGTGATGGTGAAGAAGACCGCCGCGCTGCTGGCCGCCAAGTAGCGCAAACCGGCCACCCGGCACATGCAAGCCCGACCGGGCCATCGCGGCCTGCATTGGTGGGACCGGCTCGAACGCGGGTTCATCGGCGCGCTCGGCCTGCTCGCGCTGGCGCTGGCCGCGCATCGCATCCTCACGCGCTACGTCGCCACCGATTGGGCGGTGACGTGGTCCGACGAGGTGCTCGTCTACGGACTGATCGGCGCGACCTTCGTCGCGGGCAGCCTGCTCGTCGAGGAGGACTCCCACGTGCGCGCCGACCTCGTGCTGCGTCTGCTGCCGCCCGCCGCCGTGCGGGCGGTGGAGGTGCTCAACTGCACGCTGGCGATCGTCTTCTGCGCGCTGCTGGCATGGTTCGGCTTCGAGGTGGCGCGCGATGCCTGGCGGCTCAACGAACGCAGCCTGACGCCGCTGGCGTTTCCGATGTGGCTGTACTACGCCAGCCTGCCGCTGGGTGCCGCTCTGATGACCCTGCGCTACCTGCGGCGCCTCGCGCGCTGGCTGTGGCACTACGACGCCGCGACGATGGCGCCGCGCAGCGGCCACGAGAGCTGAACGCGTGGGCACGCTGCTGCTGCTCGTCTTCCTCGTCCTGCTGGCGGCGGGGCTGCCGATCTTCCTCGTGCTGGGCATCTCGGCCGGTGTGCTGACGGCCGCCGAAGGGCGCCCGCTGGTCGGCATCGCGCAGAAGATCCTCGACGAGCTGAATTCGCCGACGCTGGTGGCCGTGCCGTTCTTCGTGATGGCGGCCAACTTCATGCTGCGCGGCGGCATCTCGAAGGCGCTGATCGACGTTTCCAACGCCTGGCTCGGGCGCCTGCACGGCGGCCTGGGCGTGGTGACCGTCGCCGCGTGCATGCTGTTCGCGGCGATCTGCGGCTCCAGCGTCGCCACCGCGCTGGCCATCGGCACGATCATGATTCCGGCGATGGTCGACAAGGGCTACGCGCGCCCGTTCGCGCTCGGCCTCGTCGGCGCCGCGGGCACGCTGGGCATCCTCATCCCGCCGAGCCTGCCGCTGATCCTCTACGGCATCCTCGCCGAGCAGTCGATTCCGCGGCTGTTCCTGGCCGGCGTCGTTCCCGGGCTGCTGCAGGCGCTGATCTTCGCGCTGTGGGTCATGTGGCACGCACGCAGCCACGGCTATCCGCGCCAGGCCGCCGCGCCGCGCGCGCAGTTCGTGCGCGTCAACCTCATCGCGCTGCCGGCGCTGGCCGTGCCGCTGGTCATCGCCGTCGGCATCTACGGCGGGCTGGTGACAGTCACGGAGGCGGCCGCGCTGGCCGCGCTCGTCGCGCTGGCGGTATCGCTGCTCGTCTACCGCGGCTTCGGCTGGGGCGAGGTGTTCGGCGTCGTCGGCGACTCGGTCAAGAATGCCGCCGTCGTCATGCTCATCGTGGCCACCGCCCTGGCCTTCGGTCAGTGGGTCACCGAATCCGGGCTGCCCGCCCGGCTCGTCGAAGCCATGAGCGGACTCGGGCTGACGGCGTGGCAGTTCCTGCTGATCATCAACGTCGTGCTGCTGGTGCTGGGCATGTTCCTCGAGGTGGCGTCGATCATGCTCATCACGCTGCCGATCCTGGTGCCGTTGCTCGGGCCGCTGGGCATCGACCCGGTGCACTTCGCCGTGGTGATGACGATCAACATGGAAATCGCGCTGATCACGCCGCCGGTCGGGCTGAACCTGTACGTGATCGCCGGCGTCGCCAAGGCGCCGATCGGCGAGGCGATCCGCGGCACGACGCCGTTCCTCGTGCTGCTGCTGCTGCTGCTGGTGGCCGTGACCTACGTGCCGGCGCTGTCGCTGTGGCTGCCGGGGCTGGTGTACGGGCGTTGAATGCGGGCGCGCGCCGGATGACCCGGCGCGATCCTCGCGCCGCCGACGAGCCGCCGAACGGCTGGCTTGTCGCTCTGGCTCATTGCTCATTGACCGGCAGCCAAACGTTTGTTAGGCTTCCGATGCCGGAGATGGGTGGCTGCCCGACGCTGACGACCGCCACGGTGATCAGTCTGGCTGTGCGGCCCGCGGCGCGCCCACTCCCCCGAGCAGAGTGGCCCGGCGCGCAGGCGAAGCTTCGCGCGATCACCACCGTTCATCGAGGAGCATCCCATGCGCATCGGCAGCGTCGAATTCGAGAAGAAGGGCCGCGTCGCGGTCCTGACCCTGGACGAGCCCACCAAGCTCAACGCCATCTCCGTCGGTATCCGCCAGGGTGTCACCGAAGGCCTCGCGATGGTCGACGCCGACCCCGAGATCCGCGTCGGCATCCTCACCGGTCGCGGCGACAAGGCCTTCTGCGCCGGCGCCGACATCAGCAGCTTTCCCGAGACGCCGGAGCAGGCACGCGACTTCATCGCCAGCGTGCTGCCGGTGCTCGAGGCGCCCGAGCGCTGCCGCAAGCCGCTGATCGCGGCGGTCAACGGCATCGCCTTCGGCGGCGGCTTCGAGCTGGCGATCGCCTGCGACTTCATCCTCGCCTCCGAACGCGCCAAGTTCGGCGTACCCGAGATCCAGCTCGGGCTGCTGCCCGGCTTCGCGCTGCTGCGGCTGCACCAGATCGTTGGCCGCCCCAAGGCCAAGGAGATGAGCATGCTCGGCGAGCCCATCCCGGCCGCCGAGGCGGTGAGCCTGGGCATCGCGCTGCGCACCGTGGCCCCCGAGAAGCTGATGGACGAGGCGATGGCCTTCGCCGAGAAGCTCGCGGCCAAGCCGCAGATGGCGCTGCAGATGGCCAAGTCGTTCTACAACAAGGGCATCGGCGGCGACGACATGCGCTATGCGATCGACGCCTTTCCGTTCCTGTTTCAGACCGACGACGTGAAGGAAGGCGTCGCCGCCTTCCGAGCCAAGCGCAAGCCGGTCTTCAGGTGACCGCGGCGCCGTGAGCCGGGCCTTGCTGCACAACGCCTTCTGCGATGCCTGGGGCATCGAGGTGCCGATCTTCCTGGCCGGCATGGGCGTCGGCGGCCGCGCCACGCCGCCGGCGCTGGTGGCCGCGGTGTCGCAGGCGGGTGGCCTGGGCGTGCTCGGCTGCTCGGGGCTGTCGCCGGAGGAGACGCGCCGGCGCATCCGCGAGGTACGCACGCTGACCGACAAGCCCTTCGGCGTCGACCTGCTGCTGCCGGCGCGCATCGCCGACGCGCCGCCCACCCGCACGGCGGTGCGCGAGGAGATCCGCGCGCGCTTCCCGAAGCATGCCGCGTTCGTGCAGGAGCTGATTCGCCGCCACGGCCTGCCCGACGTGAAGCCGGCCGACGAGACGGTGGTCAACCTCGAGTACGCGAAGTCGGTCCTCAAAGTCATCTTCGACGAGCGCGTGCCGGTCTTCGCCGCCGGCCTTGGCGACCCCGACTTCCTGCTCGAACGCGCCCGTGCGCAGGGCATGAAGCTCATCGGCCTGTCTGGCTCGGTGCGCAACGCGGTGCGGCAGAAGAAGAGCGGCGTCGACGCCGTCGTGGCGCAGGGCACCGAGGCGGGCGGCCACACTGGCACCGTGGCCTCGCTGCCGCTGATCCCGCAGGTGGTCGATGCGGTGAGCCCGACACCGGTGCTCGCCGCGGGCGGCATCGCCGACGGCCGCGGCATCGTCGCCGCGCTCGCGCTCGGCGCGCAGGCGGTGTGGATCGGCACCGCATTCCTCGTCGCCGACGAGGGGCAGCTGTTCGACGCCTGCAAGGACCAGATCGTCGCCGCGGACTCCGAGGCCTTTCGCATCAGCAAGGTCTGGACGGGCAAGACGGTGCGCGCGTTCCACGGCGAGATCGCGCAGGCCTGGGCCGAATCGGGCCTGCCGACGCTGGAGACGCCGCACCAGCGCATCCTGATGGAGGACTTCCTGGCCGCGGCGCTCGCGGCGGGGCGGCACGACCTCTTCTACAACATCGCCGGCCAAGCGGGCGGGCTGGTGAAGGCGCGGCGGCCGGCGAAGGACATCATGGCCGAGCTGGTCGACGGTGCCGTCGAGCAGCTGCGCCGCTTGCAGCGCGACCTCGTCGTCAGCCTGCCCTGAAACGGATCAGCGAGGAGAACCATGGCCAGCAAAGCCATCGTCAGCGGCGTGTACGACACCCAGGTCGGCTCGCTGCCGGAAAGCACCTGCATGTCGCTGCACACCGAGGCCAGCCTCGGCGCGCTCGCCGACGCGGGCCTGAAGCTGTCGGACATCGACGGCCTGCTCACCGCCTACTCGTTCGCGTCGCCGCAGCTGATGCTCGGCGGCGTGCTCGCCGAATACCTCGGCATCCGGCCCAAGGTCAACGCCTCCATCTGCATGGGCGGCATGACAGGCGGGCTGCTGGTGCGGCACGCCGAGTCGCTGGTGCGCTCGGGCATGTGCCGCCACGTGCTGTGCGTGACGGGCGACAACCGGCTCAGCGGCATGGGCGAGAAGGTGCAGGCCGCGCTGGCCGACGTGGGCCATGCGCAGTACGAGCAGCCCTACGGCATGAGCGTGCCCGCGGCGTTCGCGATGGCCGCGCAGGTCTACTTCCACGAAGGCTGGCTGAATGGCGACCACCTCGCGGCGGTGGCGGTGAACCAGCGAGCGAACGCGGCGCTGCACCCCCAGTCGCACATGAGGAAGCCGATCACGATGGACGACGTGCGCAGGTCCAAGGTGATCGCCTCGCCGCTGCGCATGCTCGACTGCTGCCTCGTCTCCGACGGCGCGGCCGCGGTGATCGTGAGCGCCGCCGAGACCGGGCGCGACCGCCCGAAGCGCGCCGTCGAACTGCTCGCCACCGGCGAGGGCCACACCCACGAGCACATCTTCGCGGCGCCGTCGCTGGTCGATTTCGGCTGCCGCGAGTCGGTGGCCGACGCGCTGGGCCACGCCGGGCTGAAGCATGCCGACGTCGACTGCGCGCACATCTATGACTGCTTCACCAGCACGCTGCTGATCCAGCTCGAGTCGATGGGCTTCTACGAGCGCGGCGCCGCCGGGCCGGCGGCGCTGGCCGGCGAGTTCGCCATCGGCGGCAAGTTCCCGGTCAACACCAACGGCGGGCTGCTGTCGTACGGCTCGTCGGGCGCGGCCGGCGGCATGTTCCATGTGGTCGAGGCGGTGCGCCAACTGCGCGGCGAGTGCGGGCCGCGCCAGGTGAAGGACGCCGAAGTGGCGCTCGCGCACACGCTGGGCGGCATCTTCTCGGGCCACTGCTCGATCCTGCTGGGGAGGGCCTGACGATGGCCGACGTGCAAGCCAAGCCGGCGCCGGTGCCCGACGGCATCAGCCGCCACTATTGGGAAGGCGCCAACCTCGGCGAATTCCGCTACCAGCGCTGCGGCGCCTGCGGCAAGGCGCAGTTCTACGCCCGCTCGGCCTGCGTGCATTGCCACACGACGCAATCGCAATGGCAGAAGGCCGGGGGCGGCGGCCGGATCGCCAGCTTCTCCGTCATCCACCGCGCGCCGCTGCCCGCGTTCGCCGGCGACGTGCCCTACGTGCTGGCGCTGGTCGATCTGGACGAGGGCTTGCGCTTCATGTGCAACGTGCTGCGCTGCGACCCGGCGCAGGTGCGCATCGGCATGCCGGTGCGCGTGTGTTTCGAGTCGCGCCCCGGCAGCGAGCAGACGATTCCTCAAGTGGAGCCCGCATGAGCGAAGGACCGGTCTTTAACTACGCTCACTACGAGCCCGGCAGGCACTACGGTGCGCGTGACTTCGTGGTCGACGAATCCACCGTCTCGAAGTGGCGCAGCGTCTACCCCGACGACGACGACCCCGGCGTGATGCCGGCCGGCATGCTTGCGATGATCGTCATCGATGCCGTGCTGACGCTCAACTCGCCGCGCCCGCCCGGCGGCGTGCACGGCGGCCAGACCTTCGACGTCAAGCGCATGCCGCGCATCGGCCAGACCATCCGCACCGACGTGTGGTGCCTCGACAAGGAGATCAAGAAGGACCGCAAGTGGGTGCGCGTGCGCAGCGAGACGCGCGCCGTCGGCTCGGGTGCACTGCTGTTCACCGGCATCATGACCACGCTGGTCGCGCAGTGAGGGAGGAACACGCCATGCACGCGCAGCTGAAGCCGTCGACCAAGCGCGTCGACTTCGACACCGTCATGAAGTACGCGGCGGTGACGAACGACTACAACCCCATCCACGTCGACAAGGCGTTCGCCGCCAAGAGCCCGATGGGCGGCATCATCGCCCACGGCACGATGTCGGTGGCGCTGATCTGGCAGGCGCTGAAGAACACGCTCGGTGTGCAGGCGCTGAATCGCATCCACCTGGAGATCAAGTTCGTGCAGCCGGTGCGGATCGACGACGACGTCACCGGCGGCGGCGAGTTGCGCATGGGCAGCGAGCCGCCGGTCTACGAGGTCTGGGTGCGCAATGCCAAGGGCCAGGACGTCATCAAGGGCACGGCGACCCTGAAGCCGCAAGGAAGGTGACATGAGCTTGAAAAACACCGCCTGCATCGCCGGCGCCTACGAGCACCCGATCCGCCGCGCCGACGACAAGTCGGTGGCGCAGCTGCACGCCGAGGTCGCGCGCGGCGCGCTCGCCGATGCCGGGCTGACGATCAAGGACGTCGACGGCTACTTCTGTGCCGGCGACGCGCCGGGGCTGGGCGCGATGTCGATGGTCGACTACCTGGGGCTCAAGCTGCGCCATGTCGACAGCACCGAGACCGGCGGCTCCTCGTACGTCGTGCACGTCGCGCACGCCGCGGCCGCCATCGCCGCCGGGCGCTGCAACGTGGCGCTGATCACGCTGGCCGGCCGGCCCAAGGCCGAGGGCATGGCCACCGGCACCGCGCCGCGCAACTACGGCGCCGCGCCCGACGTGCCCTTCGAGCTGCCGTACGCGCCGACCACGGTGAACATGTACGGCATGGCGGCGATGCGCCACATGCACGAGCACGGCACGACGAGCGAGCAGCTGGCGTGGATCCGCGTCGCGGCGTCGCACCATGCGCAGCACAACCCGCACGCGATGGTGCGCGAGGTGGTCACGGTGAAGGACGTGGTCGGCTCGCCGATGATCGCCGACCCGCTTCACCGCCTGGACTGCTGCGTCATCAGCGACGGCGGCGGCGCGCTGGTCGTCGTGCGGCCGGAGATCGCGCGCAGCCTGAAGCGCCCGGTGGTCAACGTCATCGGCACCGGCGAGTACCTGCGCAACCAGAGCGGCGGCAAGGTCGACCTGCTGACCACCGGCGCCGCCTGGACCGGCAAGGCGGCGTTCACCGAGGCCGGCGTGAAGCCGGCGGACATCCAGTACGCGTCGATCTACGACAGCTTCACGATCACCGTGCTGCTGACGCTGGAGGACCTGGGCTTCTGCGCCAAGGGCCAGGGCGGGCGCTTCGTCAGCGACGGCAACCTGATCGCCGGCACCGGCAAGCTGCCGTTCAACACCGACGGCGGCGGGCTGTGCAGCAACCATCCCGGCAATCGCGGCGGGCTCACCAAGGTGCTGGAGGCGGTGCGCCAGGTGCGCGGCGAGGCGCATCCCAAGGTGCAGGTGAAGAACTGCGATCTGGCGCTGGCGCACGGCACCGGCGGTTCGCTGGGCAGCCGGCACGGCAGCGGTACGATCATCCTGGAGAGGGAGTAAGCGATCATGGCCGAGAAGGAACGCAAGCTCCCCGCGTCGGTGACCAGCCCGGAAACCGAGGAGTATTGGGCAGCCGCCAAGGAAGGCAAGCTGCTGGTGAAGAAGTGCACCGCCTGCAACAGGACGCACCACTACCCGCGCAGCCTGTGCCCGTACTGCTTCAGCGACAAGACGGAGTGGACGACGGCGTCGGGCAAGGGCGTGCTCTATTCCTACAGCGTCATGCGCCGCGCGCCGATCCCGTACGCGCTGGCCTATGTCACGCTGGCCGAGGGCACGACCATGATGACCAACATGGTCGATTGCGACTTCGACAAGCTGAAGATCGGCCAGGCGGTGAGGGTGGTGTTCAAGCCGACCGACGGCGGCGGCGCGCTGCCCTGCTTCACGCCGGCTTAGCATTTCTCCTTCTCCCCGCGAAGCCGGGGAGAAGGTGCCGAGCGGCAGCGAGGCGGATGAGGGGCTTCGAATCGTCTCACCACACGCTGCCGTTGTCGCGCTAACATAAGCCCCTCATCCGGCGCTTCGCGCCACCTTCTCCCCGCCTTCGCGGGGAGAAGCTTTTTGAATCGGGGAGCTCTGCGTCATGGCGCACAAGGGTCTGATCTTCGGCATCTTCCTGGCGCCATTCCATCGCGTCGGCGACAACCCCACGCTGGCCATCGCGCGCGACATGGAGCTGATCCAGTGGCTCGATCATCTGGGCTACGACGAGGCGTGGATCGGCGAGCATCATTCCGCCGGCTGGGAGCTGATCGCCTCACCCGAGCTGATCATCGCCGCCGCCGCCGAGCGCACGCGCAACATCCGCCTGGGCTCGGGCGTCACCAGCCTGCCCTATCACCACCCGCTGATGGTGGCCAACCGCTTCGTGCAGCTCGACCACATGACGCGCGGCCGCGCCATGCTGGGCGTCGGTCCTGGCGCGCTGGTGTCGGATGCCTACATGCTGGGCATCGCCCCCGACACGCAGCGCCGCCGCATGGACGAGTCGCTCGACGCGATCACGCGGCTGCTCGCCTGCGAGGAGCCGGTGACGATGAAGACCGACTGGTTCGAGATGAACCAGGCGCGCCTGCATCTCGCGCCCTACACCTGGCCGCGCTTCCCGATCGCTGTCGCCAGCACGCTGACGCCCGCCGGCATGCAGGCCGCCGGGAAGTATGGGCTGGGCGTGCTGTCGCTGGGCGCCGGCATCCCCGGCGGCCCCGACGCGCTCGCCAACCAGTGGAAGATCGCCGAGGACGAGGCCGCCAAGGTCGGCCGCACCATGGACCGCAAGGACTGGCGCCTGGTGGTCAACATGCACACCGCCGAGGACGACGAGGCGGCGATCGAGCAGGTCAAGGTCGGCGAGCGCATCGAGACCGTGACCTATTTCGAGGACACGCTGGGCCGCCCGCCGGGCCGCGCCGACGATCCGCTGCGCGAGGGTGTCAAGATGGGCACGACCCTGGTCGGCTCGCCCGACACGGTGAGCCGCGGCATCGAGAAGCTGGTCGAGAGCAGCAAGGGCGGCATCGGCGGCGTGATGTTCCGCGCCCATGAATGGGCCGACCGCGACAAGACGATGAAGAGCTTCGAGCTCTTCGCCCGCTGGGTGATGCCGCGCTTCCAGGGCTCGCTCGACACGGTCGTGGCCTCGCGCGAATGGACCAAGTCGAACCGCCGCACGATCTTCAGCCCCAACGTGGCCGCGATCGCCAAGGCCTACACCGACGCCGGCAAACCGATCCCCGACGAATACAAGACCCGCCTCGCCGGCGCCCGCGACGCGGATTGATTGCGCTGGGTGCGCGTCACTCCAGTGACG